>NZ_JAEMVA010000001.1 GCF_029215955.1 Sulfurimonas sp. SAG-AH-194-I05
TGAATAATATTAAAAATCTTTAGATGGCATATAAATTATCTGTAAAACAAGGAAACTTACTAGATGAAGAGGAAGCTACATTTATTGTTAATGCCTCCAATACAAAATTAATACTTGGTAGTGGTGTTTCAATGGCATTTAAACGGCATTGTGGACATAAACTACAACAAGAAATATTCAAGAGTTTGAAAAATATTGAATAAAGGAGATGTTGTTGCAAGTTCATCAGGCAAAGCAACAAATTTTATTTATGCATCACAATAGTGGTGTTAAGTATGATGAAAAATTACCAACACTTCATATCATTCAAGTTGCTCTTCAACCCTTCCTGAAGCTTCAGCTATAAGTTTGCCATAGTCCTATTGTTCGGTATGTAAACATTTAAGTTCTAAATTATGAATAAGTGGAGGTTAGCTAAGCCATCCAATTATTTGTAGATTTTTCATCTACTTTATTATTGTATTTTGTGAGCAAGGATTACACTTTTAGCTAATTATGTAAACAATTTGTGGTATATCACAAAATCTCTTTCATTTATGTCTAGTTAAATGTAAACTATACTTAAAAGCCTCAAGCTAATAGCTTAAGAACTTTTTTTTAGCCCTCTTTCAGTAATGAGAGCAGATTCGTTAAAAGAATAATAGCCATTTTCATCAATAATATAGTGTATATTTTCTCTCAAAATACCCTCCTTAATTTTTTTTTGTAAAGTCTTTACACTTTTCTTATATATTCGAGCAGCTTCCTTTTGCCCAGAAATATTAAATTCATCGTGCACTTTCACCTTACTATGTATACTTAAAAGCAATTTTATATCTTTTTTTAAATTTCTTATTTCATCAATAAGAATTTGATTAACATTTGGAAAAGTATCCATAAGTTTAATGCTAAAATAGTTTCGAACTGTAACTAGGTGTATTAATTTTTAAAGGTCTAAAGTTATAGTGCTTTTCATAAGATTTGATATATACAATCTATCTTATTTGCCTTTAACTGCGATTCACATTTATTTGTGACAAGAAACCGGCTTACTTTTATTTTTTATTTAATAGTAGTATATTTAACTGAATTCATTCAATAACTCTTGTGGTTTTAAACTTTGATTCATAATGTCATTATAAACTATAGATTTTCTTTCATCTAAAAACATTAACCATAATACTGCTTTCTATTTGAATTAAGATTATTCCTAAAAAAAGTTAATAAGGCAAGTAATGGGTAGCAATAGGGTAGCAAAGAAAATATATTCATTTCTTAAAAGTTTAGTTTAGTTCGTATCTTAGGGATTTATTTTGTGTTTTAAAATGGTGGACCCTCAGAGATTCGAACTCTGGGAGGTATAACCCTCGCCGGTTTTCAAGACCGGTGCATTCGACCAACTCTGCCAAAGATCCACGTGTTGTATTGATAAGATCAAAATTATAAAACTGGAGGTGCCACCCAGATTTGAACTGGGGATAGTAGCTTTGCAGGCTACGGCCTTACCACTTGGCGATGGCACCAGTAATCTTTTCATTCCAATGGTGCCCGGAGCCGGACTTGAACCGGCACAGTATTGCTACCGGGGGATTTTAAGTCCCCTGCGTCTACCAATTTCGCCATCCGGGCATATGTGTAATGAAAATCACAGTTTACAATAATAATTAATGGAGCGGGAGACGAGGTTCGAACTCGCGACCCCAACCTTGGCAAGGTTATGCTCTACCGCTGAGCTACTCCCGCATCCATACTCTTACTAAACTAAGTTAGTAAGTGAGCCGGAATTATAGCCGATAGAATTCTATTTGTAAAGGGTTTTTGAGACAAATTTATAAAAAAGTGCTATAATCACTTTTATAAATAAAGTATACCCTTGTTTTAGGGCTTTTACTAAGAGAATAGAGAACGTAAAAGGTCTCATTCACTAAGTTATACTTTGGAGTAATAATTATATAGGTTAGATTTAACGCTGACTTATTGTAAATAAATTAAGGATTACAAATGAGAAGTGATATTATAAAAAAAGGTTTTGACAAAGCTCCTCACCGTTCACTGTTACGTGCGACAGGTTTAAAAGATGAAGATTTTGATAAACCATTTATTGGGGTTGCGAATAGTTATATAGATATTATTCCTGGGCATTTTTTCTTACATGAGTACGGAGAAATTGTGAAAGAAGCGATTCGTGAGGCTGGGGGAGTTCCCTTTGTATTTAATACTATAGGTGTTGATGATGGAATTGCTATGGGTCATGAGGGTATGCTTTATTCTCTTCCTTCACGTGAAATTATTGCAGACTCCATTGAGACCGTTATGAACGCACATCAACTTGATGCAATGATTTGTATTCCTAACTGTGACAAAATTGTTCCAGGTATGATTATGGGCGCTTTGCGTGTGAATGTACCAACTATTTTTGTTTCAGGTGGACCTATGGCTGCAGGACATAAAAAAGATGGTACTCCTATAGATTTAGCGACTGCTTTTGAAGCTGTTGGAAAACATGCTGAGGGAAAAATGACTGATGAGGAACTTCTTGAAATAGAATGTGAAGCTTGTCCTTCTGGTGGTTCATGTTCAGGTATGTTTACTGCAAATTCTATGAATACTTTATGTGAAGCAATGGGAATCGCACTTCCAGGTAATGGAACTATTTTAGCAATGACTCCCGAGAGAATAGAACTTGTTAAAGCTGCTGCTCGTAGAGTTGTAGAGATGGCTAAGGCTGAAGACCCAAGATTTAAAATGAAAAATATTTTAAACGAGAAGGCTATTCATAATGCTTTTGTTGTTGACATGGCAATGGGCGGAAGTTCAAACACTGTTCTTCACCTTTTAGCAATTGCTAGAGAATCGGACATAAACTATAAAATAGAAAACATTAATAAAATTGCAGATAAAGTTGCACATATTACTAAGATTTCTCCATCAAAAAGTGATGTTCATATGGATGATGTAAATCGTGCTGGTGGTGTAAATGCTGTTATGTGTGAAGTTGCAAAACGTACGGGACTTTTAAATCTTGATTCTTTAATGATTACGGGTGAAACCTTAGCACAACGCATTGATGGCTGTGAAATTTTAGATGAAGATATTATTCACACAAATGAAAATGCGTACTCTCAAGTTGGTGGATTGTCAATCCTTTTTGGTAACTTAGCTTTAGAAGGAGCAGTTGTAAAAACTGCAGGAATAACTGGTAATATGAAACAATTTAAGGGTACTGCAATTTGTTTTAACTCACAACAAGAAGCATTGGCTGGTATTATGAGTCATAAAGTTAAAGCAGGTAATGTTGTCATTATCCGTTATGAAGGACCAAAAGGAGGACCAGGTATGCAAGAAATGCTTGCACCTACTTCACTTATTATGGGTATGGGTCTTGGTGAGTCAGTGGCACTTGTAACTGATGGACGTTTCTCAGGTGCTACTCGAGGGGCATCTATCGGGCATGTATCTCCTGAAGCTGCTGAGGGTGGTTTAATCGCATTTGTTGAAGATGGTGATGAGATAGAACTTGATACCGATAAACACCTTTTACAGTTAAATGTAGATGAAGCTACTTTAGCTCAAAGACGTGCCGCTTGGAAACCATATAAAAATGAAGTAAAATCAAAATGGCTTAAACGGTATTCATTACTTGTTACAAATGCATCTCAAGGTGCAATTTTAAAAACTGAACTTTAAGGAAAAATATTGAGCGCAATAGCAATAAAATATAACGACGAAATACTAGACCTTGTTACAGCAGAAGAAAGAGGGATTGAAGGGGAAGAGATTATTTTAGATAACTCTCCTGAATCACTCGATGTTCTTCGTCATTCAACTGCGCACTTAATGGCTCAAGCTATTAAGTCACTTTATCCAGATGCAAAGTTTTATGTTGGACCAACTGTAAAAGAGGGTTTTTATTATGACTTTAAAACAGAATCTGAAATAGGTTCAGGTGATTTAAAAAAGATTGAAAAACAAATGCTTTCTTTTGCTAAGAAAAAATATAAAATAGAAAAATATTCTTTATCTATGGATGACGCGAAAGAAAAATTTAAAGATGATCATTTAAAACTTTCTGTAATGGAGCGTATCAAAGATAATACAGTTTCTATATATAAGCAAGGTGAATTTGAAGACTTGTGCCGTGGACCACACTTACCATCTATCGGTCTCATTCGTTACTTTAAACTTACGAAATTAGCAGGTGCTTATCTTGGGGGTGATTCTAAAAATGAAATGCTAACTCGTATTTATGGAATTGCATTTGCAGATAAAGAGTCATTAAAAGACCATATGACGATGCTCGCAGAAGCTGAAAAACGTGACCATCGTAAAATCGGTGGAGAGATGAAGCTTTTCACTTTTCGTGAAGAAGTTGGAGCTGGTTTTCCAATCTGGCTTCCAGCGGGTGCGCGTCTTCGTGCTCGTTTTGAATCACTTTTGTATAAAGCACACCGTAAACGTGGCTACCAACCAGTTCGTGGACCTGAAATGCTTCGAGCAGACCTTTGGAAAACCTCCGGGCATTACCAAAATTATGGTGAAAACATGTATTTTACTCAAATTGATGATGTAGAATTTGGTGTAAAACCAATGAACTGTGTCGGGCATATTAAAGTTTATGAAGATGAGCTTCATTCATACCGTGATTTACCTATAAAGTATTTTGAATACGGCGTTGTTCACCGTCATGAATTTACAGGTGCCCTTCATGGGCTTTTCCGTGTTCGTGAATTTACACAAGATGATGCACATATTTTTTGTACAGTAGATCAAATAGAAGAGCAAATCATAGAAGTTGTAGACTTTGTTGATAAGTTAATGACTACATTTGATTTTAAATATAAAATGATGATTTCTACAAAACCTGAAAAAGCTGTTGGCGATGCAGAAGTTTGGGAAAAATCAGAAGCTGCACTTATTAATGCTATGGAAGCAAATAACCTTGATTACGATATAGATGAGGGTGGAGGAGCTTTTTATGGTCCAAAAATTGACATCAAGATTCTCGATGCGATTGGTCGTGAATGGCAATGTGGAACAATTCAGTTAGATAATAACCTACCTGAACGTTTTAAGCTTGAATATAACGGTGAAGATAATGAAAAAATGCAACCGGTTATGATACATCGTGCTATTTTAGGGTCTTTTGAAAGATTTATTGGAATTTTAACTGAGCATTATGCAGGTGAATTTCCTATGTTTATAGCCCCTACACAAGTTGCTATTGTTCCAGTTGCTGAGGTACATAAAGATTATGCTAAGCAATTATCAGATAAACTTATTGACATAAATGCCGATAGTGAAATATATGCAAAAAATGATTCTTTAAACAAACGTATAAGAATTGCAGAGAAAACTCGTGTTCCGATGATTGTTGTCATTGGGGATGAAGAGATAGAAAACAAAACTGTAGCTATTCGTGACAGACGTACACGAGAGCAATACACTCTAAGTGAAGAAAAATTTCTTCAACTTATACAAACTAAAATAAATGAGGTAAATTTTTGAACCCTAAAAAAAACCGTGTGATAATGAATGATGATATTCGTGCAACAGAGTTAAGATGTAATGTAGACGGGGGAGAGTCTTTAGGGATAATCTCTTTTGATGATGCGATGGAAAAAGCAAATGAATTAGGGCAAGATCTAGTTCTTATCGCACCAGATGCAAAACCACCTGTTGCAAAGATTATGGATTACGGAAAGTATAGGTATCAAGAAGAGAAAAAGCTCAAAGAACAGCGTAAAAATCAAGTGAAGATTGTTGTTAAAGAGATTAAACTTTCTGTTAAAATTGCTGAAAATGATGTTCAATACAAAGTAAAACATGCAAGAGAATTTTTAGAAAAAGGTTTCCATGTTAAATTTCGTGTTTTCTTAAGAGGTCGTGAAATGGCACACCCAGAAGCAGGAAAAGAAGTCCTTTTACGTGTGTGGCCAATGGTTGAAGACCTTGGTGTAATGGAAAAACCACCGAAATTCGAAGGTCGTTATTTCAATATGTATATTACTCCTCAAAAGTAAAATATATGATAGAGCTACAATCTCCATGTGGCTCTGTATTTACTATTAAAGTGAATCTTTAATGCTTCATTTTAATGTTGAATATAATGAATATTCTATTTGTACCTTACACATCTCTGGTTCCTTAACTAAAGAATATATTCGAGATATATATTCACAAGTTAAAAAAATCAAGCTTCAAAAAATTGTTTTTTTAGAAATTAATTGTAAAGAAGTAATCTCTCTTGATAATTCTGGTGCCTTACTTCTTGTTGAATTGATGTCATATTTTTCGCAAAGAAAAGTGGGTTCTGCGCTCAAAGAATTGAAAGATTCTTTTCGAAGTATTTTACTTTTTGCAAGAAAAAATTTACGACAAAAACCGGCGCTTATTGAAAATAAAGAATCTAAAATTTATACACAGGTCAGCAAATTAGGTAAGTCTATTATTGACCCAATACATTCATTTATACTTTTTTTATCTTTTTTCGGCGAAAATATTGTTCAATTTTTTAGACTTCTTTTTTCTCCTTCTCATTTTCGTTTTAAAGCTACCATGGCTCATATTGAAAAATCAGGTGCAAAAGCACTTCCTATTGTAGCACTGACTTCTTTTCTTGTTGGTTTAGTTATCGCATACCAAGGTGCTGACCAACTTGCAAAATTTGGTGCAAATATTTTTATCGTAGATATGGTGGCTATATCTGTTTTTCGTGAACTTGCACCTCTTATTACAGCTATTGTTATCGCTGGTAGAAGTGCTTCTGCTTATACTGCTGAAATAGGTACAATGAAAATCACAGAAGAAATAGACGCAATGCGAACTATGAACTTTGATCCTATACGTTTTTTGGTTTTACCTCGGGTAATAGCACTTGTTATTTCTATGCCTTTAATCGTATTTTTTGCAGATATTGTCGGTGTTTTTGGCGGGATGATAGTTGCTGATTCCCACTTAGGAGTTTCTTATACTGAGTTTATACTGAGAGCACGTGATGTTGTTGAAACAAAACATATTGTAATCGGACTTATTAAAGCACCATTCTTTGGCTTACTTATAGCACTTATAGGATGTTTTAGAGGTTTTCAAGTTACTGGAAGTACGGAGAGTATAGGGCATTATACGACCATTAGTGTTGTAAATGCAATCTTTTGGGTTATTGCTTGTAATGCTTTAATTTCAGTTCTTTTAACGGAGATAGGTATATGAGTCAATCAGTCATTAAAGTACGCGATTTAGTAACTCGCTTTGGTTCTAAAGTTGTGCATGATGGTGTTAACATTGATGTGAAAAGTGGTGAAGTATACGGTATTTTAGGTGGTAGTGGGAGTGGCAAGTCAACACTTATGCGAGAAATTATTATGCTTCAAGAGTTTCAAGGTGGAAGAATTGAGGTTATGGGAAAATCGATTAAAGATATTTCTTATAGGGAGATAGCAGAGTTAAAGAAAAAATGGGCAGTTCTATTTCAGTTTGGAGCACTTTACTCATCACTTAATGTAATTGAAAATGTTTCTTTGCCACTTATTGAATACACAAACTTACCAAAAGAAATAATAGAACAAATTGCACTTAGTAAACTTAAAATGTCAGGGCTTAAAAGTGAAGCCACATACCTTTTTCCAAGTGAGTTAAGTGGTGGAATGAAAAAAAGGGTGGCATTAGCTCGTGCTTTAGCAATGGAACCGGAAATTATGTTTTTAGATGAACCAACAAGTGGTCTTGACCCTGCGAGTGCGGAGAGTTTTGATAGGTTAATTCGGGAATTAGCTACACTGCTAGGTTTAACTATTGTAATGGTTACACATGATTTACACACGATAGAGCATGTGCTAGATAAGTTTTGTATTATTCATGATAAAAAAATTCTCTTTGAAGGTACACGTGAGGAAGCTAAAAACTTTCAGCACTATGCAGTGAAAGAATTTTTAAAAGTTTAAGGGGAAGGGAATGGAAAAAAGACTAAGTTATATCATCGTGGGTACATTTGTAATAGTAATTACAATAGCATTACTATCATTTTTATTTTGGTTAACGAAGTATGGTAATACGTCCATTAAACATGATTATTATTACACATACTTTGAAGAATCTGTTTCCGGTTTAAACATAGAGTCTTTAGTAAAACTTCGTGGAGTTGAAGTAGGGCGTGTGAAAAAAATAACCATTAATAAAGATAACAGCGAAGAAGTAGAAGTACTGCTTGAAATCCTTCAAGACACACCTATAAAAGTAGATACTTTTACAGTTTTAGATTCTCAAGGAATTACAGGGCTCAAATATATAGAGTTAAAGGGTGGTTACAATAAGTCCCAAAGACTTCCTTTAGAAGAAGGAAAAATTGCTGTTATTCCATCAAAGAAATCTGTTATGTCGCATCTTTTTGATAGCAGTGAATCTATTACTGTAAAAATAGAAACTATCCTTGACAAAGTAAACTATGTTCTTAGTAAACATAATATGGATCAAATCTCTAGTCTTCTGAGTAAAACAAATACTCTTATGAGTAATGAAAACATGAATAATATTTCACTAACAATGGATAACGTAGCTGAGACAACTACTTATATCAATCAAAACAAACAAAAGATGAGTGAATTAGTTGTTTCGATAAACGATTTTTTAGAGCATACAAAACAGTTTGAACGAGACATGCTACCTTCAATTACTAAAATGGGTGTTATGAGCGATAAAGCAAGTGGTGCAGCAGATAGAACAAGTGAATTTTTTGTTGATATGCGTAAAGAATTGAAAAATGGAGAATTTAATATGGCAAGTATTATAGAAGAGAACTTACAAATTTTAAATGAGACAGCTATCTCTTTACGTGATTTATCATTAAAAATGGAAAGTACAGTTGAGGCGATTAAAGAGAGTCCAAGTGATTTACTCTATAAAAGTAACAAGAAAATTTTAGGACCAGGAGAGAGTCATGATTAAAATAGCTATTCTTTTTGTAAGTATTCTTTTTAGTGGGTGTTCAATGAAAGATGTTTCAAAGCCTATTATTAAGTATACAATAGAAGATAACACGGTAATTTCGAAAGAGAGTGTACCTCTTAATAAAGTCTTGAAAATAGCACACTTAAAATCTCCAAAGTATATTAAAAATAACAATATTTGGTATAAAAAGCCATCGTTTGAAGTTAATACTTACCTTTACGCCATGTGGAATGAAGATTTTGTTCACTTAGTAGAAGAAGATTTAGCGAAAACTATTTATAATAGTGGATTATTTACTAGTATTTTTACATCACATTCAAAAATACATGCAGATGTGCTTCTTGAAGGTGCACTTGTTCAAGCAAGACAGATACTCAATAAAGACAATACTTCGCATGTGGTATTTACGCTTAGACTTTATGCTATTGATGCAAAAACATCAAAGTTATTAGGGTCACATGAGTTTAAGTATTTACAAAATTGTGAAACTACTAATGCCAAAGGTGCTATAGTTTCATACAACAAAATAATAAAAAATTTAAATAAAGATGTACTAGCATGGCTAAAAAAATTGATGATATAAAGTTAAATTCACTTTTAAAACTTAATAAACAACTTGTTTTAGAAGATGATTTTGCAAAAAAAATAGAACTTATCTCTTGGGCTTTAAAAGATATCATTAAAGCGGATCGTTGTACAATTTTTATCCATGATAATACTACGAAGAGTTTATGGTCTATATATATTGATGGAATTAGTTTCTTAGAAGTTCCTGATGATGCAGGAATTGTAAGTGAAGTTTTTAAAACAAAAAAGACAATGGTTGTAAACGATGCTCAAAATAGTCCTAAGTTTAATAGTAATATTGATAAAGGAAGTGGGTACACAACGAAGTCAATTTTAAGTGCACCTATACTTGGCTTTGGAGAGAGTAGATTAGGTGTAATTCAGCTTATAAATAAAATGGATAATAACTTTGCTTTTAATGAAGAAGATGAAGAAGTGTTAAACTATGTGATGTCACATATTAGTGCATTTTTAGAGGTTATGATTCAAAAAGATTAAGTTCTAACTTTCACATGTTTTACATGTGAAAGAAGCAGAGTAAAGCTTTATTTTAAAACTTTACTTTTTAAGTCGTCTTCATTAGCTTTTGCACTAACATATTTGATAACTACAACATTTTCTGTTTCATTAATATACCATTCAGCTATATTTTCATCTTCTAAAGCATATAGTTTATCGTAATCAACGTCATCATTATTTATGTAAAGATGTGAGTGTTTAATAGGGTTTTGAAGCTTAAGAGCAGTCCATATAAGCCATAACACTATAATGGCTAAAAGAACAAGAGATAGTGTTTCTCTATCTGCACCATTTAAGTAGATACCTGCAAATGTTCCACCAAGGAAAGTTGCAAAGTATGCGGCAGTATTTGAAATACCAAGAGCTGCACCTTTTTGATGTACTTTAGCGAACTTACTAATCATAGATTGAACGAGTGGTTCCATCATATTAAAAGCGACAAAGAAAAACACAACACCTACGATAAAGAGAGTGCTTGAATTAGTAAAGCCCATAATGAGGAATGATGCAAAAAACAACACGATAGAAACTAAAAATATTTGTTTAGGTATATTTTTCTTTTCACCAAGGATTGCTGCTGGAGCCATAGCAAGAAAACCGGCAATCATAGCTGGTACATATACCATCCATAACTCAGATTTATCCCAATTAAAGCCGTATTCGGCCTTTGTTAAAATAATAGGAATAATTACAAATGCAGCAGTCATAAGACCTTTTTGCAGGGTATTTATTATAATCATATTTAAAAGGTTGTTATCTTTTAAAATATCACTTGTTTTAGAAGTGTTATGATAAATATGTCTTATTTTTGGAGGAGTTGGTACTTTTGTAAAAAGAATCACAATGGAAACAATTACTAAACCAGCAGTAATTAAAAAGATAGTGCTGATACCAAAGTTAGAAGCTATAACAGGACCTAGACCCATAGAAAGAGCAAAAGCCATAGCGATGAATCCACCCATAATAGCCATAGCCTTTCCACGTACTTCTTCTTCAACAAGGTCAGATACCATGGCCGTAGCAACAGAACCAATAGCTCCAGCACCTTGAAGGAATCGTCCAATCATTAAAGTATAAATATCTGTAGAATAAGCACAAATGATTGAACCGATAAAAAAGATAATGAGACCAAAAAGAATAGTAGGTTTTCTTCCGATTTTATCACTAATAGTTCCAAATGGAATTTGAAAAATTGCTTGAGTAAGTGCATAGCCACCAACAACTACACCAACTAATAATGGTGTAGCACCATCAAGGTCAAGTGCATAAACAGAGAGAACAGGTAAAACGAGAAATAATCCTAAAAAGCGTAGGAAAATTATGGATGAGAGTGGTAACACTTTTTTAAACATATGTAGCCCTTTATAGTATAATAGTGCGATTATACAATAATATGTGATATATATACTAAGGAAGAGAAAATTGAAATTAGTTTTAGCTACATCTAATAAAGGTAAAGTAAAAGAGATTCAAGCACTTTGTGGAGACTATGAAGTGATTCCCTATGGAGAAATAATAGAAGAGTTTGAGATAATAGAAGATGCTGATACATTTAAAGAAAATGCACTTATAAAAGCACGTGCTGTATTTAATGCAATAAATGATGACAGTATTATAGTTCTTGCAGATGACAGTGGAATATCTGTAGATATTTTAAACGGTGCTCCTGGCATTTTTAGTGCAAGGTACGGTGGTACAAATGCCAGCGATAAAGATAATCTGACAAAATTAATGGATGCTATTAAAGAAAAGGGAGTAGAAAGTTCACCTGCGCATTACACAGCAGCTATAGCATTAGTTACAAAAGAAAGTGAATTTTGTGTGCATGGTTGGATGTATGGAAGAGCAATGTCACATGCTAGTGGTACTAAAGGGTTTGGCTATGATCCGATGTTTATCCCTCTAGGATACGAGAAAACATTAGGTGCATTAGACAATACGATAAAAAGAAATTTATCCCATCGTTCTAAAGCACTTCATTTGGCAAAAATAATTTTAGAAACTCTTTAAATTGCCGATATCTATAGTAACTTACGACTAATACTATAGAAAGTTTGTTCTAGTTTATTGATTAAAGTACTTAAATTTGCGTTATATCTGATAATTGCCCGCATTGTATCTCCTTCTTAATAAGCTAGATAACTATTAGCAATAGTTATTCCAAAGATATTTTAAGAAAATACAATAAGTAATACTACTCCAAATACTATTCTATAAATCCCAAAAGCGACAAATGTAAAGCGTTCTAAAAACTTTAGAAACAATTTTATTGTAAGATAAGCAACAAGAAATGCAACGACAAAACCAACCGCTAAAACCATGAGGTTGGCATCATTAAAATCTTTATAATGTTTAAGTAAATCATAGGCAGTCACGGCACTCATTACGGGAAAGGCAAGTAAAAAACTAAACTCTGCACTTGCTTTTCTACTAAGACCAACAAGTAAAGCACCTATAATGGTAGAACCAGCTCTACTAGTCCCTGGAATAAGAGCAAAGATTTGAGCAAACCCTATGATCATTGATTGTTTTAAAGTGATTTTTTCTACATCATTTATGGGGAGGTTGTTTTCATCGATAAAATATTTTTCTACAATTAAAAATAGTATACCACCTATAATAAACATAGTAGCCACAATTTGGATAGAAAATAAGTCTTTAATTTGGTCTGCAAATAGAAAGCCAACAGCTCCAATAGGTATAAATGCCAAGAATACTTTTGTCCAAAGGTCAATTTTTTTGAAAGTAAACTTTTCTTTATAGTTAAGTATAACTGCGAGTATTGCAGCAAACTGGATAATAACTTCATACGCTTTCGTTTTTGCAGTTTGGTCAATGCCAAGAAATTGACTCGCTACAATGAGATGACCAGTAGATGAAATAGGTAAGAACTCAGTAAATCCTTCGATTACACCTAAAATAATAGAGTCAAAAAGGGTCATACAATACTCCTAGTATAGTTTAGCGACAATTTAAAGAAAAAATATAATTCTTTATGTTAGAATTTTCACGAAATTTTAACATAAAAGAAGCTAAATGAATGTATTAATAGTAGACGATAGCAAAATAGTAAGACGCGTGTTGACAAATACGATGCAAAGATACTTTAAAAAAACTCACTTTGAAGAACTTAAAATATATGAAGCCGAAGATGGAATATTTGCGATGGAGATGATGAAAAAAGAAAATATCAATATTGTACTTCTTGATTGGAATATGCCAAATATGAATGGTGAACAAGTTGTTGATGCAATTCGCGCAAATAAAGAGTGGAAAAAAACACGTATTATCATGGCTACAACGGAGGGAACCAAAGCAAGTGTTTTAAAAATGATTAAAAAAGGTGCGAATGGGTATATGGTAAAACCATTTAATGAAGAGGCAATCTTTAAAACTTTAGATACAATTACTGCAAGAATGAGCTAATGAGTCAAAGACTCCAAGACTAAACTTAAATAATTTTCGATATAATACGAGGTTTTTAAATAAACATATTTACCTCGTAGGAAATTTTACATGTTACTATTTACTCCTGGTCCAACACCAGTACCTCAAAACGTTCGTAATGCAATGAGTGATGTCACGATGCATCATCGTACACCAGAGTTTGAAGCGATTTTTGAAAAAACAAGAAAGCATCTTTTTAACCTTTTTAAAACTGATGAAGTAGTTATGATAGCTTCAAGTGGAACAGGGGCTATGGAAGCTGCTGTGATTAACTTATGTCATCATACTCTTTTAAGTGTGAACTCTGGAAAATTTGGTGAAAGATTTGGAAAAATTGCTCTGTCTCATGGACTAAAAAATGTAGAGATCAAAAATGAGTGGAACACTCCTGCTTCACTTGAATCTGTTGTCAAAGCTGTTAAAAATAATGCTAATATTGATGCTATAGCAATCCAAATTAGTGAATCTGCTGGTGGACTTCGTCACACAGTTGAAGAGATTGCAAAAGCAGTTAAAGATATAAATCCAAATATTATGGTTATCGCTGATGGTATTACTGCTGTTGGTGTTGAACCTATAGATGTTGCAAATATTGACTGTTTAATTGCGGGGAGTCAAAAAGCCCTTATGCTTCCCCCAGGTCTTTCTATCTTGGGTTTAAGTGAAATGGCTATTCATAAAATAGGCGCAGGCAAAGGCTATTATTTAAACCTTGCATCTGAAATTAAAAAGCAAAAGCAAAATACAACAGCATACACAGCTGCTACTACTTTAATTATAGGACTTTTGGAAGTTCTTGAAACTATCGAAGTCAAGGGTGGCATTACAAAACTTTATGAAAGAACTGCTCTAAGAGCAAAAGCAGTAAATAGTGCACTTCAAGCAATAGGCCTCCATGTTTATCCATCATCTCCCGCAAAGTCTATGACAACGATTGATGATGAAAATGCTGCTGAAATTCGTACACTCCTTAAGGTTGATTTTGGAGTAAATGTTGCTGGTGGTCAAGACCACTTAAAAGGTAAAATTTTTAGAATCAATCAAATGGGTCTTATAGAAAACTATGAGATGGCATGGGTTGTAAATGCAGTTGAATTATGTTTAGCAAAACTTAATCGTCGTACGTATAATGGAACTGCAAATAAAATTTTCAATGAAATCACTTTTGGAATGGATAGTTAAATGGTATTAGAACACGAAATCCCAACGGGAAGTAAATTATACTTTGGTAATAGTGCAAAAACAAAACGTCGTATAGAAAATATAGCAAGTACTCTTTTAGATGAAAATGGTTTTGAAGAGATAGTTACTCCTGTATTTTCTTATCATCAACATTTAAGTATTTCAGATGAAAAAGAACTTATCCGTGTAAATGATGCACAGAATAATTCACTTTCATTACGTGCAGATTCGACCATAGATGTTGTCCGAATTATAGAAAAACGTCTTGGTAAAAATACAGAACAAAAAAAATGGTTTTATATTCAGCCTGTTTTTCGTTTTCCAACTGAAGAACAGTACCAAGTTGGTGCTGAGTTTATTGGGGAAAAGAATCTTGCAAGTGTTACAAATATTGCAGTAAGTATTTTTGATAAACTTGATATGAAACCTTTAATGCAAATTTCGAATATTAAAATTCCAGAGTTACTCGTGGAGATGTTTGATTCATTAAGTATAGAAGATTTTAAACATCTTAACATTGAAAAATTTTTAAACTTAAAAGTTGAATGGCTCGAAAAACTAGTGTATCTTCAGCATGTGGAACAAATAGATAAAGTGATTCAAATAGCTCCAAAAGAGATACAAAGAGAACTAAAGAAAATGAAAGAATTATGTTCTGAAACAAAATGTGAAAATTCTGTTTTAGCGCCTATGTATTACGCGAAAATGCTTTATTATGACGAGCTATTTTTTAGAGTAATAGATAAAAATGAAGTATATGCGCGTGGTGGAAGATATAAGGGAGCAGAAGCAACATCTGTTGGTTTTGCAATTTATACAGATGCACTGTGTGATACATTAAGTAAGGAAGTAAAGTAATGATAAGAACTAAAGTTCAATACAGCGAGGCACTAAATGGCGAGTCGTAAAGCAGATTTAATTGTAGGTATTCAGTGGGGCGATGAAGGAAAAGGTAAAATAGTAGATAGGCTAGCATGTGAATATGATATGGTTTGTAGAAGCCAAGGTGGTCATAATGCTGGGCATACTATTTGGGTAGATGGTGTTAAATTTGCACTACACTTAATCCCTTCTGGTGTTTTAAATCCTCAGGCTATTAATGTAGTAGGAAATGGTGTTGTTCTTTCTCCTTCATCTATTATAAAAGAGATGGTGCAGTTTGAAGGTTTAGAGGGTCGTCTGTATATTTCTGATAAAGCACATTTAAATCTTTACTACCATGCTTTAATTGACCAAGCAAAAGAAAGACTTAAAGGTGATAAAGCTATCGGCACAACGGGGAAGGGAATTGGACCTGCTTATGCAGATAAAATTAACCGTACTGGTTTTCGTGTTGGCGAACTTTTAAATCCTGTAAAACTTACGGCTTCTATTATTGAGTATTTTGAGCAAAATAGACAAATTTTTGATATTTATGAAATTCCTACTCCGAAAAAGGATGAACTTCTTAAAGAATTAGAAGGCTATAAAGCTTCATTAGCGCCTTTCATTACAGACACAACCCAAATGGTTTGGAAAGCACTTGATGCTAACAAGCGTATACTTTTAGAAGGTGCGCAAGGTACAATGTTAGACATTGACCATGGTACGTATCCTTATGTAACATCATCTGCAACTGTAAGCGCTGGTGCTTGTACTGGTCTTGGGATTAATCCTAAGGATATTGGAAAAGTTATAGGAATTGTTAAAGCGTATTGTACACGTGTTGGTAACGGACCGTTCCCTACAGAAGACTTAGGCGAAGATGGTAAACGTTTAGGTGAGCAAGGGCATGAGTTTGGAACAACTACAGGACGTGCAAGAAGATGTGGTTGGTTTGATGCTGTTGCAACACGTCATGCTTCTCGTTTAAATGGTTGTGATGAGCTCTCTCTTATGAAACTTGATGTTCTTGATGGTTTTGATGAGGTGAAAGTTTGTATTGCCTATGAAGTAGATGGAAAAGAGATTGATTACTTACCATCAGATCTTACAAATGTTACCCCTATTTATAAAACTTTTAAAGGTTGGGATAATTCAGTTGGTGTTAGAAAATTTGAAGACCTACCAGCAACTGCACAAGAGTACGTTAAAATTATTGAAGAAATCAGTAATACAAAAGTAGGAATCATTTCTACTTCACCTGAGAGAGATGATACAATTATATTATAATTCTTAAAAATGAGCAAAAACTCATTTTTGCTGTAGAGACAAGAAATCTCTACGGTTTTCTACAGTTACACGGGAGTATTTACTATGAAAACTCGCTACACTTCATTAGTTACTTTAAAAAAAAGCACCATGCAACGTAGTGAAGAAACCCTTCAAAATGCGAATAGAGACCTTAAATCTGCTTTAGAAGCACTCGACATTTCTTATAAGCTTCTTTCAGATGTTGCATCACCACAAAGTGGAAAAGTTGGAGAAATGCTAGCTGCTCGTACACTTTTTGATTCCCAAAGGGGAGTGATTGAACATAATAAAGAATGGGTTTCTTTTAAGGAAGTTCAAGTAAGACAAGCAAAAGAGCAACTAAAGCTAGACATGATTGAATATGAAAAGTTTCATTATTTAGAACTTGAAGAGATTAAAAAGATACTTCAAGAAAAGAAAATTCAAGAGGCAAAAGATCTTGATGAAATTGCCTTAATGATTCATGCAAAAAAGAGCAAAGTAAAGGAAGATATATGAAGTTTTTATTATTGTTGAGTCTTGTAGTTTTACCTCTTATAGCCCTACAAACAAGTGATAGGCTTTTTGATTGTACTGAGATTTTTAAAGAAAGAAAGAGTGAACTTTTAGTAGAGCTAGAACGTATTGATGAACAAAAACAAGCACTTAGTGCTTTGCAATCAGCTACAGAAGACTTACTTAAAAGAAAAGAGAGTCGATTGTCACAAAAAGAAGAGATTATTGCTACAAAACTTGCTGCAATTACTGCAAAAGAAAGTTCTATTAAAATGATGCTTGAGAAGAATGAAAAAATATTGCATGAAGTAAGTAAAATAAAAATGAGTAAAATTGCGCAAACATTTGCAAAAATGAAAGCAGGAGCAGCCTCAAATATACTTTCAGACATGGATTCTAAAGAAGCAGCAGCTATTTTAACAGCTTTAAAACCAAAAACGGTAGGACAAATATTAACAAAAATGGATGCTAAAAAAGCATCAGAATTGACACTTCTTTTAGCAAAATAAAAGATTTTATTTTAAATCAAAAAGTTCTTTTGTTTGTGCATCTACTTTTATAGACATAGTTCTGTCCATCATCATTCCACCTAAGTTTGCTGCTCTAAAGTCTATGGAAACAAACATGTGTGGACGAGTGTCATCAAACATCATTTTGTAGTTTACTTTTTTAAATTTGTACGAGCGTTTTTCTTTGATATGTTTTTTAATAATACGTTCTAAAGGAACATAACTACCATCCCATCTACTGAAGTCTCTCATAAGCCATGATTGATTATAGTATGTAAAAGATGTATCTTTTGAATGGTAGTCATTTTTGCATTGTGTTAAAGAATTTTGAACTGAAGCATCTTCTTTTGCATTATAAATAAGGTATCCAAGGCAATTATAAATTACATCTCTGTGTTTAGGAGAAATGGCATTGTCTTGCGCAAATGAATATGAAATATCTTTTATTTTTTCATTACGTTCAAAGACTTGCATTTCCTTATTTGTTTTCGTTAAATATTTTTTATAAATACTACTCGGGTATGTTTTTTCTTGATTCAAATAGAGTATAGCAATCGCACTGAATATGAAAAATATAATTTTCTTTTTATGTTTTAGAAGTATGTTCATAAGTACCTATCTTTTGGTTAATTTTTGGAATAATATCATAAACTCATTAAGTTAATTGTTAGACATTTTTTCTATCTCAACATATCTTTACCTAACTTAGTGTAGAATGTCTAAATTTATTAAATAAGTAGGCTCTTAACATTATGAAAATATCACTTAAATCAGTACCTCATATCGCAAGTAAAATCGCAATAGATCTTAACAAAAGTGGTGTAGCAACCATGACAAAAGGCTTAGAACCTATAGCACTTGAAGCTGAGAAAATTTTGATTCATAATATAAATCAAGAAATGGCACTCGAAGACAAGGCTGCTGATATATGTGATGATAACGAAGAAGAAATAGAGTTTATGCTTGCAGATGAGAGACAACTTTTCTTTATGATTAAGAAAAAATTAGCACCTGAGTTTGGTGTTATTTTAAACTATGAAGAAAGATATTCAGATATTGCACATAAAATTTTAGATGAACTCTATGAAGAAGATTTGATTCATTTTGATGTTACAGAAAATAGGATTAAAAATATTATTTATAATGCAATTACAGCATTTATTGCAGAAGCTTCAGAGCTAGAGGATGCTGTTATTGAAAAAATACGCTCATATAAGAAACGATATATTCCTGGAACTGATGAGTTTGATATTCTTTATGAAAAAATATACAGAGAAGAACTTACGAAAAGAGGTATGCAATAGATGTCAAATACTTTACGTCAAGCTTGGATTTATTTAGAAAATGGAACTTTTCTTGAGGCTAAAAGTTTTGGAGCTGATACTACTAGTGTTGGTGAAATAGTTTTTAATACATCTTTAAGTGGCTACCAAGAAATAATGTCAGACCCCTCATACGCAGGACAATTTGTAACCTTTACAATGCCTGAAATTGGTAATGTAGGTGTAAATGCAGAAGATATGGAAAGTACTTCGGCACATGCTAAGGGTATGATAGTACGTAAGTACCAAGCACGCTATTCTAACTTTCGAGCCGAAGAATCTTTATCAGATTTTTTAACACAACATAATGTTATGGGAATTTGTGATATAGATACGCGTTATTTAACAAAGATGGTAAGAGATGAAGGTGCTATGATGATGGTAGCTTCAAGTGAAATTAGTAGTAAAGAAGAATTAAAAGCTATTTTAGAAAAAGCTCCCCGTATTGAAGATATAAACTATATAGAACAAGTAAGCACGAAAAAAGCATATATACACCAAAGTGCTACCTATTCAGAAAAAGGTATTTTTGAATATAAAAAAGCTCCCAAGTCTGAAGCGACGATAGCTGTTATAGACTTTGGTGTAAAAAGAAATATTTTAAATGAGATTGTAAATGCAAAAATTGGAGTTGAAGTAATTCCAAATGATTTTAAAGCAGAAGATTTAATTAAAAAATATAAAGCGCAATCTATTGATGGTGTTTTTTTATCAAATGGACCAGGTGATCCTTTAGTTCTTAAAAAAGAGCAAGAACAAATTAAAGAACTTATAAAAGCTAAAATTCCAATTTTTGGAATTTGCCTTGGGCATCAACTTCTCTCAATCGCACATGGTTATGACACATTCAAATTGAAATTTGGTCACCACGGTGGCAATCATCCTGTCAAAAATCAGCAAACAGGTTTAGTAGAAATAACTGCCCAAAACCACAACTATAATGTTCCTGATAGTATTATAGAAATAGCAGATGTTACACATACAAATCTTTTTGATAACACGATTGAAGGTCTTCGCTATAAAGATGAACCTATTTTTTCTGTGCAACATCATCCAGAAGCAAGTCCCGGACCAAAAGAGAGTGCTTATATCTTTGGTACATTTTTGAACTTGATGAAAGAAGCACGAAAATAAAATAGAGCTAGCATATGGAAAATATTGAATTAATTGCAATTATAAGCTTTGCCTTTTTAGGTTCTATTGGGCATTGTATTGGAATGTGCGGTGGTTTTATTATTACATACACTACGTTAAAAATAAAGCCTGAACAAAGTAAACTTTCTCAGGGCACATACCATCTCTTATATAATTTTGGAAGAATAACTACCTATACTCTTCTTGGTGCACTTTTTGGATACTTTGGTTCATTATGGGATGTTACACCTTTAACGAGGGCAGTTTTATTTTTTATAGCTGGATTTTTAATGATTGCAATGGGACTTTCTTTTGCAGGAAAATTAAGATTTTTAACTTTTATAGAATACTCTATTAGTGAAAAGCAATGGTATAAAGCAATTTTTGTCTCACAAATTACTTCTGTTTCTTTAAAAAGTTTTTTTATTTTAGGATTACTAAACGGTCTTCTTCCATGTGGACTTATTTATACAATGCTTATTACGTCCATAACGACGGAGTCTGCTTTTCTTGGAGCTTTTGTAATGTTTGTATTTGGAATATTTACAATTCCAGCATTGTTTAGTTTTGCATTTATAGTTGGACTTTTTTCGCAAAATAGATTTCGTCAGACAATGATTCAACTTGCCGCAGTAACTATAATTCTTTATGGTGGATGGACACTCTTTAAAGCATATGAACAGTATACAATGTATAGCACAAAGACAATAGACACAAAAAGCTGTTGTTCTTCTACGAAAATACACAATATTGAATAAATTGGAAGAACTTAAGTCTTCTTAAATTTATATGTAGATATTATTAGATTTAATAATAGATTAGGAAGACAAATGAGAGATTTAATATACGAAGTTATGACGGACTATGCTAATATAGTTATATTTATTCATGTAATGAGTGCTGTCATCTGGGTTGGGGGTATGGTTGCTCTCTTTGTGATTACAAGAAGTGCGCATCCTCGTGTTTCAGTTGAAAAAAGACTAGCTGGTAGAGCTTCTTTAATAAAAAAATATTTTAAGTTTTTAGCATTCTTTATAACAACATCTGCCCTTAGTGCATTATTTATGGCACTTGGATATAAAGATAATGCGATAGATACGCAAGGGTTTATATTAGACGCTAACAGTATGGAAATTTATAGACATATAACAATGAAAATAAGTATTTGGATAGCAATGGTTATGAATATGCTTTTAATGACTTGGATAATTACAAAAGCACAAAGTGAAGGATGCTCTGCTACTAAAGCTACTGACTGCATGTGGACAGTCAATAGTTTTTTATTACCTGTAAATATAATAATGGGCACTGTAGCTATTTACATTGGTATAACCATCAACGCATATTAGACATTAATGCAAGAATTAGTACAAAATTTAGAAAAACGTCGCCTCATTGCTGCTAGTGTTATTTGTATATTTGCTCTTTTAGCCTTTATTGTTGATAGCACTTTTACAATAACACCTCTCAATTATTTTGAGGGAAAATATAATCAACATTTCATAATGGCTTTACTTATATATAAGCTTATAGAACTCCCCCTTTTATATTTATTTCTTTTAAAAAGATCATTAAATCTTTATAGCTTAAATAAAGATAATGATAAATATGTAACACAACTTAAAAAACGCTCAAAAATACTTTATTTTTTGATTCCTCAAGGTAATACTATCTTTGGTATTATTGCGTACAAGCTTAGTGGAGATATATACTGTTTTTTTCTTTTCTCATGTATCGCTCTCATCGCGTTATATAGTGTAAATCCAAAAATAATAAATACTAATAGTAATCACTAACCTTAAATAAACATTAAGATTAGCGAATAAATTCAAGTGCATTTAATCTATATTATCATATAATTCGCCTTATTTTATACGAATTATAGGGAGTTTTATGAAAAAATTGTTACTTGCTTTGTCTTTAATTATTAGCTTTGCTAATGCAACTACATTAGGTATACAAGAAAAATTAGGTGATGTGGTCCCATTAGACTTAACCTTCTTAGATGAAAATGGGAAGAGTGTTACTCTTAAAAAATTGATGAATGGAAAACCTACAATTCTTACATTAAACTATTTTAGATGTGCGGGAATTTGTACACCGCAATTAAATGACTTAGCACATATGCTTGGAAAGTTAGATTTAGCAGAAAATACAGACTATAAAGTATTAACTGTTTCTTTTGCGGAAGATGAAACACCTGCTTTAGCAGCAGCAAAAAGAAAAAATCAAATTAATGCTATTGGTAGAGATTATATAGCAGATGCATGGCATTTTGTTATTGGTGAGAATAATTCTTCTCATGTTCTTGCTGATAAGGTTGGATTTACTTTTGAAAAAACCGTTACAAAACTCGGAAAAGTTGATTACATTCATGCAGCAGCTTTGATTATGATCTCACCTGAGGGAAAAATTACTCGTTATTTAAACGGAATTGAACAATTACCTTTTGATGTGAAAATGGCTCTAATAGAATCTTCTAACGGAACAGTTGGCCCCACTATAGCAAAAACACTTCTTTATTGTTTTTCATACGATCCTGAAGGAAGAACCTATATTTTTGTATGGGAAAAAGTTGCAGCTACTGTAATGCTATTTATTGTATTGGCATTTTTTATCTCACTTCTTAGAATGGGAAGAAAAGATGATGGTCGAGAGATAGCTCCAAGAAGAGATGTAAAAGAAGAAGAAACAACAGAAGAAAAGTAAAAACATATAAAGTACCTCTAAGACAGTACAGAAAAGTAGTTATTAGATGACTTTTTTTCTTTGCTGTCTATATGGCTTATGGGCCTTAGAGGTAAACACATTTTTTTAGCACATATAATAATAGTATTACATTTGTGTTAAAAATACAAAATTAAGGAGAAAATAGATGAGTAAAAGTTACTTAGATTTAGATCAAACTCACTGTGCCATAGGTCACCCTAAAACGGCATTTTGGCAGTGGATGTTGACAGTCGATCACAAGCGTATAGGGTTAATGTACGCAGCAGTTATATTTACATTCTTTTTTGTTGCAGTGGCTACAGCTTTTGCAATGAGACTAGAGTTATTCGCACCAGGTGCACAATTTATGGATGGAGATACATTTAACCAAGCGTTTACGCTTCATGGTGTTATTATGATTTTCCTGTTCATTATTCCTGGTGTTCCAGCTGTATTTGGAAATATTGTTATGCCATTAATGATTGGAGCTAAAGATGTGTCTTTCCCAAGACTTAACTGGTTTACATTCTGGTTATACATTACTGGTGCTTTAGTAGCTCTTAGCTCTTTATGGAGTGGAGAAGGTTTTGCTGATACTGGTTGGACATTTTATGCACCATATAGTTTAACTACAAATACAAATGTTATTACAACACTTGTTGCTGCATTTATTCTTGGAATGGCATCAATTCTTACAGGTCTTAACTTTCTTGTAACTATTCACCGCCTTCGTGCTCCAGGTATGGACTTTTTCAAAATGCCTTTATTTGTATGGGGAATTTACGCAACAGCTTGGATTCAACTTTTAGCAACTCCAGTAATTGGTATTACTCTTGTTCTTGCAATTTTAGAAAAGTATTTCGGAATTGGTATTTTTGATCCATCTAAAGGTGGAGATCCAGTACTTTTTGAACATTTATTTTGGATTTATTCTCACCCTGCTGTTTATTTAATGATTCTTCCAGCATTTGGTATTATGTCTGAAATTATTCCAACTTTTTCAAGAAGAGAAGTATTTGGTTATAGAACTATTGCACTTTCATCTGCGTCAATTGCGGGTATTGGTTATTTAGTATGGGGTCACCACCTTTATACTTCTGGTATGGCTGACACTGCAAAAGTTATTTTCTCATTCTTAACATTTTTTGTTGCTATTCCAACAGGTATTAAGTTTTATGACTGGGTATTTACAATGTACAAAGGTAAAATTATTCTAACTACTCCAATGCTATGGGCTCTTGGTACAATCATCACTTTTACAATTGGTGGATTAACAGGTGTTACTATTGCTATGGTTGGTGTTGATATTCACTTACAAGATACCTACTATACAGTTGCACACTTTCACTATGCTATGTTAGGTGGAGTTGTTTTCTTACTATTTGCTGGGCTTCACTATTGGTTCCCACTTATGTTTGGTAGAATGTACAATGAAGGTCATGCAAAATTTGCATTTTATTTAAACTTTATTGGTTTTAATGTTCTTTGGTTCCCAATGTTTATCGCTGGTTACTATGGTATGCCTCGTCGTTATTTTGACTACTTACCTGAATTTGAAATTTATCATCAAATTTCTTTTGTTGGTGCTGTTATTTTTATTACTGGTTTAATTACAATGTTTTATGTACTTATTCGTGCAATTAAAAATGGGGAAAAAGTTGGTCCAAATCACTGGAATGCAACTACACTAGAGTGGCATTTACCAACATCACCACCACCATTAGAGAACCACACAAAAGTTCCTTATGTTGACTTTATGCCATATGAGTATCATCATGGGCAACCAGTTGTAAAATTTGATTACGAAACAATGAAAAGGATTGACTAATGTCTTCTCACGCATATGTAGCAGAAATCGCAACAGATCGCGATGGTAATGAACACGTAGTTCAAGGTTGGCAAGATGACATGTACGGTGCAAAACTAGGGTTTTGGCTGTTCATGTTTACAGAGGTACTTATGTTTGGTGCTATGTTTATGACGCTTACATATTATATGATGCTTCATGAAGCGGATTTTGTGCATGCTTCGGCATCTTTAAATAGATACCTCGGTGGTTTTAATACTGTAGTTCTTCTTATCTCTGCATTAACAATGGGTTTAGGCCTATTGAAAATGCGTCATGGAGATATCAAGGGTGCGAAGACTATGATCTGGGCTACGATTGTTTTAGCTTTTTTATTCTTAGGAGTAAAAGGTGTTGAGTGGTCTTTAGAATATAGCCATGGTGTTTTTCTAGGTCTTGATGCTTTACAACCAGGTAATGAACATTCCAAACCATTTGGTCAAATACTATTCTTTGGAATGTATTTTACTATGACTGGTATTCATGGAGTTCATATTCTTGGAGGTATTGGTATTATGTTATGGTTACTTAAACGTATTAATTCTGGTAAAGTTACTCCAGAACACCATATATTACATTTTAACATTGCACTTTATTGGGACCTTGTTCACCTTATTTGGGTATTTGTTTTTCCTTTCTATTATATGATGGGAGCAGGTACAGAAATGGATACAGCAACTTTAAGTAGTACTATTGAAGCAATTTCACACCTAGGAGGATCTAATGAGCACCACTAATCTTGGAAGCTATAAAGAGGCACAATCAGGGTATATAAAAATACTTGTTGGTTTATTAGTTCTAACAACAGTTACTTTTGTTCAGCCACACATGTTCTTAACAGATATGAACCTTGGTATTCAATTATTTATCGGTGTAGTAAAAGCATATTTAATTCTTGCGTACTATATGCACTTAAAAGGTGAAACACAAATCATTTGGTTTGCAGGTTTTTCATTATTTATTGTTGCTGTTTTCTTTATAATTGTAATTGGTTTCGATGTTGCTAACTTCCAGTATATGGATGAAAGTCATATTACACAACACATGGATGCACCTCATGCATCACATGCAACACACTAAGGAGTCTCTATGTTAGACGGATTTGTTGGCGCAAGTGCAGCAACTTTTGCTGCAGATGTAGACAATGCATTTTGGATTAATTTCTGGGTATCTATTGTTTTAGGGTTATCAGTTTTAATTCCAATGTTTTATTTTGTTTGGAAATATCGTGAAAGTAATGTTAAAGATGAAGAAATTGAAAACTTTACACATCACACTGGTTTAGAAATTACTTGGACACTCGTTCCTACTGTTATGCTTATGGTTTTATTCTGGTTTGGTTATGACTCAATGAGAGTTTTAAGAACTATGCCTGCAGCTGATCAAAGTATCACTATTCAGGTTGAAGGTTCAAAATGGAAATGGAGATATGAGTATCCAGCAAATGCTAATGGTGTTGTTCATAAATTAGGTGGAGCATTTATTAAGCCTAAATATGATGAAAATGGAAAACTTATTGAAAAAGGTACAATGGCTAAATCAGCACTTTATGTACCAGTGAATACAAATATCATTTTAGAGATGACAGCTCCAGTTGATGATGTGATTCATGCATTCTTTGTTCCTGCTTTTCGTATGAAAGAAGATGTTGTTCCAGGTCGTGTAACGAAGCAGTGGTTTAATGCTACAACAGTAGGCGAATATGATGTTGAGTGTGCTGAGTACTGTGGTACTGATCACTCATATATGTACTCTAGAATTGTTGTACTTCCAAAAGCTGAATATGATGCTTGGTTTAACAGTAATGATGATACACCAAAAGGTAACTACGATAAATCAGGTTCTGCACTCTTACAACAACATGGATGTAAATCTTGTCATGCAACGCTAAGCGATGCAGTATTTTTTGGACCTACTCTTAAAACAAGAGTATTAACGAAAGAACAAGTTCTCGATGTAATTAATCATGGTCAAGACACACTTGGTTATGCAATGGGCGCAATGCCAGCTGGCTTAGTTACTGGTAAAGATGCGCAAGAGATTGCAGCATATGTAGCTGCTGGTATGAAAGGCGAGCAACCTGCTTCATTTGCAGCATGTTCTTCATGTCATGGTGAAGATGGTAAAGGTCAATACGGTACGTCTCCAAGTCTTGTAGATTACGATGTAGATCTTTTACGTAATGTGTTAAAGCATGGTAAAAAAGGTAGTATGGGTAATATGCCAAAATTCCCTTATATAACAGACGAAGACGTTTCAGCTATAGCAGAACATCTTAAAAGTTTATAATGATTAAAGATTTTATTGTAGTAACAAAGTTTGTTCTTTCTTTCGCTGTGAGCCTTTCGGCTCTCTTTGCCTATATAATGGCAAAGGGTGAAGTAGGAGCAGATATGTTTCTTGCAACTTTTGCCGTACTTCTTGTAGCTATGGGGGTTTCAACTCTCAATCAGGTGCAAGAGTACAAAGAAGATGCTTTAATGGAAAGAACAAAACATAGACCCATTGCTTCTGGAAAAATGTCTCCTCTAACTGGTATTATAATCGCGGCAGTACTCGTTATAGCTTCTCTTTTTTTAATATATGACTTACTTGGACTTACGGGTATTAATTTATTTTTATTTTCATTTGTATGGTATAACTTAGTGTATACACCATTAAAAAAGAAAAGTGCTTTAGCTGTTGTTCCGGGTGCAATACTAGGTGTGATACCTCCAGCAGTTGGTTGGTTAGTTGCTGGTCATTCTCTACTAGAAGTTGAATTTTATGCCTTAGGGTTATTTTATTTTATTTGGCAAATACCACATTTTTGGTTACTTGTTATGTTGCATTATGGTGGGTATAAAGATGCAGGATATCCTACAGCAATGCGTTTATTTGGGCAAAATTCACTTCAAAGATTAACTTTTGTTTGGTTGATTTTAACACTCTTTACGGGTATTTTTATGGTGAGTATATTTAATCCAACTAGTCTAATAATTAATATACTTTTAGTTGTAACAGGTATTTTTGGTTTTATTAGTAGCTTGAAATTATTAAATAAAAATTTTGAACTCCCAGATGCACGTAGTGTATTTTGGAAAATTAACCTTGCCTTTTTAGGAACTATTATTCTCATTAGCATTGATGCAATGCTAGATTTTAATCCACTTTAGACTTTAGGAGCATTTTGCTCCTTCCCTCATAGAAAACCAATCACATTTATTAAGGAAATACAATGTCACAATACACATTAGAAACTATTTTATCGACTGTAGCAAAAGAGAATGGGAAAAAAAGAATTTTGTATAATTTTGGACCAGTTGGTGGATGGAATAGTACTATCATAGGTCTTTTATTCTTATCATTACCATTTTTAGAATTTGCGGCTTTGTTTAATCCATATGCATTTGAATACTTGGGAATAGCACAAAGTATAATATTTTTTATTGTCTTTTTATCAATGATTATGATTTTAGTAATAGGATTAATTTTTGCATTTAATACGAATCTTATAAGAAAGATTACTCCATCATGGAATGAATACTTCCCAAATCAAGATTTATCGATGGTCATGTCATCTGGCATAACACCATATAGTGACTTTTTTACAATGTACAAATCTATTTTAGTACATGCAGAAGAAAAAAATGTACATGAAGAACTCCAAAAAGCATTTGTAATAATGGAAAAAGACAATGAAGAGTTACTAAAAGCAATGAATAGAGATAAAAATAAAATATAACCTACCAAATAGTAGAAATTAAGCATATTTAAATTAATTAATAGATATCATATAAAACTTAGAAATATAGTATCAGCTTATTTTAAGCATTGCTGTCTTTTTATATTTATTATTTGAGGAGAATATATGGAGAATCGTCCATTAGAGTATGATTATTCTGTTAGTAAATTATTTATTTACAATACTTTATTCGTTGGTTTTATAGGTATGTTTGTTGGTACTTATATTGCGTGGGAAATGGCATTTCCTTCACTAAATGTTATTTTTGGTGATGGTGCTATTGCTGAATACACGAACTTTAGTCGTTTAAGAGTACTACACACAGATTCAGTTATTTACGGGTTTGTTTTAAGTGGTGTTTGGGCTACTTGGTACTATGTGGGACAGCGCGTTCTTAAAGTATCAATGGCTGAATCAAAAACATTAATGGTAATTGGTAAATTACATTTTTGGATTTACTTTGCATCATCAGCAGTTATTGTTGTTTCATTATTTATGGGAATAACTACTTCTAAAGAGTATGCTGAGTTTGAGTGGCCTCTTGATCTTGGTATCACTGTTATTTGGTTACTTTGGGGTGCTAGTATTGCTGGTCTTATTGGTTTGAGACGTGAGAAGACTTTATATATCTCTCTTTGGTATTATATAGCTACTTTCTTAGCAGTTGCTATGCTTCACTTACTAAATAACTTAGAAATTCCTACGTATTATGCGTCAGGTGGAATCGGGGCTTGGTCACATTCAGTTTCTATGTATGCAGGTACAAATGATGCACTTGTTCAGTGGTGGTTCGGTCATAATGCCGTGGCATTTGTTTTAACTACACCAATTGTAGCAATTATTTATTACTTTTTACCAAAAGAATCAGGTCAAGCTATTTATTCATATAAATTATCATTACTTTCTTTTTGGGGTTTAATGTTTATTTATTTATGGGCTGGTGGTCATCACGTTCTTTTCTCAACTGTACCAGACTGGGTTCAAACTATGGGTTCAGTATTTTCAGTTATTTTAATTCTTCCTTCATGGGGTTCTGCGATTAATATGCTTCTTACAATGAAAGGTGAGTGGCAACAAGTTGCTTCATCTCCAATTATTAAGTTTATGGTTCTTGGTTCTACTTTTTACATGTTCTCAACATTAGAAGGTCCTATTCAAGCGATTAAATCTGTTAATGCTATTGCTCACTTTACTGACTGGATTATCGGTCACGTTCATGATGGTGCTCTTGGTTGGGTTGGATTTACGATTATTGCTGCGATTTATCATATGATTCCTCGTATGTTTAAACGTGAAATTTATTCTAAAAAACTTATGGCTACACAATTCTGGATTCAAACACTAGGGATTGTTTTATACTTTACTTCTATGTGGATTGCTGGAATTACGCAAGGTATGATGTGGCGTGCGCATGATGAATTTGGTAACTTAGCATATTCATTTATTGATACTGTAACTGTTTTACACCCTTACTTTATTATCCGTGCTGTTGGTGGTACTCTGTACTTAATTGGTTTTGTTATGTTTATTTACAATATTTATAAAACTATGTCTGCTCGTCAGGTTGAAGAATCTGAGCTACAAAATGCAACGCCGATGGGCGCTTAGTAAAAGGATTATAGTATGTTTCATTGGTTAGAAAAAAATCCGTTCTTTTTTGCATTAGCTGTTTTTGTAACTATTGCATTTGCAGGTTTAGTTGAAATTGTTCCAAACTTTGCGCAACAGTCTCGTCCTCTTATAGGTACGACTCCTTACTCTACTTTAGAGTTAGCTGGTCGTCATGTATATATTAAAAATAGTTGTAATGCGTGTCATTCACAACTTATTCGTCCTTTTAAATCTGAAACTGACCGTTATGGTGATTATTCACTTAGTGGTGAGTATGCGTATGATAGACCTTTCCTTTGGGGTTCTAAAAGAACTGGTCCAGACTTAATGCGTGTTGGTAACTATAGAACTACTGATTGGCATGAAAACCACATGTGGGATCCTGAAAAAGTTGTACCAGGTACAATTATGCCAGCCTACAGATGGATGTTTGTTAATAACACTGATATAGATACTGCATATGCTGAAATGCTAACAATTGAAAAATTCTTTGGTGTTCCTTACAATAAGCCTGTTCCTATGAAAGATGGAACAACTAAAATTATTAAAATGGGTGCTACGCTTAATGAAGCACGTATGATGGCTTTAGAAGAAGCAATTACGATTTCTCATGATATGAAAAATCAAGATGTTATTGATGCAGTTGCATTAGGAAGAATTCCTGAAATTGTTGCGTTAATAGCATATATGAATAGTTTAAAGTAATAGGAATATAAATTGGGTATTGCTGAATTACAATCGTATGGCTTCTTAGCAGTAACTGTCTTTTTGACAGTTATTTTATACGCTTATATATATCATTTATATAAGAACAGAAAAGATGTTGACGGTCACGACTATGAAGAATATAGCAACCTAGCACTACATGACGATATAGCAGATACTCTCGTAAATGCTAAAAATCGTGATACAGAGAAATAGGAGAAGAGATATATGAATAAGATTTATCTTTGGGGATTTATCGTAACAGCTGCAATGCTTGGATTCACTTACATGTCAGTAATTGGTTCCAAGGGTGGTTTAAATGGTGATATTGTAAATATTTTAACTGCAGCAGCTGCAGTAGCACTTGTACTAATTACAGTATTTACAGTTATCAAATATGTTCGTCAAATGCAAGTCGATACTGCTAGTGGTGAACTTGCAAATGAAAAATGGGATGATATTGGGGAGTATTTAAATCCAATTCCAACGGGTTGGGGAATTTTATTTTTACTCACTATGGTTTGGGGTATGTGGTATTTTTTAATCGGTTATCCAGTAAACGGATATTCTCAAATTGGTGAGTATAATGAAGACGTAGCAGCGCATAATACTAAGTTTGAAGCAAAATATAAAGATATTACTGGTGATAGACTTATTGAAATGGGTGAGTCAGTATTTCTTGCAGAATGTAAAGTTTGTCATGGTTTAACAGCAGATGGAATTGACGGTACTGCATCAGATCTTAATGTAAGACTTGAAGCTAATGTTGTTAAATATCACATTTTACATGGTTCAAATTCAAAACTAATGGGTACAGAAAACCCTATGCCTAATCGTTATGGTATTATGAATGCAAACACGGATTATTCTCCCATTTCAGATGCTGAAATTGATGTAGTTTCTGAGTATGTTGCAAACGGTATGACAGGCGAAGGTGCTGATGTTTTTGCTGGTGCTTGTGCTGCATGTCATGGTGCTGATGGTAAAGGTCAAGCGTATGTAGCTCCAAATATTGCTACATTTGATATAGGACTTGTTGTTACTATCTTAAATCATGGTAAAAGAGGTGTTATTGGTGGTATGCCAGCATTTGACAGACTTAATACTAAACAAAAAGAAGCAGTTGGTGCATACATTACTAGCTTAAGTGCTAAGGAGTAGTTAATGGTTAATGAAAACAGATCTTTATTTAGTCTTCACGGTATGACAGGTTTTCTTGTTGCTACAATAATTCTTGTAGCGGTTGTGTTGCTTTTAGCGTATGAGGCATATTTGTCTCAAGTTGCTAATGCAACGAATTTTTATAGCACTAAAGATATGAATTCGATTAAGATGATTGGTAGTAAAAGAGCTGATCATATGATCGATGTTAAGTAAGGAGTAAAGAATGGAAAAAATAATTGCTTTAGGTTTAGTTTTAATGGCAGCATTTACAATTTATGCTGTTGTTACTCCTAACCATCTCTTCATTAGTTAAGGAAATTTTTTTGAAATTTTCACGAGGGCTAACGGCCCTCATCCTCACTTTAGTTTTTCAAACAACACTAACAGCAGAATATTTATATAAAGATGATGTAGTTAATAATCCTAAATTTAATGAAGAAGTAAATAAATTAGGAAAAGAAGTATATGAAAAGACTGGTATATCTATAAAACTTGTTATGATAAGAGATTTACCGCATACAATGGATATTACCCAATACGAAGAAGAAATAATGAAGGATTTTACAAAACCAACTATTTTGTTGACTTTTGCAGAACTTAATTCTCAGGTAAATATTACAGTGAATGAATCATCTTTATATAAGCATTTTAATCGAAATCAAGTTTTAAGTCCAGTTGCTTCATCGGCACAAGCACTTGTTATTGCAATTTTTTATTCAGATAATTTTGAAACATTTAAAAGTTTACTTCAAGATAGTGGTGGAACAATTTTACCATTACTAGGCTCAAAGGCTAAGAGTGGTGAAATAACTTCTAAATATGCTTCGGCTATGTTTAATGGCTATATTGATGTAGCACGTCAAGTTGCTGAGAGTAAAGGAGTTACACTTGACATTGGAACTGGAAAGTCTAGTGTCTATGTAATGTTAGCGGTTAAAGTTCTCTTTTATGGTGTTTTATTGATGGCACTCGTTATGTATATACGCAAAAAATTATATAAAAGAAGGAATAAATAGTGGGAATAATGAGTAATAAAAAAATTTGGCCTTATGGGATATCAATAGCAATTTTACTATTCTTTAGTGCTATTGTATTTTCGATAACTTTTATTTTAAGTAATACACCTGTAGAGAAAAGCAATACCTATATGATGGGCTATCATCATGCAGATATACTAGCAAATGATATTATCCAAGATAAGATTGATTTTAATAAGAAATATAAGGTAACATATATAACAGAATCACTTTCTCAAGAAGGTGCAACTTTGAAGTATACAGTACATGACCTTGATGGACATAGTGTAAATAATGCTACGATAAAAGTAGTAATTACAAGACCAGACTATAATAAAGACAACCAAGAATTAGTGAATCCAAGTATAGAAAATGGTGTGTACTCCTTTTCTAACTTTACCTTAGCTTCACCTGGTAGATGGGATATTATGGCAAAGATTACAGTAGGTGAAGAAGAACGTTTTTTCAATGTTAAAGCCGATACAAGAGTTAAAGAGGCTTTTGAATACTAGTGGACAACACAACTATAGTTCTCCCCTCTGCTCGTGCAATTAGGCACGAGCAACTTCACATTAAAGAAGAAACTCTCTTTTTACCTAACTTTCTTACTATGCACGAGTTTATAGCAAAGTTATGTATAGTAAAGGAGTATAAACTCTTAGATGAGGATACACGCGTTCTTCTTTTATTAGAAGCTTCAGATTTTCAAGCATTTTCTTCTTTACAAATACAAAGAAACTTCTTTACATTCACAAAAAACTCTTCGTATATATTTAAATTTTTTGAAGAGCTGAGTGCTGAAATGTACGATATAGCAAGACTTGATACTTCTGATATTTATGCTGAATTTGAAGAGCATATTATAATTTTACAAGAACTTTATAAACGTTATGAGTTGTTATGTATGGAAAAAAAAGTATTAGACAGAATTTTTCTACCCAAATTGTATACTTTTAATGAAAGCTATGCTTCTTCACATGAAGAAATTTTTATACATGTGGATGGTCATTTAACAAACTTTGAACTCGAACTTCTAACACAATGTTGTGCATTTAGTAGTGTTACATTACTATTTACTACTTCTAAGTTCAACACAAAAATGCAAGAGAAGTTAGGAGAAATCGGTTTTGTGTTAGAAAAAGATTGTATTTATAAACTTTGTCTTAATTCAAAAAAAATACTTTCACAAAACAAGAGAGAAAAGAACACAAGTATTTCTTGTGAATCTTTTTCAGAGTCTCTTTTACAAGTATCGTTTATTAAACAAAAACTTTATGCGTTTGTGAAAAAAGGTTTTAAAGCAGAAAATATTGCTGTGATTTTACCAGATGAAAAAATGGCTGAGACATTAAAGTCTTTTGATGACAAGTCAAATTTTAACTTCGCAATGGGTACATCATTTACTTTGAGTGAAATGTACAAAAAACTGCATTCCACATGCCAAGCCTTAGACCAAGACTCAAAAGAGAACTATGCAAGACTTGAGAGAATAGGGGATGACCTTTATGTAAAGCTTCTTAGTATGTATCATCAAAATAATGAAGCTATTGATGTTTTAGTATTTTTAAAAGAGTATAAAGAAGCATTTAGTTCCAAAAGAGAAGTTAAAATTTTTGAAGAAGAACTTTATAGCTTTAAAAATATTTTGCCCTATATGAAAGGGATGAAGGTGAAGTCCCTTTTGTCTTTGTTTATGCAACGTCTCGCATCGCGTTCACTTGATGATGTACGTGGAGGTAAGGTTACTGTTATGGGAGTACTTGAAACACGTTCAGTGAACTTTGATGCCGTTATTATAGTAGACTTTTCAGACTCAAATGTTCCAAAGAAAAGTGATAAAGACATGTTCTTAAACACGCAAATACGAGAGATGGCACAACTACCAACAATGAGCGATAGAGAGAGTCTTCAAAAACATTACTACGACTTACTTATTTCACGTTCACAAGAAGTGGCTATATCTTATGTTTGTTCCTCCCAGAGTAGTGGTTCACGTTTTTTAAAGCAGTTGCAAATAAAAGAGGATAATCCACATGAAGAGACTGATTATGCAAATATACTGTTTAAAAAAGAGATGCGACCTCAAAAAGAAGAGGCTGAAATAGTATTAGAGTACAGTTTTAAAAACAAAGAAATATCAGCAACCCGACTGAAAACATTTCTCACATGTAAGCGAAAGTATTATTATAAATATATAGAGCATATTTATGGACATGAAATTCCAAAAGATATGCCAAAAGAATATGAAATAGGGAATCATGTTCACAATGCGTTAAGTAACTTATATAGAAAAAAAAACACGTATTCTAATTCACAAGACTTGCAAAGAGATTTATATAAAGAATTGGACGTAGCATGTGGAAAAACAGAATTAGATAAGTACTTAATAAGTATGCAAAAAAGAAGACTTAAGAAATTTTGCGAAGAAGATATTAAACGTTTTGAACAGGGCTGGCATGTGGAATCTTGTGAAGAAAAATTCACATGTACTTATGCTGGAGCAACTCTTAGTGGGACGATAGATAGAATAGATAAAAACAAAAATGAAATTTATGTACTTGATTATAAAACAGGCTCTTACCCACTTTATAATAAAAATAGTTTTGTAGATGCAACTGACTTTCAACTAGAGTTTTACTATCTTCTAGCACAAGGACTTGGTAATGTAGTTGGCTGTGGATATTATGATTTAAAAGAATCTAAAATAGTACAAGAGCCATTTTTACAAGAAAAGCTAGAAGTTTTACAATCAAACCTAAAAGACTTACTCTCCATAGAATCAGTAAACTTTGAACTTTGCGAAGATAGTAAACACTGCCTTTTTTGTGATTATAAAATTATGTGTGGACGTGCGTAATGTTTAATAATAATCTATGCTACGAAGCAAGTGCTGGAAGTGGCAAAACTTTTATGCTTGTTGTGCGTTATCTATCTCTTTTGTTTCAGGGGGCTATGCCTAGTAAAATAGTAGCCCTTACTTTTACAAATAAAGCAGCACGGGAAATGCAAGATAGAGTTACTTTAACGCTTGAAGAGTTAGAGTTTCGTGGTGAGCTTGAAGAGATTATAAAAGTTACAGGACTTTCTCGTAAACATATTTTAGATGCAAGAGCAAAAATATTGAATGACTTTTTAAATGCAAATACAAAGATCATGACGATTGATAAATTTTTTACGCAAATTTTACGTAAGTTTTCTCTTTATGCCTCACTTATGCCTGACTTTACAACCTTTGCCTCGCAACATGAGTTAAAACTTTTGGCAAGATTTTTAAAAGAGGTAAGTGTAGCTGGGAAAAAAGATACACTTATTACCCTTTCTTTAGAGTCCAATAAAAGACTCGATAGTATATTTTCTTTACTAGATGATTTTTACACGAAAAAACATGAGCTTTCACATCTGAAGTTTGAAAAAATGGATTGTAAGGTGCATGAGGAACTCGCAATGCATGCTTTAAGCAACTTACAAAGCATAGTAACAAACTGCAAAGGTGCTTCGGATTCACTTAAAAAAGCTGTTGTTGCTGAGAGTTTTGAAGTCTTACACGCAAAGAGTTGGGTTGTAAAAGATTCTTTAGAATACTGGGTATTTAAAAAATGTTTTACTCCCGAGATGGACACTTCTTTGCATGTGATTCAAGAGGCCGTAAAAAATTATAACAGAGCTAAGGAGCAAAACTTTTTTTATGCACTTACAAGTTTAGTACGTACGTATGAAAAATCTAAAAAAGCTTTATATGTAGATGAAAGTGAACTTAGCTTTTCTGATGTAACATCTTTAGTGCATTTTATTTTACATGAAATAGATGATAGCGAGTTTTTATATTTTCGACTTGATGCACAAATAGAACACCTCCTTTTAGATGAGTTTCAAGATACAAGTGTGCTTCAGTATGAGATTTTAAAACCACTTATAAATGAAATAACTTCAGGAAACGGAATTTTTGAAAATGGAAGTTTCTTTTTTGTTGGAGATGTGAAGCAGTCTATTTATCGCTTTCGAGGAGGTGTTTCAGCACTTTTTGATAGTGTCAAAGAAGAACAAAACACACAGAGTGAACAACTGTTAACTAACTACCGTTCACAAAAAGAAGTTATAGAGTTTGTAAATAACACTTTTAAAGAAAAAATGAAAAACTATGCACCCCAAAAGGTACGAAGTGAAGCAAATGCTGGACATGTGGAAGTCTTAGAAAATGATGCACTCTTGGATGAAGCTATTGTGCAAGTACAACGTTTTATTCAGCTTGGTGCTGATGTGAATGAAGTAGCCATTCTTTGTGCAACAAATGGCGATGGCGAAGCGATAAAGCAAAGACTTATAGAAGAAAATATTGAAGTGGTTACAGAGACGACGACGAAGCTTATAAACCAAAGAAGCGTAAAGGCAATTTTAGAGTATTTAAAATACTTGTATTTTAATGAAGATATTTATAAACATAACTTTTTTGCACTCATAAACAGAGATGTAGAACAAATAAAACGAGTGGATGTCTCAAAGTCTAAGCTTTTTGATGTGATAAAACGTGCTATAGATATTTACAGTCTTTTTAGTGATGATTTTCATTTGATTCGTTTTTTAGATGTTATACGTAAATATAAAGATGTTGAAGCACTCTTATTTGAATATGAAAGACTCGATATAGGAGCTGCTGCATCTGACTTAAGTGGTATACGTGTTTTAACTATTCATAAGTCAAAAGGTTTAGAATATGAGCATGTGATAGTACTTGACAGATTAAAAAAAGCTCCAGCTTCTCGTGATTCGATTATTTATGAATACGATGGTATTTACTTAAAAAATGTATATTTACGTACAAAGGGTAGGGACGCTGTTGATACTGCGTATGCAAATGCACTTACAAAAGAAAAATCTCTTATCATTGAAGATAGTTTAAATGCACTTTATGTTGCTTTTACGAGAGCGAGAGATAACCTATGTATAATCAAAAAAACAAAAGATTCTAGTTTTGATATTTCAGACCTAGCATGTGGAAGTTCAGGTGTTTTAGCATGTGAGAAGTCAAATGTTTCCGCATGTAAAGGTATTTTTAAAGAGTTAGAATATACAAATTTTTATTATGGAACACAAACTGACCTTTTAAAACTTGAAGAAGATACAAAAGAAGATCTGCAGTCCATTCATTTTGGTTTAGCTATGCACTATATGCTAGAGATGCTAGGTGACTTTAATGAAGCGTCAATTGAACCTGCTAAAGATATGATGATGAATAAATATGGTTCTCTTTTAGAAGGTACGGCGATTGTAGATATTACAAACAGAGTCTATATGCTAGTTGCTTCAGCGGAATTTCTTTCTTTAACACATGGAAAAGTATACAAAGAAAAAGCGATACGATATAAAGATAATTTACGTTATATGGATGTTCTTGTTAAAAGTTCATCTGAACCTAGCATGTGGAATATTATAGATTATAAAAGTTCTATGGCTTTTTCTTCGCACCATTTAAAGCAGGTTCGTTATTATAAAAAAGCAGTGCAAGAGATAACGCAAGATGAGGTACATGGCTATATTTGTTACGTATTAGAAAATACTATAGAGTTAGTTAAGGTTTAGACCTTAGCTTTTAAGTGACGTGCTATCGTTGCAATAAGTGCATCACTATCAATAGGTTTTGCTACAAAGTCATCCATCCCTGCATCTATGAGTCTGGCTTCATCGCCTTTCATAACATTCGCTGTAACAGCTATAATAGGCACAACGCTGTTATGTTCTTTTCTAATTTTAAGCATGGCATCTACCCCATTCATATTTGGCATATTTTCATCCATTAAGACCATGTCATACTTGTTGTCTTCATACATACTTACTGCTTCGAGTCCATCATTTGCTATATCGTATGTAATTTCTACATCTTCAAGTAACATTGTTAAAAGCATTTGGTTCGTTTTATTGTCTTCTACTACAAGAACATGGGCATCAATGCTTTCTTGGACATCCAATGTTTCTTCTATAGGAAGAATATTTGGATTTTTAGCACGTTCTACAGGCAGAGAGAAACTAAAAGTGCTTCCCTCATTTTCTTTACTTGCAATACTAATTGTACCACCCATAATCTCTGCAATAGAATTACAAATACTGAGACCAAGTCCAGTGCCTCCATACTTTTTTGTCGTAGAAGAGTCTGCTTGTTCAAAGGGTTTTAAAATCCTTTGTTGTGCTTCTTGTGAAATCCCAATACCCGAATCTTTAACAGCTATAAGCAAGGTGTTAGAAATATATGTGAGGCTAAAGGTTATCGTTCCATTTTCAGGTGTAAATTTAAAGGCATTAGATAAAAAGTTATTAATAATTTGCGATATCCGTAACCAGTCAGAATGTATATGAAGTGAAGTATCTGCATTAGATTCGACATTAAAAGTTATATTTTTCTCATTTGCAATAATATTGAATTGGGACACGCATGATTCTAGTTTTTCCTTGACATTAAAAATGGAATTACTAAGGGTGAATTTGCCACTTTGAATTTTAGAAATATCGAGTATGTCATTTATTAGGCTTAAAAGATGTTGCGAACTCTCAACAATAGGATTAATGAGTTTGCCTTCCTTTGGGATATTGTTTTTGAGTATGTTACTAAAGCCTATAATTGCATTAAGCGGAGTTCTTAGTTCATGACTCATATTTGTTAAAAACTCTTCTTTTATAGTTTGTAATCGAATTGCTTCATCTCTTGACTTGATGAGTTCGTCTTCAAACTCTTCTCTACTTTGAAGCATTGTGTTGATTGTGCTTCCTACGCTTTTAAGTTCTGTAAATTTAAGAGAATTGACATTAATTCTTTGTTTTGCATGCTTAAATGTTTTGAAAAAGTTTGAAAAGATACTAAATGCTTTGTCTACTGGACGTAAAATAATTGAAAATATCATTACTATAAAAATTGCTAAAACAGAATAAATTAAAAAACGCGTATTTTGAAGGCTTTCAATTTCTTGTTTAATGATTGGCACAGACTCACTTATAAAGTTCTCTAAAGCAGTTTCAATAGCATGGGCACTAGTTCTCATGCTTCCTCGAAGTGCTTCATTTTCTGTTAATCCAATATATTGCATAGCATCTGTTAAGTCGCCAAAGGATGCATTGTACATATTTAATAAAATTTTTGTATGAAATTTAAGTCGTGTATCTTTATGAATTTCTTCACTTTTTTTGTTATGTAATTTTAGAAATTTTAAATTATGATCGAGTAAAAAGTTTTTTTCATGTTCCCTAAGGATAAGAAAACTCATTAAAATATTTAAATGTTTGTCTTCTGTTAAATCTTTTTCAAGTCTTTTCGCATCATATAAAAACTGCTTTTTTAGGCCACTATTTTGGGTTAAACCAACAAGTATCATTTCGTCTGTAATTTTTATAAAAGAACTCTTATAATCATTTAAGGTATCACCTAAAGTAATCACGTTAAAGTCATCTGCAACTGAATCTATAATATGAAGGAGTTTATCCCTGTATTTAATGTTTTTACGTGCGAAAAAATCTTTTTCTGCTCTACGCATATTTAAGTAGCTAATCTGTAGTTCTTTAATTTTAATATGGTATTTGTTGTAATGGTCTATTTTTGTTGCAATTATAGAATCGTTCCATAATAATAAACCTAAACTTGTTAGGATAAATAAAAAGATAAATAAAAATCGTATACGTAAACTTTGCATATTTTTCCTAAAAATTGGAATCTCTTTCTTCATATCTTTCACTTATAGATACTTCTTATCTATTATACTATATTGGATTTCTATTTATTCTTAAAGCTACGAATAAAACTAAGTAAAATTGAAAGCTTAAATAAACCTAATATAAAGGTTCTTTTAAGTTGCAGAGGCTATACTTTCATCACTAAAACACGTGTATTATGCATGAAATTTAAAATTCAAATTAAAAGGTTCAAAAATGAAATTTACAAAAATTGCAACTTCTGAACAGATTGACCAAAAATGGATTCTAATCGACGCTGAAGGTAAAACTTTTGGTCGTATGATGACTGAGGTAGCTACGCTTCTTCGTGGTAAAAGAAAAGTATGCTGGACTCCAAATATTGACTGTGGTGACTATGTAGTTATCATTAACGCTTCTAAGGCTCGTTTTAACGGTATTGGTAAGCTTAAAAATAAAGAGTATTTTTCTCATTCTGGTTACTTCGGTTCTACTAAGAGTATTAAAATGACTGAGCTTTTAGAAAAAAATCCTGAGAAGTTATTTAAACTAGCTGCTCGTGGTATGCTTCCTAAAACAAAGCTTGGTGCTAAAATGATTAAAAAATTAAAAATTTATGCAGGTGCTGAACATCCTCACACTGCACAATTAGCTAAGTAAGGATTACCAGATGGCAACAAGAATATATGCAACAGGTAAACGTAAAGCGTCAATCGCAAAAGTATGGTTAACTCCAGGTTCTGGAAAAATAACTATTAATGGTCTTTCATTAGACGCATGGTTAGGTGGACTTGAAGCGAAAAAACTTCGTGTTAAACAACCTTTAGTTCTTTCTAAACAAGACACTTCGGTTGATATCGTTGCTACTACTTTAGGTGGTGGTTTTGGTGGTCAAGCGGATGCTCTTCGTCATGGTATTTCAAAGGCTCTTGTAGAATTTGATCCTAGTATTAAAGCTATCCTTAAACCTGAGGGTATGATGACTCGTGATTCACGTGTTGTTGAACGTAAGAAACCAGGTAAGCGTAAAGCTCGTCGTTCTCGTCAGTTCTCTAAACGTTAATATTTCGTTTACTCAATATAATGAGCAAAAGCCCATTATATTGGCAGGGACATTCTGTCCCTACAACCCCCTAAAGCTACAAAATAAATTTTGAGAATTTTATTTCTTAAAAACAATCACTTCCTAACCAACTTTTCTATATAATGTCTTACTTAAATTTAGGATTATACCCCTTATGATAAAATTTTTTAAATACTTTTTACTACTACTCGTTATTGTAGCCGCAGCATTACCCGTTGTTGGTAGCTACTTAATCAAAGACAAACTCGATATACAAGTGAATAAGTTACGGGCAAATGGAATTCAAGTAAAAGAAAGCATAGAAGAAGAAAGTTACTTTTCGAGTGCTCGCCATTACGAGTTTTTACTCAAAGATATGGATGACTTTGCACATTATATCAATGCACGTTCAAATAAAAAAATGTCTAAAGAAATAGTACGCTTCTTAGAAGGTACTTTACTAGGTGTAGATTTAAAGTATAGTAACCTTCCTTTTATTGGGGATGTATCTATTGATATTTATCCACTGTTTTTATCAAAACGTGTTTCAGAGGACTTACTTAAAAAAGACAAAGATTTTTATAAATATGTAAATAATTTTTTAAAAGAAAAAGGAATTTTGTACCATTTAGATTATAATATTTTAAACGAAGAGTTTAAAGGCTATGTAAAAGATATAAATGAATCGTACACCATGAAAAATGGCTCCATTTTAGAAGTGCAACTTTTAAACGCAACATACAAGGGTAAGGGAAGTTTACGAGCACCTAAGGTTTTAGAAACAAATTTTAAAACGATGAAGTTTGTGGCAAAAAATAGTGATGAAGAGATTTTGATGCAAATGAAAGAATTAACATCCTATTCAACAATGGAATCAAAAAATACATATACTTCGCAAGCCAAAGTGGAATCTATGTCTTTTGTAGTCAAAGATACTTTCATTAAAAAAACAAAATTAGAAGTAAAAAATATGGATATGAATGTTTCTTCTATGCTTGATGGCAATAAAGCCAAGTTTAGTTCACATATGTTTATGCAAGAAGTTCTGTTAGATTCTAAAATAACGCAACTCAAAGCAGAGGACCTGAATTATGATATATCTTTTTATAAGCTTGATAAGATCGCAAAAAAAGAGTTAGAAATTTTACTTTCTGAATCTGACACGAGTAAGCCTTTTCAAACATTTTTAAAAGTGAAAGATAGTTTTTTTAATTTGATGTCAAAGGGTGTAAGTATTGATTTAAGAGATTTTTCTGTAGCTAAGATAAAACTCGATGGAGTAAATCTTGAAGGTTTTAGTATTAGCTCAAAACTTGATATAAAAAAAGACAAAAATTTTATAAAAAAAATGAAATTTTCACCAATATTTTTACTCAGAAGTATGAATTTTAATTTAAAAATGAGTGTATCAAAGAAAATTTTTAAAAAAATTCTTATCTTAGAACCGATGCTCTTTGTAACAAAATTTTATATTAAAAAAAGAGGAAATAATATTATTTTAAATGTTGTGCTCAATAAAGGGCGTTTTAGAATTAATGGCAAATCGATTTTTGGTATATAAATGAAATATTTTTTTCTTCTTTTTCTTTGTTTAGATTTGCTTGCAACGACTTTGCATCTTGCTACTTCTTCAAACCCATCAAGAATAAACCCCTTACTAGCAACAGATTCGAGTTCTTCTGAAATAGCAGGGCATATATTTAATGGCTTAGTGAAGTACGATAAAGATTCTTCTACAATTATTGGTGATCTAGCTACCTCCTTTGTATACGAGAACAACACGACAATAGTTTTTGAGTTAAACCCACATGTACTGTGGCATGATGGAGAGCCTTTTACCTCTGCTGATGTTCTTTTTACCTATAAAACTTTAATGTCCCCATCTGTAGCATCACCGTATAGTGCAAATTTTCGTTTTGTAAAAGAAGTAGAGATTATGAGTAGGTATAAACTACGTGTTCACTATACAAAACCTTATTTTAAAGCGCTTGAAACATGGATGATGGGAATTATCCCTAAGCATATCCTAGAAAATGAAAAAAACCTTATGAACGCAAAATTTAATACAAGTCCAATAGGAACAGGACCGTATAAATTAGAAACTTTAGAGCATTCTAAAAATATTATTTTGCGTGCAAATGATGATTATTTTAAGGGTCGCCCAAAGATAGATAAGATTTCTTTTCATGTGATAGCAGATTCTATGACACGCTTTTTGATGTTAAAAGCTTCTTCTCTTGACCTTGGAAATATTGAACCAATGCAATATGAAAGACAACTAAGCAAAGATTTTTTTAACAAGTTTACTATATATGAAGATATTACACATTCGTATACATACCTTGGGTTTAATTTACGACGTGACAAGTTTAAAAATCCAAAAGTACGTGAAGCACTTTCTTTAGCAGTAAACAGAGAAGAGTTAGTAAAAATATTATTCTTTAAACATGCTAAAGTTTGTACTGGTCCTTTTTTACCTGCAACCGCTGCTTTTAATGCCGATGTAAAAGCACCAACGCAAAATATTGAAAAAGCAAAAAAATTATTAAAAGAAGCAGGATATGATGAGAATAATCCTTTTACATTTGAAATTGTAACATCAAACTCAAGTGCAGTTCGCCCCTACGCAGCACAAATTTTACAGCACCAGTTAAAGAAAGCTGGAGTTATAGTAAAACTTCGTGTTATGGAATGGCAAGCTTTTTTAAATATGGTGGTTTTCCCACATGATTTTGATGCAGTTTTACTTGGTTGGGGTCTTTCTTCTACTCCTGACCCTTATCTTTTTTGGCACACAGACTCAGACAAAAAAGGTGGATTTAATTTAATCGGCTATAACAACCCTACAGTAGATGAGATGATAGAAAAATCACAAAGTATGATTGATAGAAAAAAATTAGAAAAGTTATGGAGAAAAATGTTTAAGGTCATTGTAGATGACAATCCATATTTATTTTTGTATATTCCAAACTCTATAACAAGTGTAGATAAAAATATTAAAAACATAGAACCAAGCGTTAGCGGTATTTGGCATAATTATATAGTGTGGGAAAAAGAAATTATACAAGGATACATTTAAAATGAAAAAAATAATACTCGTGCTGCTTATTACATTACGTTTATATAGTAGTGAAACGATAGATAAAGAGATCCTCGATACCGATCTTATAAAGAATTTACTACAAGAAGTTGATGCAGATGATTTATTGAAAATTGGTTCAAGTTATTTAAAACTTATGAGAGATGAGGACCCTAAGGGCAAAGCTATTGAGGTACAAGATAAACTAACTGAGATGGCTACAAAGACTTTAAAGAAAATGAAATTAAAGATACGACATCTTAATATCCAAGAAGCACAAGATACTATGTATGAAGTAAAAGTTTTAACAAATGAAGGGCTTGTGAGGTCAGCAACTGCAGTTGCACTTAATAGTACGGGTAAACTTATGACATCTTATCGCGCTCTCGCGCATTATAAAAAGATAAGTGTTATCGATACAAAAGGCAATGTGTATGATGTAAGAGTAGGAAGGGTATCTGCTATAAATGATTTAGCATACTTGTATATCAATAGTAAAAATGCCCCTTATGTTACTCTTGGGTCTGATGTGAAAGTAGGTGAGCATTTATATATACTCCGTTATGACGGTCTTTTGTTAAGTGTACGTGCCTCGCAAATGAAGAACAATTATATTATTTTAAATGCTAAAGTAAAGGTGCAAATATCGGGTGGTGTTTTTAATGAGGGGAATGAACTTGTTGCAATACTCACTCCCAAAGATATTCTTAATAAAACTTTTCAAAGTGTACGACCAGTAAGTTTTACTACGGTCAATGAAAAATTATGATTATTCTTTTTGATTTAGATGGAACTTTAATCGATTCAACAGATGCTATCGTGAGTACTTTTCATTACTCTTTTGATGCACATCAGCATAAGCATCCAACAGATGAAGCTATTACATCTTTGATAGGTTATCCCTTAGATATTATGTACGAACGTCTAGGTATAGATAAAGACAAAATTTGGGATTTTGTTGCAACATATAAAGAAGAGTATCGAAAAATAGCAACGCAAAAAACAGAACTTTTAGCATGTGCAAAAGAGGCTATTGCAATGGCAAAAGGTATAGCAACCTTAGGTATTGTAACAACAAAAACAGGCTCTTATTCTCAAATACTTATGGAACACTTTGCTTTGATGGAGTACTTTGAAGTTTTAATAGGCAGAGAACATGTACAAAATCCAAAACCACATGCTGAACCAATTTTAAAAGCTTTAGAGGCTTTAAAGAGTGATGATAAAGACATTTGGATGATAGGGGACACAAAGCTAGATCTTCTTTGTGCCAAGAATGCAAATGTAAAATCTATAGGTGTATTAAGTGGCTACGGTGAAAAAGTGACACTTGATAAATATACAGATATTGTAGTTAATGATGCTCTTGAAGCAGTAGAGTTTCTTCAAAAAAGAATAAGTAAAATTAAAATTACCTTTTCTAATTCAACAAAAACAAATTAAAATTTGCTAAAATACATATACTAAAACTAACAAGGATTTCCACATGCCATTACTCGATTCATTTACTGTAGACCATACAATCATGCCCGCACCAGCTGTTCGTAAAGCAAAAGGTATGAAAACACCAAGTGGTGACGATATTACTGTTTTTGATCTTCGTTTTGTTAAACCAAATGAAGAAATACTTTCACAAGAAGGGATCCATACATTAGAGCATTTATTTGCTGGATTTATGCGTAACCATTTAAACTCATCAGACACTGAAATTATTGACCTTTCTCCAATGGGTTGTAGAACAGGTTTTTATATGTCTCTTTTAGGTGCTCCATCAGAAGAAAGAGTAGCTGATGCATGGGAAGAAGCTATGAAAGATGTACTTACTGTAAAAGATCAAAAAGATATTCCAGAGTTAAATCTTTACCAATGCGGTACATATAAAATGCACTCACTCGATGATGCAAAAGCAATCGCACAAGCAGTTCTAAGAAAAGATATTGACATTATGGACAATGAAGCACTTACTCTTGACCTATCAGTAGTAGATCAATAAACACTTTTAATACGCCCCATCATAGCTTAGCCTTAAGTGAAGATGGAACGTATACAGCATACTCAAAAGAGTATGCACAACATTACCATTCAACTAAAGACGGTGCATTGCATGAGTCTTTAGTGAAGCATGTGATTCCTGCTTTTAAGTATAGTAAAAATAAAAACGAAATAAAAATCCTTGATATTTGTTTTGGCTTGGGTTTTAATGTTTTAGCAACCTTGCATTACGCCACCTTAAAAAACATACATCAAAAAATATATATTTATTCTCCAGAACTCGATAGTGAACTAGTCTCTTCTCTTAATAATTTTACCTATCCAAAAGAGTTTACAATATTTGAGCATATTATTAAAGCTTTATTAGAAGAGGGGATTTATGATGATGCTACGTTTCATATAGAATTGTTTTTAGGCGACGCAAGAGAGTATATTCAAAAATTTTCTGAAAATACATTTGACATTGTATATCAAGATGCTTTTTCTCCTGATGCAAATCCTAGTCTTTGGACAAAAGAATACTTTAAAGATATTCAGAAAATTATGAAAGAAGATGGAATTTTAACAACATATTCTATTGCTTTAGCGACACGAATTGCACTTTATGAAAACGAATTCTTAGTTTATTTGAATGAGGGAAAAGATTTTCGAGCTTCAACTTTAGCTTCGTTATCAAACATAGAAGAGTTGTCAGAAGTTAATGTGGAGCATAAAATGAAATGCAATCCACAGAGAACATCCTTACGTGACTAGTCGTTGATAATGTCTAAAAAATCTTCCCCAAACTGCTCAAATTTTTTCTCACCAACACCATTAACTTCAAGCATAGTTTTTTTGTCATAAGGCTTTTCATTTGCTAAGTGCTTGAGTGTTTTGTCTCCAAAGATTATATATGCGGGAACACCTTTTTTACTCGCAAGTTCAGACCTTTTTTGGCGTAAAAGTTCAAAAAGTTCTTCGTCATAGTCAAACTCTTCTCGTTGTTTTACTTGTTTGACTTTTTTATCTACATCTAAACGAGAAGATTTTATGTCAACTTCCATCTGTGATTTTAGTATTTTTACAGCCTCTTGCGAAAGTTTTAAAACACTGTATTCACCAATGTTTAAAATACGAAGTTCTATGAGTCTCTCAAGAACAATAAACCATTCTTTTTTACTCAGTTGTGTTCCTATACCGTACATTGAAAGTTCATCGGCTTTGTTTGCTAAAAGTTTTTGTTCTTTAGAGCCTCGTAAAATATCGATAATATAATTCTTACCAAAATTTTGGTCTGTTTTATAAATAGCACTTAAAATCATTTGTGCTTCTTTTGTAATGTCTTGTCTTTTTGAATCTATGTTAAGGCAGTTGTCACAACGTGTTTTACAAGGGTCAAGTTCATTGTTGAAATACTCGGCGAGTTGTTTGTGAAAACATATTTCACTTGTGGAGTATTTGTAAATACCGTCTATTTTTGTTTCTAAATGGCTACGGTATTCTTCATTATCTATGTTATTTAAAAATTGTTTTTGCATGACCATATCGGCTGCATTAAAAAGAAGCATCACCTCACTGTCTTCTCCATCACGTCCAGCACGACCTATCTCTTGGTAATAATTTTCTTGTGATTTTGGAAGTGACATGTGGACTACAAAGCGTATGTCACTTTTATCTATTCCCATTCCAAAAGCGATGGTAGCTACCATGATGTCTATTTTATCATTTACAAATATTTTAAAGTTTTGTTCTCTTACATGATTGGGAATTCCTGCATGATAGGGGAGTGATTTATAGCCTTTTGTATTTAAAAAACTACTCAACTCCTCAGCTTTTTTACGAGAACTTACATAAATAATACCGCTTTCATCCACATGCCGAGTTAAAAATGCTTGAAGTTGTGGGTAGCCGTTACTTAGTCGTCTCTCAGCAGAGATAAAAAGATTTTTTCTAAAGACTTTACCTTTAAGTAAAAGAGGATTTTCAAGACGCAGTTGATTCATAATATCATCGGTTACATTGTCTGTTGAAGTAGCTGTAAAAGCACAAATATTCGCATGTGGAAAGTTGTGTTTTAAGTTACCCAAAGAGCGGTAATCATCACGAAACTCATGCCCCCATTGTGAAATACAATGTGCCTCATCAATTACAAAAAAGTTAATGTCGAGTGTTTTGAGTAAGTCATACGTCCATTGTGTATTTAAACGTTCAGGAGAGAGATAAAGAAATTTTAACTGTTTCATTCGTAGTTGGTAGAGAATCTCTTCTATATCGTCTTGGCTTTGTGCAGAGCTTATCATATCGGCTGCAATATTTTGTGCTTTGAGTGAGGCTACTTGGTCTTGCATAAGAGCAATGAGAGGAGAAATAACTATACTCACACCATCTTTTATTAATGTTGGGAGCTGAAAAACAAGTGATTTTCCACCACCCGTAGGTAAAATCATGAGTAAATCACGACCCTCTAAAATGGCATCAACACCTTCTTCTTGAAGCTCTCTAAAACTATTATGTCCGAAATTATCTTTTAATACTTTGTGTTTAATCTTTTGTCCAATACTAAATATATATAAAAAATATGCTACAATTATAGTAATGGTTGTGAGAGCTTTCGCTCCCACTTTTTAATACAAACGTTCGGTTAAAACGATTAAAACCATTAGTATAATGAATAACTTCACTGGTGTATCCTCCTTTTTGGAGATACCCACACTTCTTAAAACTGAGCATTAATCCCGTCTACTTCATCCCAACTCAAAGAGGTCGACTTTTGATGGGCTATAATGTGTGAAACATAACGTGCAAACATATCTGTTTCTACATTTACATGTGTACCTTTTTTATAGTTCTTAAAAAGTGTTTCTTTCATAGTGTGGGGAATAACTGTAAGTCTAAAAGTATCACCGATTACTTCGTTAACAGTTAAACTTACACCATCTATAGTGATAGAACCCTTAGGAACAACAAACGGAATAAACTTTTTAGCAACACGTATAAAAACATCATAAGAGTTACCATTGTTTTTAATCTCGCTTACAGTACCAATGGCATCCACATGCCCTTGAACGATATGCCCCTCAAATCTGTCACCCATCATCATCGCAGGTTCTATATGTACTTCGTCTTTGTAGTTCTCCATAGCAAGTAGGTTTTGACTCTCTGGAGAGAGTTCAACTGCAAAGCCATCAGCAGTAACTTTTACCACAGTCAAACATGCACCATTTATAGCGATAGAATCACCAAGTTTTGCTTCGTGTTTTGCTTTTATAGTTAAGGTACTTCCAGCTAAACTTTTTACATGTGCGATTTCTCGTATAAGTCCAGTAAACATTAGAAAACTATCTTCCCATTTTCTTGAAGATCTTTAATAATCTCTTTTGCTTTAGCATGCCCTTTATAGGCTGCTTTTCTACATAAATCAAGAGCTTTATCGTGGTCTTGTGCACAGCCTATACCTTGGTCATAAAGCATTCCAAGGTTGTAAAGTCCTTGTGCTAAACCACCATCTGCTGCGCGGGTGAAACAAAGAAATGTACGTGCATTGTCTTGTTCTACGCCGTGACCTTCTTTGTATAAAGCTCCAAGGTTATTAAACGATTCTAAATGCCCCCGTTTTGCTCCCTCTTCATACCAAAAAGCAGCCTCACTGTAGTTTTGCATACAGCCAAGTCCACGCTCTAGCATAAGTGCAACCTCATACATTGCAGGAGGAACATTACGTGTTGCAGCTTCCATGTGTAAGTCATGTGCCTTAAACTGGTCATGTGATGCTCCACCGATTCCATTACCATACAGTATAGCAAGGTTAAAAAGTGCATAAGGCTGTTTTGCCTCGGCTGCTTTTATATAAAGTTCTAAGGCTCTAGGCTCATCTTTTTCACATGCTTGCTCTTTTTGTAACATAAATGCTAAAGATGTTTGTGCATCAGCATTTCCTTGTTTAGCTAGTTGTGAATAAAGCTCGTACGCAGTTGTGAAGTCACCTGAATTATAGGCATTATTTGCAGTTTCAATCATTATGTACCCGTTGTGTTATGCGCTTATATTTACATAAAATGTATCTACACATCTTAAAAAGCATAACTAATTTAGTTTATATTATGCAAATTATACGGAAAAATGATAAAATTCCGCTAAATAAAAAAATTAATTTTTTCTCTCTTGCTACGGGCAAAACTTTAGCCACTCCATTACAACGAGATAAGTTTAAAGTTGATAAGAATAATATACTAGGAATGTAAGTATGAATTATGATGTAATAGTAGTCGGTGGTGGTCACGCAGGTGTTGAAGCAGCACTCTCATCTGCAAGAATGGGTAACAAAACAATTATGGTGTCAATGCTTGCAGAAAATGTTGGTGCTACTTCGTGTAATCCTGCTGTTGGTGGTTTAGCAAAGGGGCATTTAGTTCGAGAGTTAGATGCACTCGGTGGTGAAATGGGTCTTATAACAGATGAGGCAGGAATCCAATTTAGAATTCTTAACCAAACAAAAGGTCCAGCTGTTCGTGGAAGTAGAGCACAAATAGACATGGATAAGTACCGTGTAATAGCAAGAAATACAGTTTTAAATACAAAAAATTTAGAACTTGTTCAAGAAACTGTTGAGAGCCTTATTATAGAAAATGAAACTGTTCTTGGTGTAAATACAGATATAGGAAACACCTATAATGCAAAAAAAGTCATTATTACTTCGGGTACTTTTTTAAATGGAATTATTCATATTGGTACCGTTCAAAAGAAAGCTGGTCGTTTTGGAGAAGAACGCAGTGAGGGTTTAAGTGCGTCACTTAAAAATGACTGTAACTTAACACTTGATAGACTTAAAACGGGAACATGTGCAAGGGTTGACAGTTCAACGATTGATTTTTCAGTTATGGAAGAACAAGGTGGCGATGAACTTCCTAGTCCTTTTAGTTTTAGAACTGACCGTGAAGAGTTTCGTAGAAGTAAAAAGCAACTTCCTTGTTATATTGCGTATACAAATGAAACGACGCATGAAATTATAGAATCAAATTTTTATAGAGCACCACTTTTTACTGGTCAAATCGAGGGTAAAAGTCCAAGATACTGCCCAAGTATAGAAGATAAGGTACAAAAATTTCGTGAAAAAGACAGACACCACCTTTTTATAGAACCACAAACTATGGATAACACAGAGTGTTATGTAAATGGAATGAGTACATCTATGCCACCAGAAGTGCAACGTCAAATGATAGAGTCCATTAAGGGGATGGAAAATGCAAAAATTGTTCGTTATGGTTACGCAATAGAGTATGATTTTGTAGACCCAAGAGAACTCAAGCATTCCTTGGAGACGAAAAAAATAAAAGGGCTTTATTTAGCTGGACAAATCAATGGAACTACGGGTTATGAAGAAGCAGCAGCGCAAGGCTTAATGGCAGGAATTAATGCTTCACTTGCACTTCAAGACAAGGAACCTTTAATTTTACGACGTGATGAAGCATACATAGGAGTTTTAATAGACGACCTTGTTACAAAAGGGACAAAAGAACCATACCGCATGTTTACTTCACGCGCAGAGTATAGACTCTTACTCCGTGAAGAATCAGCAGACACACGACTTTCTCACTATGGACATGAACTCGGTTTAATCGACGATGAACTTTATGAAGCAGTAAAACTCAAAGACAAACAAATTAAGGCAGGAGCAGCACTTTTAGAAGAGGTAAAGTTTACTCCCAACAAAGAGTTTATAGCAAGACTTGCTCTTATGGACGAACAACCTATAAAAGACATTGCAACAGCACAACAACTCGTAGCGAGAAAAACTTTTACAGTTGCAAAAATGTTAGAAATTGTTCCAGAGCTTGCAGTTCATAATGATTATATTAGAGAAGAAATTTTAATAGAAGGGAAATACGCACGTTATGTTGATAAGCAAAGTGTAGAAATACAACGTATGAAAAAGTACCTTAAAATTGCTATACCTGAAAACTTTCATTTTGAGGGTGTGAGTGGCTTGAGTAAAGAGGTTGTAGAAAAACTAAGAGAGTTCAACCCTCCAACACTTCAAGCCGCTATGCAAATAAGTGGCATAACCCCAGCAGCCATAGAGATACTTCATATTTATATACGAATTCAGAAGAAAAATTTATAATTTTCTTCTCAATAGTAACATAATTATAAAATCTAATAAGGCTAAATTTAAATTCATCATATTTTAACACAGTATTTGTCATAATATCGCATAAAATTTACAATAAAATGAGAACATATGAAAAATAATACTCGTAGAGGCTTCATGGGTAAGGCATTTGGTGCTGTTGCAGCTGTTGGTGCAATAGGTTCACTTGTAGCTATGAAAAAAACTTGGGACCCACTTCCAAGTGTAAAAGCAGCAGGTTTTACTACCTTAGATATGTCTGTATACCAAGAAAACAAGCTAGCAGTTGAGAAATGGCGCGGTAAGCCTATTTTTGTTTTGAAAAAAACTGCTGCAATGGTAGCAGATCAAACAGAGATTCAATCAGTACGAGACATCGTAGTAGATGGTGCGCACTATATGGTAAGTATTGGTTTATGTACACACTTAGGTTGTATACCATCATATAATGCAAACGATAAAGATTTTCTCTGTGCATGTCACGGTGGAAAATTTGACTATGCGGGAGAAGTTACAAAAGTTCCACCTCCTCGTGGTTTAGATATTCCTCCTTTTAAAATTGAGGGAAATACTTTAGTTCTTGGCGAAAAAGGCCCTGAATATATGAAAATGAAAGAAACTGGCGTAACACTTTAAAAAAGGGAAAAAATGGCACATTTTACAAAAGCGACAAGTGTTAAAGATTGGCTGGACCAAAGATTAGCAATTGTAAAAGTTGAAAAAGTTATGGCATCTGAGTATTGGATTCCAAAAAACATCAACTTTTTATGGGCAATGGGGATGATTTTAGCAGTAACATTTAGCTTACTTCTAGTTTCTGGAATATTTTTACTTATGTACTATCAACCAAATATTGACACTGCATTTTATAGTGTAAATTACACTATTATGAGAGAAGTTGACTTTGGTTGGTTGTGGAGACACGTTCATGGTGTAGCTGCATCTGTGATTTTCTTAATTATGTATATACATATGTTTACTGGAATTTATTACGGTTCATACAAAAAAGGTCGTGAGATGATTTGGCTTTCAGGAATGCTTCTTTTTGTGACATTTTCAGCTGAAGCATTTTCAGGCTACATGTTACCATGGGGACAAATGTCTTACTGGGCTGGTATGGTTATAACAAATCTTTTTGCTGGTGGTTCACTTCATGCTGATGGTTTAGTTGAGTGGATTCGTGGAGACTATGTTCCGGCACAAGCCTTTCTTTCACGTTTCTTTATGTTACATGTTATTCTTTTACCTTTAGCGATTATGGGGCTTATTGGTCTTCATTTTGCGGCGCTTAGAATTCCACATGTAAATAACCAAGATGGCGAAGAAATAGACTTTGAAGCAGAGTCTAAAAAATATTTAGCTGGTGACAAAGCAGGAAGCAAGGTTATGCGTTTTGGTAATGACTTTATGTCTAAAGATATGACGATAGTAGGGCTTTACTTAGTTTTCTTCTTTTACTTAGTCTTTTACAACTATGGTTTTGCTATGGATCCTGTAAACTTTGACCCAGCTGATGGACTTAAAACTCCTGCGCATATTTACCCTGAGTGGTATTTTTTATGGTCGTATGAGATTTTACGTCCATTTTCTGTTGATGTTGGTCTTATAGCTTTTGGTTTTGCGCAAGTTATTTTCTTTGCACTTCCATTTCTTGATAGAAGCCCAAATGCAGTAGCTGCAAACCGTCGTGGTTTATTTGCTATTTGGTTTTGGGTAATGCTAGTAAATATGATAGTTTTAACGGCTATGGGTAAACTTCCTCCTGAAGGAATTTACAGTACTATAGGGTATGTAGCAGCGCTCTTATTTATGGCGCAATGGCTAGTCTTACCATTTATTACAAAATTTGAAAAAAAAGTATAGGGAGTAATTATAATGAAAAATAAAGAACCTTTAATTGCAGTTGTAGTTATTTTCTTCTCTTTAGTAACATACTATTTGGTTGAGCCTTATGCACATCATGTACTACATAAAGAAGTTATAAGTAAAAACTTTGCGTATGCTGACTTACCGGCGATTACAAAAACTGGTGATGCAACACGTGGTCAAGAGCTTTTGATGGGTGCAGGGGCGTGTGTTGGATGTCACTCTATAGAAGTTGCCGGTATACCAGCAACAATGACACCACATGATGCTGCTGCTGCTTATGGTGTAAATCCACCTGACCTTAGTAACATGGGTGTAATGTACGATGAAAAATTCTTAGCAGATGTTATTAAAAATCCTTCCCATGCTATGATGAATGAACATATGTTTGACGCTGAAAAAGGCTTAATGCACCCTATGCCTCCTTTTTATGGTGCAGGTGGTGACATAGACCAAGAGGTAGCTGACATGGTAGCGTATATGCAATCTATTTCAGTTACTAAAGAAGACGTTACTCCAAAAATGGCATATGAAAATGCATGTGGAAGATGCCACGCTTTAGAGTATGAAAAATGGACACAAATTGGTACACATAAAAACTTTAAAGATAAAAAAGACGATTTAGCATACCAAATTGACTTTATTAAGTACAAAGAGTCTATTACTGGGTTTATGGGAAAACTTCCACCAGATTTAAGTATGTATATCCGTTCACGTGGAGAGCATTTTATAAGTACATTTATAGAAGACCCGCAAGCACATTTACCAGGAACAAGTATGCCTCGTGTTGGTGTAACTGCGGACACAGCTGAAAAAGTAATCGAGTACCTTAAAGATGCTGGAGATACTAAAAGAGTTGAAAGAGAAGAAATTGGACAGTATGTAATGATATACATCGTTATATTTGCTATTTTTGCTTTCCTTTGGAAACGCCAAGTTTGGAAAGAATTACATTAAGTTTATAGAGATAATTTATGCTATAATAAATTTGTTAAACAAAACTTTCTTTTATATTTACAGCTGATTACTGTAAAGGGTATTAGATATTAAAAGGGGCAGCATGATTTTTCATGTTGCCCCTTTTTTTTGCTTTTTTAGAAAGTAGTATTTATGCTATTAATTTTGTCGTTTTGTTTCGTAACACGACTTTATTAATAAAGGGAGGGATTTAATCACCCCTCTGCATAAATATTAATGCTATAATTACTTTATGAGATTCAGAAACCTAAAAAAACAAGCAAACAAAAAGAACTTTCAAAAAAAAGAACTTCCAAATATCAAATATGCTTCTTATGCCGATAGAATAAAAGCATTTATAGTGGACCTTTTTATGATATATGCTCCCTTGCTTTATATAATCACTTATGTATTTATGGATGGAAAAGATGATTTTCAGTCTTCTCAGGTTGCTCCTTTTATGGGAGTAGTAGTTTATGGGCTTATATATTCTGTTTTATTAACTAAGTTTGGGCAGACACCTGGGAAAAAAGCGTATGAAATTGAGACAGTAGATGCTAAAACGTATAAAAGAATTGGACTATCTCGAGCAATTTGGCGGTATATTTGCTTTTTATTTACGGCTACGACACTTTTAGGGTTACTTTTACCACTTTATACAAAAGAAAAAAAAGCACTTCATGACATCCTATCAGGCACTATAAATAGGTCTTTGTGACACTATATGAAAGTCGATAAAAATTCAAGAGTGTTTCAAAAGTAAACAAAGTGTAAATAAACTTCTCTATTTAAACTTCCTTTAAATTAACAATCACTATAATTTGGAGTCTCAAATACATTACGGTGTGAGTCTTAGTAAATGAATTGTTCATTCTTTACTAGTTCATTAACTATCACTTCATATTAAGTGGTGTAACAAAAAAAAACAAAACAGGATTACAAATGAAAAAAATTTTATTATCTGCTGCTGTTGCAGCAATGGCACTAACAACTACAGCTTCTGCATTAGAAGACATCAAGGTTAACGGTCAAGCTAAAGTTTGGTACGAAACTAACAATGGTGGAGCAACTGGTCTTTTTGATAAAAAGAATGCAACGGGAGAGCTTACTTTTAAACTTGGTATGACTGGTAAAAAAGGTAATGTTGGTTTTGGTGCTACTATCGTTCAAACTGGTACTCTTGGTTTAACTACTAACTTAGTTAATGGTGCTCGTTCTGGTGCTGCTAATACTAGTACTACTACTCCTGCTGGTGTTGTTGATGGAGATATGTTTGTAAGTGAAATGTACATTACTGCTCCTTTAGGTGCTAAAACTTTACTTAAATTAGGTAAGCAAGAATTACAAACTCCTTTAGCATTTACTGAAAAATGGGCTTCTGTAAACAATACTTTTGATGCTGCTGTAGTTATCAATAACTCTATTAGCAATGTAACTTTAGTTGCTGCATATGTTGGTCAAAGTAATGGTGCTGCTCTAAATCTTAACAATGGTTTTACAGGTAGTTACCTAAATCCTACTGGTACTGCAGGTGGAGCTGGTGCAACATATATGTTAGCATTTCATTATAAAGGTGGAGTAGCTGTTAATGGTTTTGCTTACTCTATTCAAAATGTTGCTAAAGCATACTGGATCGATGCTTCTACTAAACTTGCTGGAGCTAAGGTTAAAGGTTATGCTGTTCATATGGCAACTGAAACTGTTGGCGCTGACAATACTAATGCATTTGCATTATCTGCTGGTATGAAAGCTGGTTCAGTAAACTTATTTGCTGCTGCTTCAACTGTTAGTGATAGCAATGCTGTTGCTGCTTCTTTAGCTGTAGGTAATACTGCAACTGGTAGTAAGAAAACTAAACTTCCAACTATGGGTTATTACTTAGATGGTTTAGCTGTTTCACAACCAGGTTCAACTGCATTAAAACTTAAAGCTTCTGGAAAAGCAGCTGGTATGGGTCTTGCTCTTCAAGGAATTAGAGATGACAACAGTAATACTAATTTAACACAAAATGAATTAAACTTTATTGTTACCAAAAAACTAGGTGATTTTAATGTTAAAACAGTGCTTATGCACCGTGATTTCGAAAATACTCCTTCTCAACAACATGTTCGTGTTATTGCATCTGTAAACTTTTAGTCTAAACTTAGAACTACAGACTTTCCAAGCTTCGGCTTGGAAATATTTCCCTCCTTTTTTCTAAATTAACTTTATTTACCTTTCTTTTTAATTTTCTTTAGTATAATGCTCTTAAATACAATTAAGAGAGACTCTATGCAAAAAATAGCCTTTATAACACTTTTAGTCTTAGGAATGATTTTTACATCATGTTCACAAATTCCTTTTCAAGCAAAAAAACCCTCAAAAAACACAGCCTTAGTATATGTTTACTCACTTGCAAATGGTTCTATTTCAGATACAGATACCGATAGTAAATATAAACTCTTTATAAATGGAAGAAGCACAAATGGTGTTTTAGAAGAGCATGCGTATAATACTTATGATTTTAAAGCAGTAAGTATTACCTTGTCAATGACTAGACAGTACCTGGAAAGAAAAAACATAAGTCTTACCCTTAAAGCAGGAAAAGTTTACTATGTCAGAGTACAAACAAACTCAAATAGATTTGCTGACTTTGACTTTGAGGTAGTGGATGAAACTACAGCCTTACAAGAACTCAAAGAAACACATTTATCAGGGAAGTACGAAAAGTCTGACTCTATTATAGGTTCATTACTAGGTTCAAGTGAAGATAAAAACGATGAACTCATGCAAAAAGACAAAGTAAATACAGGCGCTAAACTCAGTGAATCTGAAATAAATGCTATGATAGACAAAAGAATGGAAGCCCTAAGAGGTACAAGCACAAGTACATCATCATCAACAAAAGTAATCCAAACAGGAACAAGTTCAGGCTCAAAACTAAACGACCTAAGAAATGCCTACGAGATGAAAAAACAAGGAATGCTAACAAACGAAGAATTCAAAGCAATGAAAGCTGAGATTTTATCAAAATAAATGCTAAGGAGTAAAAAATGATAGACTTATCACAAGAGCTAGAAGCAGAAAACTTAACGCAAAAAGACATTATGACCTTTTTGCTTCATAGCACACAGCACACAGCAACTAGAGAAGAACTGCAAGCAGTAAAAACAGAACTGAAAAATGAAATTCAAGAAGTAAGAACAGAGCTGAAAAAAGAAATTCAAGAAGTAAGAACAGATATGCAAGTACTAAAAACAGAACTAAAAACAGAAATTCAAGAAGTAAGAACAGATATGCAAGTACTAAAAACAGAATTAAAAACAGAAATAAGTAAAATAGACGCCAAATTCGATAGAATGCAATGGCTTATAATAAGTACAATAGTTGTTGTACTCTTAAAAGAACAAATTATAAGCGTATTTACGATGCTTGTTAAATAGTTCTCTAAGGAAAAAAATGAAATTCGCAGACCCCAAAAATGACTTAGCTTTTAAAAAGATTTTTGGTGATGAGAATCATACAAATATACTTATTTCATTTTTAAATTCAGTACTAGACTTTAAAGATGAAAAGACAATAGTAGAAGTGTCTTTAGCAAACCCATACCAAGTACCTAAGATTCCAGAACTAAAAGAAACTATCTTAGATATAAAAGCAAAAAATAGAAATAATGACACCTTTATAGTTGAAATGCAAAAAAAAGACTTGGGTGATTTTACGAAAAGAAGCCTTTACTATACATCTAAAGCTTATATATCACAACTCCCACGAGGTCAAGACTATACTAGACTTAAAAAAGTATACTTTATAGGTATACTAAACTTTAATATATTTGAAAACAAAAACTATGTATCCAGACATCTTATTATAAATCAAGAAACAAATACCCAAGACTTAGACGACTTTGAATTTAGCTTTATAGAACTCCATAAGTTTAATAAAGACCTCTCAGAATTAAAATCACACCTAGATAAATGGATATACTTCATAAAAAATGCAAGTGACTTAAGCCTAGTACCAGAACAATATAAAGAAATAAAAGAGTTCAAAGAAGCATTCAACATAGCAACCCAAACCTCATGGAATAAAAAAGAGATAGAAGTATACGACTACATAAGCCTAAAAGAGTTCGACGAAATAAACGCTTTAAAAACTGCTGAAAGAAAAGGCATGGAAAAAGGGATGGAAAAAGGCATGGAAAAAGGGATGGAAAAAGGCATGGAAAAAGGCATGGAAAAAGGCATGGAAAAAAGAAACATTGAAATAGCAAAAAACCTTCTTGATATACTTGATGATGAGATGATTGCTTTAAAAACAGGATTATCCATGGAGTTAATAAAAAAATTACGATAATATTTAAAGCTGAGACTTTATCGTAGTAAATTATATTTATAATTTTTTTACATTACCCGTAGTATAATACGTTACTTAATATATAAAATTACGGTAAGGCTAATAGTGAAAGAATTCAAGAGAAAAGTAAGACATAATGCTAATCGATAGTTACGACAGAGTAGTAGATTACTTACGTGTTTCAGTTACAGAACGTTGTAACTTTAGATGTACCTACTGTATGCCTGAAAAGCCTTTTTCTTGGGTACCTAAAGAAAACCTCCTTACTTTTGAAGAGTTGTTTGAGTTTATGAAAGTAGCTATTGACGAGGGTGTTAAAAAGATCCGTATTACTGGTGGAGAACCCCTTCTCCGTGAGGGTTTAGATAAATTTATTAGAATGATTTATGACTATGCCCCGAGTGTTGACTTAGCAATGACTACAAATGCTTTTTTACTCAAAGGTACAGCACAAAAGCTTAAAGACGCAGGGCTTAAACGTATAAATGTAAGTATAGATACTTTAATTCCTAAAGTTGCACAAGATATAGCGGCAAAAGATGTTTTAAAAAATGTTTTAGAAGGTGTTGAAGAAGCTTTAAAAGTTGGGCTAAAAGTTAAAGTAAATATGGTTCCTATGAAAACTGTAAATGCACAAGAAATAGTAAGTGTTTTAGAATACTGCAAAGAACGAAATATGTCGATTCGGTTTATAGAATACATGGAAAATAAGTTTGCAGCTAAAGAAATAGTAGGTATGAAGTCTCCTGAACTTTTATCTATTTTATCGGAGCATTATGAGTTTAGTGATGATGGCTTCGATGGAACTTCACCTTCTCATTATTTTACTATGAAAGATGGGTATCGTTTTGGAATAATAGAACCGTATGAAGATGACTTTTGTAAAAAATGTAATCGTATACGTTTAACAGCAGAGGGAAACCTTATACCGTGCCTTTATTTTGATGAGGCTTTGAGTATTAGAGACTCTATAAAAGCAGGAGACATTAAAGGTGCAGCTCTTGTATTAAAAGAAGTAGTTCGTACGAAACCTGAAAAAAACCGTTGGGGTGGCGAAGACGGAGAAGTCTCTTCACGTGCTTTTTATGAAACGGGTGGTTAATGCTTTATTTAGTTGAACATTTTTACTCCATTCAAGGAGAAGGAAAGTATACTGGAACACCATCACTTTTTTTAAGGTTTGGTGGTTGTAACATGAAATGCGAAGGTTTTGGATGTATTGAAACATCTGCTTCTGGTGTAGATATTTTAGGTTGCGACACTGTTTATGCTGTGAATAAAGAACATTTTTCACATGCTTGGAAAGAGATTAAACAAACAGAAGAACTTTTAGCAATTCTTGATTTATATGAACTTCCACATGCTGTAGATATTGTACTCACAGGTGGCGAACCTCTTATTTATGCAAACGATAGTATTTTTATAGATTTTTTAAATGCTTTATATGAAGGTGGGCATAGTATTACTTTTGAAACAAATGCTTCTTTACATGTGGACTTTGTTCAATACCCTGTTTACAAAGAATGTATATTTGCTTTATCTGTAAAGCTATCAAACTCTAATGAACCTTTGAAGAAAAGAGTGAATGGTGCCGTTATTTATTCTTTAGCAACACATGCAAAAGAGGCATTTTTTAAGTTCTCGATAGATGCAGAGTCTATCAACTTGGGTTTAGAAGAAGAAATAAACGATGTAATTATGCACGCACCTCAAACGAAGGTTTATTGCATGCCAGTTGGTGGCAATAAAGAAGAAGTAGAAAAAAACACAGAGCCCCTTATAGAATTTTGTAAGACAAAAGGGTATAATTTTTCAGATAGACTTCATATAAGAATATGGGATAAAAATAAGGGTGTCTAATGATAATACGTAAACTTTTTAAATTTGAAAATGCACATATCGTTCGAGGCTGCTCAACTGTACGTTGTAGAAGCTCCATACATGGGCATTCTTATAAGGTAGAATTGCTTTTTGAGTCAGACTTTTTAGATAATGGTCAAATGGTTTATGATTTTGGACTCATGAAGCAAAATATGAAAGCGCTCATAGATAGTTTTGATCATGCTATTAGTTTATGGAGCGAAGATGATGCTTCGTATATCTCTGACATGAAAAAACATTCAGATAGATGGGTGGTTTTACCAGTTTCACCATCAGCAGAACAAATCTCACGTGTGTTATTTGTAATAATAGACAAACTTTTAAAACAAACAAGTACTATAAATAATGAAAAAAATGTAAATCTGAACAGTATTATCGTGCATGAAACAGCAACCGGCTACGCACAATGTTTTAGTGAAGATGCGTATTCTAAACAAATGGGAAGTATAAATTTAGAAGATATTATATTTTCAGAAACTATAAAAAATGATTGGAGTGACAGTCAACTTTTTGAAAAACTAAAAAAAGGTGAGCGTTTTATAAATTTAGATAGTGTTTAGTACAACTTTGTATTGTTTATGGGGCTGTAGCCTATTACTTATCTTCTTGGCTTTTTTTTGTCTATGAAACTCAGTCCCCACTTACTAAACTTTTAGACTCATTTGACGTAAAACTAAAACGTGTAGAAATTACTTTTACATCACTTTTCTTTGCTAAAAACCCGCATGTTTCATCAACTATAATATAAGAATTTGAAATTGCTAATGGCGATACCATTCCTGGTGCGAACTTTTCACATGGTGTGAAATATTCGCCATCAAAAGCACCAGGTATTAAAGTTTTTCTTCCAGCACGGATTTTATAATCTTCTTTCATTTTTGCTTTAATGGTGTTGATGTATTTTGAACTATCACCACTCAGTGCTAAAATAATGCTTTGCCCAAATAACTCTAAGTTCAGAGCAGCAGCGAGAGGGTTTCCGGGAAGATTGAGAACATACGTATTTCCAATTTTTCCAAAAGTTGTAGGTTTACCTGGTTTAATATTTATTTTTTCAAAAAAGGGAACACATGAAAAACTTGCGAAGGCTTCACGAGTATAGTCAGCATCGCCAACACTAACACCTCCACTTGTAATAATCAAATCACTATCTAAGGCACTTTGTATATGTACTTGAATATCTTCAAGGGTGTCTATGGCAGTACCTATGAACGCAACATCACAACCAAGTTCTTGCACACGTGAGCAAAAGGTTGGGGTGTTTGTGTTGTAAAGTTGATGGGAAGCAACTGTTTCAAAGTGCATTTTCAATTCACTTCCTGAGGCAAAAAGTGCAATTTTAGGTTTTTTATAAACTTTTACATGGCTAACACCTTGGGATGCTAAAAGAGTTATATGATGTGCATACAGTCTTTGCCCATCTTCTAAAAGTATTTGTCCTATTTTTATATCTTCGCCAGCACGTCGTATATGCTTTGCTAAGGTTAAATTTTTAGGTAATGTAATAGTACCTTCACTGTTAGTAGTAGTATCTTCTATAGGTACGACACATTCGCAACCCTCTGGAATTCGAGCCCCTGTCATGATTTTAATAGCAGTGTTTACTTGTACGCTATCACTTGCGTTGTCACCTGCAAAAATGGTACCTGTAACCTGAATAGTTTCATTTGCATTTGTAATTTTTACGCCATACCCATCCATCGCTGAATTATCAAAAGGGGGCAGGTTGTGTGTTGCCGTAATATTTTGTGCAAGTACAAAACCTAGTACTGATTCTATAGGAAGTATTTTAGCACTGCCCTTTGTCGTGTTTTTATAAATAAGATTTAATGCTTCTTCTACTGTTACAGCCATTTGTTACCTCAAATTAAATATACTTTCACTATGAATGAAATGTATGATATGGGTATTGTAACACATTACTATGGGGTTATAGGGATATTGGTAGTTATATTGGGAAATGTATGGATGCTACATAAGGCATCTTCCTTACCAACATACCAACGAAAAATGAGTTTATTTACTCCATTAGCATCTGTATTCTTGGGTGGAGTGATTTTTACGGGTATTGTTATGATGGCAGCAAAGCACCTTACTTTTAGTATAGAGAATATCTTAATGATATTTTTTAGTGTATGTATTATTCTTCTTGAGGTACTACGGCTACAAAAATTAAAATATCTAAACCCACATGACGATGAGTCTTTTCCTTTATATAAAACAAGAGCATTTCAAATACTATTTACAGAATTTGGAGCAACACTTAGTATGTCTATTTGGATGTGGCTTTGATATATATTTTACTTGATGAAGCACCCAGTGAAGTTTTAAAACTTAAGGGCGAGCTTTTTAAATACCTTATTAAAGTAAGGCGTCATTCTCTTCATGATACCATTGCTTTTCGTTGTAAAGAAAATTTAGAAGTATTATATAGCTATGAAATTATTAAAATAGACAATAGGGAATTGGAATTACATCAGGTACGTTATGAAGTAAAACATGTAGTTGCAAAGAAGTCCTTACATGTGGCTTGGTGTGTGATTGATATAAAGTCTATTGAAAAGGTGTTAGCATCTCTTAGCGAAATAGGAGTTTCTAAAATATCTTTTATTACATGTGAAAGAAGCCAAAGTAACTTTAAAACTGATTTTAAGAGGTTCTCTAGGATTTTAGAAGCATCGATGCAACAATCAGGAAGAAGTACCTATATAGAATTTGATTCTTATAAGAGTATTTCTTCCTTTGTTACGGTGTTTCCACATGTTAAGGTATTTGACTTTACTACAAAGACCTTGGATGATTATGCAGATGTAAGCACTGTTCTTATTGGTTGTGAAGGTGGATTCTCAAAAAGTGAACGATTGTTCTTGAATGATAAAGATGTATTTAGACTCGATAGTCCCATGGTATTACGCTCTGAGAGTGCAGTAGTCTCAGTAGCAAGTAAAATTTTGTTATAAAATATGTAAATTTTATTTCTATAAACAAAATATTTAGATATAATTGCAGTTCTAAAATCTGCCCCCATACGGATTTAAAAAATATATAGCTATTCGTACAAGAGAAATCTCAGACGAGTAAGCAAAAGGCAATACAATGAAAAAAGATTTACACCCAGAATTTGTAACATGTTCAGTAACATGTGCATGTGGAAATAGCTTTGAAAACAAAGCTGCACAAGATACACTAAAAATTGATATTTGTTCAGAATGTCATCCGTTTTTTACAGGTTCTGAAAGAATGGTAGATACTGCTGGTAGAATCGAGAAATTTAACGCTCGTTACGCTAAAAAATAGTAAAAATATGCTAAGCCTCGTTCCAACTCCCATTGGAAATATAGGCGATACATCTTTGAGAACTATTGAAGTTCTCAAAAATGCTGCTGTTCTCCTTTGTGAAGATACGCGCGTTACAAAAAAACTCATCCACATTTTAAAAGAGCGTTATCATGTTTCTTTTAAAGAAAACCAAGAATTCATCGCACTCCATTCACATAATGAAAAATCTTTTGTTGAAAAAATCGAAGTTTCTTTTTTTGAACAAAATATTGTTTATGTAAGTGATGCTGGAATGCCAGGGGTGAGTGATCCTGGACAAATTCTTGTTCGCTATTGTATTGATAATGGCGTAGAGTATGATGTTCTTCCCGGTGCAAACGCTTTGCTTACCGCTTTTGTTGCAAGTGGCTTTGTTCAAACACAAATGTTATTCTTTGGCTTTTTAGACCATAAGGGTGACTCCCGTAGCAAAGGTCTTCAAAAGGCACTTCATAATGGTTTTACAACGATTCTTTATGAATCACCACATCGTTTAGAGAAACTTTTAGAAGAAATTATTAAAGAAGAACCTAAAAGAGAGATTTTTCTTGCGAAAGAATTAACAAAAAAGTACCAACGATACCTTCACGGAACAGCAGAAGATATTTTAAATAAACTCGAAGGTAATTTTCGAGGAGAATGGGTGGTCGTGTTAAAGTCTGGCGATGAACATGTCCCATCAGCTATAAGTGAAAATGATATCTTATCGCTTGATTTACCAAAGAAAGTACAAGCAAAACTTATATGTAAAATTACCGGAGAGAACACAAAAGTGTGTTATAATCGTCTCTTACATATATAATCTTTGCCAATCCACTTCATTTTAACTTTTTTTAGATAGAATATACTCCATGTTAATCTATGCAAAACAACCAATATATTATTTAATAAACAATTACCCTCAGATGATTAAAACTCTGTATCTTGCTAAAGAAATTGAGAAAAAAGAATACTCTCGTTTAATGAAAATGGGCTTTGAAGTAAAACGCATTCCCAATGAAGCTGCACAAAAAATGTGTAAAAATGCTTCTCATCAAGGTTTCTTAGCTGATGTGAGTGACTACAAACTTTATACATACCAATTATTTTTAAATAAAAAATTCGTATTAGTCCTCTCTGGTCTTACCGATATCGGTAATATCGGAGCAATCGTAAGAAGTGCTTACGCCTTAGGTGTTGATGCAATCATTGCATGTGGAGTGAAACAATTAGCTCTTGATGGTATAGTACGATCAAGTACAGGTGCTTTGTTTGATATGCCTTTTGCCATAGTTCCAAATGTACACGATGTTTTAAATGACTTTAAAATGAAAGGTTTTACTCTTTATGGTGCTGAGATGGGTGGTACTGATATTAGAGAAGTAGAAGTAAGTGAAAAAAGAGTTCTTGTTTTAGGGAGTGAGGGAGAAGGACTTACGTCTCGTGTACTGTCAAAACTTGATGAGGTCGTGAGTATTAGTATGTCACATGAATTCGATTCACTCAACGTGAGTGTTGCCGGTGCAATTTTGATGGATAGAATGAGAAAAGGGGAGAGCATATAAAATGGATGAGAGTATAAAACTGTTAAGAGAGATAGGTGCGCAACAAATTCATAATGATACACATATATCAAAAGATTATGCTCAAGCCATTATTCATGAAACATTTGATGATTTACAGTATGTTCAGTTTATAGGTTTTGTTTCTATTTTAGAGAGAGAATACAGAGTTGACTTAGGCGTTTTAAGAGCCAAGGGTAAAGAGTACTTTAAAGATAAAGACCAAATGCCTTTGGACTCTAAAATGGTATTTGTACTACCAAGTAAACAAAAAACAGGGTCTCGATTTTATAAATGGCTTGCAATTCTTATCGTTTTGTCTTCTGCATACTATAGTTTTATGTATCTTGATGTTGCACAGTCTGAACCAAATGAAGTAGATAATACAAAAATTGAAGATGCACAAAAAAAAATCGATACTTCAAGTATTCAAAGTAATGCTTTTAAAGAAGAAATAACGAAGAAAGAAGAAATAAAAAAAGATGCAGTAGTGTTGCATACAGATGAAAAAGTACAAGAACCTACTATTTTAGAAAATAATGAAAATAATGAAAATAATAAAAGCACAGAAAATAATGAAAGTGCAAAAAGCGTAATTCAAGAAGAAAAAGTTATAGCTTCTGTAGTTCAAGAGATGAAAGAAGAAGAAGTAAAAGAAAAAAGAAGTTTGAAAATTCTTCCAACACGTCGTCTTTGGGCGGGATACATAAACATTAAAACAAAAGAGAAATTTCAAAGTGTTTATAGTGAAGAGTTTACTATTGACCCTCATGATGACTGGCTACTTCTTTTTGGAGCAGGTACAGTTTATCTGGAAATAAATGGAGAAAAGAAAAGATTTTCATCTAAGCAAAACTTACGTTTTAAATATAAAGATGGAAAATTCTCGAAAATTTCAGTGCAAGAATTTAAGGACTTAAATAAAGGTCGTAAATGGTAAAGTTTTTTGCTAGTTTTGTAGTTTTTACATCCTTAGTATTTGCTGAAATAATTCCTTCTCAATTAGACTCAAATCTTAGTGTTTTAGGTGGAGAGAAAAATGATTCAACTTTAATCACAAAGATTAAATCATTTGTATCTCCACGTTCATATAACGAAAATGAAAAGTTTATAAAACTTATTTTCAAACCTGAAAGTAAATACTATAGATCAGACAGAGTAGATGTTGTAAAAGTGGTTAAGGTTCTTAAAAGTAATGGTTTACTCAACCTACTTTTTAAAAAGCCTCAAGAGTTACAACTTAGCTTTAAGACAAGTGGTTCACCATTGTTTTTTGTGAAAATAATGGGAGACACTTTACGTAATATAGGCTATTATAGATACGTGACAACGGAATCGAATTTAGATAGTTCAGAATTTACATGGACGATATCCCTAAAGTCAGAATATGCAACGGATCCTTTGATCTTGCAAGCTGAACTTCAAAAAAGTGGTTCAGATATTATAGACATAGAAAGAATTTCAAAAACTGAGTGGCAATACAGTATTGATATGAGTAATGCTTACTTGAATATTCCTATTTTAAATAATGAAACTGAAATGGAAGTGAAAAGATCTTTGTATGCCCATTGGTTAAATGTACAAAGTATTAAAAATCTTAGAATAAAAAGTTCTTTTAGTGATAGTTGGTATCCTCAAATAAGTTACTATGATAAACAACTTCATTTATTAAAGATGATAAAAAAAGATAAAAAAACACGAGCAATAGCTTTAGTAATACCAGAGTCTGCAAAATATATAAAAATTTCGGACATGTATACACTCAAAAATGTAAAAAATAATTTAATTTTAGTGCCAACGGGTGCGAGATAAAGAAAAGGTAAAAAAATGTTTGATGAAATCCAATTTGACAAGATGAAAAGACTGCCAAAATATGTTTTTGCAGAAGTAAATGAACTTAAAATGAAAGAACGTCGCGCTGGTGCTGATGTTATTGATTTTTCTATGGGAAATCCTGATGGAGATACTCCTGAACATATCCGTGCTAAACTTGTAGAATCTGCTGAAAAAACAAAAACACATGGATACTCTGTTTCTAAAGGTATTCCAAAGTTACTTCAAGCAATAGCGGACTGGTACGAAAGAAGATACGATTGTATTTTATACCCCGAGACTGAATGTGTAGCAACTATGGGCTCAAAAGAGGGTTATGCACATTTGACATACGCTATAACTAACCCAGGTGATGTCGCTGTTGTACCTGACCCTACATACCCTATACATGAATTTTCTTTTATTTTAGCTGGTGGAAATGTTGTTAAATTTGGAATAGAATTTGATGAAAAATACAGACTCAATGAAGATAAATTTTTTGAAGATTTAGACCGTGTTTTTAAAGAAAGTTCACCACAACCAAAATACGTTTTAGTGAATTTTCCACATAATCCTACAACTGTGACTGTTACCCAAGAGTTCTATGTACGTCTTGTTGCAATGGCCAAAGAGAAAAGATTTTATGTAATTTCAGATATTGCCTATGGTGATATTACTTTTGATGGTTATAAAACACCTTCTATTATGAGTGTTGCGGGTGCTAAAGATGTTGCAGTTGAGTCTTTTACACTTTCAAAATCTTATAACATGGCAGGCTGGCGTGTAGGTTTCTTTGTAGGAAATCCTAAGCTAATCGGTGCCTTACAAAAAATAAAATCATGGTTAGATTACGGTATGTTTACGCCTATTCAAGTAGCTGCTACAGTAGCTCTCAATGGTGACCAGCAATGCGTTCGTGACATTACAGCGAAGTATGATCATCGTCAAGAAGTATGTATAGAAGCTTTTACGAGAGCTGGTTGGCCTATGAGTAAAAATGAAGCAAGTATGTTTATTTGGGCAAAAATGCCAGCATGTGTAGCGCACTTAGGTTCATTAGAATTTTCAAAAAGACTTCTTGTAGAAGCTGGTGTGTGTGTAGCTCCAGGTATTGGTTTTGGTGCGTATGGCGAAAACTATGTTCGTATAGCACTCATTGAAAATGATAACCGTATTCGCCAAGCAGCGAAGAATATAAAAATATTTTTAAAACAATTTGAGGAATCTAAATAATGATCAAAGTAGGTATCATAGGCGTTGGGACAGTTGGAACAAGTGTAGCTGAAATTTTAAGAGATAATGCTGATGTGATTTCTGCTCGTGCAGGTGTAGATATAGTTGTAAAAAGTGGTGTTGTTAAAAACCTTCAAAAAGACAGAGGTTTAGATATCATCATTACAGATAATGTAGATGATATTTTGGATGATTCTGAGATTGATATTGTTGTTGAACTTATGGGTGGAGTTGATGAGCCTTTTGCTGTTGTAAAAAAAGCATTAGAGAGTGGCAAAGCTGTTGTTACTGCAAATAAAGCGCTTCTAGCGTACCACCGTTATGAGCTTCAAGATATTGCAAAAGATATTGCTTTTGAATATGAAGCTTCTGTTGCTGGTGGTATTCCAATCATTAGTGCTTTACGTGATGGACTTTCTGCAAATCATATTGAATCTATTGTTGGTATTATGAATGGTACGTGTAATTATATGATGACAAAAATGACAGATGAGGGTGTTGCTTATGATGCTATTTTAAAAGAGTCTCAAGAATTAGGCTACGCTGAAGCTGATCCTAGTTTTGATGTTGGCGGTTTTGATGCTGCGCATAAACTTCTTATATTAGCTTCTATTGCTTATGGAATTGATGCAAAACCTGAAGATATTTTGATTGAGGGTATTGATAAAGTAAGCCAAGATGATATTGCTTTTGCAAAAGAGTTTGGTTATGCACTTAAACTTTTATGTATTGCGAAAAAAGATGCAAATGAAGTTGAACTTCGTGTACATGCTGCACTTATAAACAAAGATGAAATGATTGCAAAAATTGATGGTGTTATGAATGCAATTTCTGTTGTTGGTGATAAAGTAGGGGAAACTCTTTACTATGGTCCAGGTGCTGGTGGTGATGCTACTGCTTCTGCTGTTGTAGCAAATATTATTGATATTGCAAGAAGTGGAAAGTCTACGCCGATGCTTGGATTTAACAGACCTATGGAGGGAAATAAACTTACCCTTAAACCAACTGCAAATATTGAGTCAAAATACTACCTTCGTATTAATGTTTCAGATAAGGCTGGAGTTTTAGCAAAAATTACAAAAATATTTGAAGAAAATAGTATTTCGGTTGCAACAATGTTGCAACGTCCAGTAGATGAGAACTCTGCTAACTTATTGATTGCAACACACATAGCACGTGAAGAAAATATTCAAAATATGATTACTATTTTAACGGATCTTGACTTTGTAAATTCTACTCCTGTTATGATTAGGATTGTGTAATTAAAATTTTAATTACAGGTGCAAGTTCAGGCATTGGTGCTGAACTTGCGCGTCAGTATGCAACAAAAGAAAATTCACTTATCCTCTTAGCTCGTAGGGAAGACAAACTAAAAACACTTCAAAATGAACTTGCTTCACATGCTACAAAAATTGAAATAGTGGTGGTAGATGTTACAGAATTTGAACTCCTTCAAAGTAAAATAGATGCTATTGGTTTTATAGATATGGTTATTCTCAATGCAGGTATCTCTTTAGGTCACAGTAGCGATAATACACCTTTTAAAGATTTTAAAAAACTTTATGATGTCAATGTTTTAGCAAATCATGCAATTTTAGAAATCTTACTTCCAAAATTTGAAGAACAAAAAAGTGGAAAAATAGTTTTTATATCTTCCTTAGCTTCACTTTTTTCTATGCCATCCTCTCAAGCCTATAGCTCTTCAAAAAGAGCCTTAAATGCGTATGTAGAAGCGTTGCAATATAAATATTATAAAAATACTATAAAAGTGATAAACATTTTACCAGGCTTTATAAAAAGTGAGCTTACAGATAAAAATAATTTTCACATGCCATTTTTGTTAAGTACAGAAAATGGAGTTAAAAGAATAAAAAAAGCAATAGATAAAAATAAAAAAATGTATGCTTTTCCTCTTAGGTTTTATTTAAGTATTCGGCTATTAAATCTACTTCCAAATTTTTTAAGAGAAAAGATTGTAAACTCGCTTAATTAAATTTTAGGGATTCTAATGCAAAACATGGAAAATATTGTAACGATCGATAGCGTATGTGCATACTGTGGTGTTGGTTGTGATATCGCAGCTCATGTAGACGTAAAAGAAAACAAAATTAAAAAGATTTTTGCACACCCTGATGGGGCTACATCGGAGGGGAAACTTTGTGTCAAAGGAACATACGGATTTGATTTTGTAGATTCTAAAGAAAGAATTCAAAAACCTCGTATTCGTAAAAGTTTCTTAGAAAAAAATCCCCATATTAAAGAAGAAATTTCAGATACTTTAACTTCACTTGATGGTACTTGGTTTGAAACAAACCTAGATGCGGCTACAACAGCTGGAGCAATGAAACTCAAAGACATCCAAGAAAAGTATGGTCGTAAGTCTGTATGTTCGCTAGGGGGAGCTCGAAGCTCTTGTGAAAGTGCGTACTACTTTCAAAAATTTACACGTTTTACATTGAACTCTCCACATGTAGACAACTGTGCGAGAGTATGCCATTCCCCATCATTAAAGGGCATGCGCCTTACTATTGGAGAGGGTGCTGCGAGTAATCCATTTGACGATATTTATAAAACAGAATTTATGATTGTTATGGGGTCAAATACTACAGAAGCGCATCCTATTGTGGGTAACCGCATGATAAAAGCTGCGCAAAATGGTACGCCAATCGCATGTTTTGATGTACGTGAAATTAAGCTTCATAAATTTTCAAAGTACAAAGCAATTACGCCACATGAATCGAACTTACTTGTTTTAAATATGATAGCGTATACAATTATTACTGAAGAACTTTATGCACCTGATTTTATCGAAAAAAGAACAAAAAACTGGGAACATTTTAAAGAAAACATCCTTAAAGACGAAAAAGCAAATCCAGAATTTTTTAGAGATGTTGCAGGGTACGAATATTTAGCAGACATGCTTCCTCAAATCGCTCGCGAGTATGCTACAAAAAAATCTCTTATACTTTGGGGACTTGGAATTACTGAGCATGTGGATGGTTCGTATGCTGTTATGGCTATTGTTCATCTTGCTCTTATGACTGGAAACATTGGTAAAGATGGAGCGGGTGTTATGCCTTTACGAGGGCAAACAAATGTTCAAGGTGTGTGCGACATGGGTATGCTTCCTTATTATGCACCTGATTATCAAGCACCAAGAGAAGTGGGTCTTATGACGCCTCAACTTGTTGATGGTATGCTTGATGGTACGATTCGAGGTGTTTTAAACATTGGTGAAGATTTAACACATATCCATCCAAATCTTAACAAGCTTATTAAAGCTTTTGAAAACTTAGAACTTATTTTTGTTCAAGAGTTATTTATGACAGATATTGCGCGTCGTGCAGACATCGTTGTAGGGGTAAAATCCGTATATGAAAAAACAGGTATTTATATAAATGCTATGCGAAAAGTACACCTTTCAACTCCTCTTGTAAAATCTGATTTACCTGATGACTGGGAAGTTATTAAACTTTTAGATGAAAAAATGGGTGGTGGATATAACTTTAATTCATCTGAAGATATTTGGGAAGATGTAAGAAAAACTGCAACAAACAGATTTAAAGGTGCTTCTTATAAAGTTCTTCGTGACAATGAAAAAGCAGGAATTTCATGGCCAATCTTAGAAGATGGAACAGGTACACCAGTTCTTCACAGAGAAGACTTTAGAACACAAGATGGCATAGGTGCATTTCGATACCATGGTTATAAACTCTCAGGTATGGTAGAAGAAATTTTAAACAAAAAGCTTAAAGGCTACCACCTAACAACAGGTCGTGCCATGGCACACTACAATAACTCTGCGCAAACAAAATATACAGAAAAATTAATGAAGCGTTATACAGAAGATATTTTACTTGTAAACACAGGTGACGCAGCAGACTTTACTACTGAAAAAGTTATTTTAAAAACACAGTATGGTGAAACAAATCCATTACGAGTAAAGTTTACAGATAAGGTTCTTCCAAAAACACTCTACACAACATTTCATCATGCAAATTCAAAGCTAAATCACATCTTTGGCGATAAAAGCGATGAACTGATTATGACAGCTGCCTTTAAATCCCTTCAAGTTGAGATTGTGAGTGCATAAACTGTGAGTAGAGCCAAAGGAAACCTTGCAGAAGATAAGGCATGTGTTTTTCTTTATGATAAAGGCTTTACAATTTTAGAGCGAAATTTCTATTCTCGTTTTGGTGAGATAGACGTTATCGTTACTAAAGATGAAGTTCTCCACTTCATCGAAGTGAAAAGTGGGCTTGATTATGAGTCTGCTATACTTAATATTACTCCAAGTAAACTCCGTAAATTTATAAGAACTGTACACGTGTATATGAAAAAAAATAAACTTGATGTTTCTTTTATGATTGATGCCGTGATTATTACACCCAAAGGTATTTGGCATGTGGATAATATAACCCTTTAAATTTTTAATGCTATAATTACAAAAATAATGAAGACTTTTTATGAGAAGGAATCCCAACATGCAAGCAAAAATATTTTTTGGCTCAACACAAGCTACAAAAGAAAATTTAAGTGAAAGAAAAAGTCCTTATGATGGGAAAGTGGTTTCGACTGCACCTATTTGTGATGCACAAGACACGAAAAAAGCTTTAAATATTGCACTGAGTGCTACAAAAACTGCGAAGGCTTCAACACTTGCACAAAGATGTTCTTGGCTCTTAGATGTGGCACAAAAACTTCGAGAAAACAAAGAAGACATAGCGCAAACTATGACGGATGAAGTAGGTAAGCCTATTACATTTTCACGTATTGAAGTTGAGCGTTGTATAGAAACTGTTACTTTATCGGCTGAGACTATGCGGACAATGCACGGAGAGACGATTAACACAGACGCAATGGCGAGTGGAAAAAAAACATTAGCGTATTTTACTCGTGTTCCTGTTGGAGTTGTTGCGTGTATTACACCGTTTAATTTTCCTCTTAACCTTGTTGCTCATAAACTTGCACCTGCTTTGGTTGCTGGAAATACTGTTGTTTTAAAGCCTACTCCTGAAGCACCTTTAACAGCATACAAGTTTGTAAAACTTTTTGTTGAGAGTGCGTTTGCTGTTAAAGACGCAGTAAGTCTTGTTTATGGTGACGTTGAAGTTGGTAGTACACTTGTGAGTTCTGACATTCCACGGGTTATAAGCTTTACGGGTTCCGTTCCTGTTGGAAATATCATCACAAAATCTGCTGGAATTAAAAAAATAGGGCTTGAACTAGGGGGGAATGCTGCGACATACATAGATACTTCGGCAGACCTAGAATTAGCAGCAACGCGTTGTGCTTTAGGTGCTTTTGTAAACTCTGGTCAGGTGTGTATTTCACTTCAAAGAATCTATGTAAATGAAAAAGTTTATGATTCATTTGCACAAAAAATGGCGCAAGAGACAAAAAAATTAGTAGTAGGTTCTCCTTATGAAGATGCTACTTTTATGGGCCCACTTATAGATGATGCATCAGCGATAAGGGCTATGAAATGGGTTGAATTAGCTATAGAAGAAGGCGCAACAGCACTTTTACCTCCAAAACGTGATGGAAGAATGTTCCATCCATGTGTTATGACAGATGTGCGTGACGATATGGCGATTGTTTGTGAAGAGGTTTTTGCACCTATTGTATCACTTGTAAAAGTAAAAGACTTTGATGATGCGCTTCCTCGTATGAATAACTCACCTTATGGACTCCAATTTTCAGTATTTACAAATGACTTAAAAGTGACACAAAGAGCCATAGAAGAGCTAGATGCTGGTGGCATAGTTATAAATGACATGCCAACATTACGTTTTGACATTCAACCGTATGGTGGTATAAAACTAAGTGGAGTAGGAAGAGAGGGTCCTCGTTTTGCAATAGAAGAGATGACAGAAATAAAGTCCGTAGTCATTTGTTAAATGGCTAAAAAAAAGGCAATAATTTCTGCATGTTTACTTGGAGAATATTGTCGTTATGATGGTAAAACAAAGCAAGTAAATGAAGTGATAGAAGCTTTTAAAGACTATGAAATTATTCCTTTTTGTCCAGAAGCTCCACTTTTTGGAACACCAAGAGAGCGAATACGTGTTGTTTTACTTGATGGTGAACATAGAATCATCACAGATGTAACAAATAAAGACGTTACAGAAATGTTAGAAAAAGAAATTATACGTTTTATAAAAAAAAATCCACATGCTGATGCCATTGTTTTAAAGTCTAAAAGCCCAAGTTGTGGTATAGCAACAACTTCGATTGTAGATGCAGATAAAAATTTTCTTAGACTAGGAAATGGGATAGCTACAAACATCTTTTTTCAAAAATATAATGAAAATATAATTTTTGATGAACACTCTTTTAAAGAAAACAAAAATTTATGTCCTATTACTTATTATAAATAACTTTTTCTCCCTCACCATTTAAAATGAGTGAAATTTCTTCGTATGTTCCTTCTGGTGATTGTTTTATCTTTTCTTGTGTTTGTGGATCGATGAAAATCACTTGTGTATTGCCATCGTACGAACTTTTAAGTATTACTTTTGCATGAAGATCTTGGTTATATAAGGTAGAGAGTTCATTATTTAATGCTTCTATTTTTGAAGTTTTTTCATCAACTTCAGCTTTTTTTATTTTTAAAGATTCAGATTCTTTTTTATATAAATGTAATCGAACCATATCTTGTTTTACAGGTTTTTTACCCATTTTTTTCGCTTGTACTATTCTTAGTTGTACTGTTTTTATTCTATCGATCTGTGAAGCATGTTCTTTAAATTTATTTTCGAGATTCGTAGTTTCAAGAGTGATATATTTGTTTTCTTTGGCTATTTGTTCTTTGATATTTTGAATTTTTACATGATAAGCTTCTATAGAATTTGGATCAATAATAAGCTTATTATCCCAGCCTAAAATAGTTTTTATTTCTATTTTTTGTGAGGCAATAATTGTAGAGTTTGAAATAAGTTCATCAATCACTACAATAGGTGCAATAGCCGTGCCTCCAAGCATTTGCTTTATATATATTTTTTCATGTGCGGTGACTTTACCACTCTCTAAAACATCAATATTCGCTTCCGTTGCAACTAAGTCACCACGATGGAGTTTAATATTTGCTGTGTTTTTAACATTCATTTTAGAATTTCTATGTGTTTGTGCATCAATGTTTAACTCTTCAGTCGATATTTGCACATTTGCCGCTATTGAACCATCTACATTAAGTTCTTTTACGTCTATATTTACCCCACTTCCAATAGCATCTTCACTATGGCTTTTAGAATGCCCTATATGTACTGAGATGTCTGTATCTTGTTCTCCTGCGTTAATATTTGCAGTTGATTTAAAGTTAGCACCTTCAAGTTTGAGTTGTTTAGATATAAAATATTCTCCATCTTTACAAACCACGTAGCCAGTATCGTTTGCATAATACTCTATAGCGTCTTCTCCCATTTCTTCTCTAATAGTTTCATTTATTACAGGACGTTTATCTTTTGTGAGTGGGTCTCGTGTAAGAAGAAATTTTCCATTACAAGACCTTCCATTTTTTCCAGCTTTGGGTTTAATGTATTTAAATATAAGTTCACCGATTTCTACTCCGGAGATAATACTACTTGATTCAAGTGCCTTTTTTTCATATATTTTTTCAATATGCGCATCTATTGGTGGTGTTTGAACAACTCCTGCAGCAACAGTAAACTTGATCTCTTTTTCTATCTTTTTATCTTTTGGAACCATTTGTAAAAGTTTTTTTAATTGCTTATCGAGATTTTGCTCAAAAAGTCCAATAAGTAAACCTGCTCGTAATTTTTTGTCCCAAATGTGTTGTTTAAGTGTTTTTGGTAAACTTGTTTTATTTACAAAAACACTTCCTTCTTTTATGGTAATAACAGCTTTTGTTTTAAGTTTATTTGCGGCGATGGAAAGTTTTATTGGTGGACTCTTGCTCGCTAATGGGATAATTTGTATTTCGTATTCTTGAATAATTGTTGTAGAAGAGTCTTTAATGTCTTGCGTTGTAATGTCATCAAAATCATTTATAATTTGATATTCATCTTCTTTTGGTCTTTTAATAAGTGTTTCAAATGAAAGAAGCATATAGTCAAGCATTTTAATATCTATTTTTCTGTCTTTTGAAAACTCAAGTAAAGCTCTTGGAATAGAATTAGCAGTACGTATGACGGGAGTAAATTTCATTTATTGCACCTAAACATATAAAAGTATATAGTGAGTATAATAGCGAAATAAATATAAAATAAGTTCATTTTAGTTATAATCGCGTAATTTTACATAAGAGAAAAGCAAATGAATATCAGAGAAGAGTACTTAAAATTTTTTGAGTCAAAAAACCATACCAGAGTTGCATCAGCGCCACTTATCCCAGATGATGCATCCTTACTTTTTAACAACGCTGGAATGGTTCCTTTTAAATCTATTTTTACAGGTGAGATCCCAACACCTCAAAACCCAAGAGTAACCTCGTGCCAAACGTGCCTTCGAGCTGGTGGAAAACATAACGACCTTGAAAATGTTGGACATACTGCACGTCATCATACATTTTTTGAGATGCTTGGTAACTTTAGTTTTGGTGATTACTTTAAAGAAGAAGTTATCGACTACTCATGGGAGTTTTTAACTGAGGTTATTAAACTTGATGTAGACAAGCTATGGGTAACGATTCATGAAAGTGATGATGAGGCTGAAAAACTTTGGCAAAAACATGTACCGCTCAATAGAATCTTACGTCTTGGCGATGCAGATAACTTCTGGACAATGGGTGACACTGGACCATGTGGACCATGTTCTGAGATTTTTTATGACCAAGGTGAAGAGAACTTTTCAGGTAAAGAAGATTATCTTGGTGGTGAGGGCGATAGATTTTTAGAAATTTGGAATCTTGTTTTTATGCAGTATGAGGTAAAAGAAAAAGGTGCAGAGAGACTGCCTTTAGCAAAACCTTCCATTGACACTGGTATGGGGCTTGAACGTGTTGTGGCTATTAAAGAAGGGCATCTTTCAAACTATGGTTCTTCTCTTTTTATGCCAATTATTAATGATGTTGAAAAACTTATTGGTAAAGAGTACGCGTATGCAACAGGTGCTTCTTACCGTGTTATCGCTGACCATGTTCGAACAGCTTTATTTCTTTTAGCGCAGGGCACAAACTTCTCAAATGAAGGGCGTGGTTATGTTCTGAGACGCATTTTACGTCGTGCTGTGAGACATGGTTATTTACTTGGTTTTCGTGAGCCTTTTATATTTAAACTTCTTCCTACTGTTGTAAAAATAATGGGCGAAGAATACGACTACTTAATAACAAAAGAAAAGGCTGTAACAGAGCAAATTCAACTTGAAGAAGCACGTTTTTTTAAGACGATAGAATCAGGAATAGCGCTTTTTGATGCAGAACTTAAAAATACAAAAGATATTTTTTCAGGTGAAGTAGCATTTAAACTTTACGATACGTTTGGTTTTCCACTTGACCTCACTGAGGATATGTTAAAAAGTCATAATCTGAAACTAGATTCTGAGAAATTTAAAGCACTTATGTTAGAGCAACGTACACGTGCTAAAGCTGCTTGGAAAGGGAGTGGAGACGCTGCTGTTCATGGCGATTTTAAAGAGTTACTAGAAAAATTCGGTGAAAATACCTTTGTTGGGTATGACTTTACAGAACATTCAGGCGAAGTACAAGCGCTTTTAGATGAAGACTTTAAGTCTGTAAAAAGCTTAGCATGTGGAAAAAAAGGTTGGGTACTTCTAGATACTACTCCTTTTTATGCACAAAGTGGTGGACAAGCGGGAGATACTGGAGTTTTAGAAGGTTTTGCAAAAGTTCTTGATACGAAGAAGTTTTTTGGGCTGAATCTCTCTGAAATCAAAGTTACAAAAGACCTACCATGTGGAAATATTGTAGATGGGCATGTGGATATCGCAAGAAATGAAATTATCAAGCACCATTCAGCTACGCATTTACTTCATGCGATTCTTTATGATGTTTTAGGTGACCATATTGCACAAGCTGGTTCTTTGTGTGATGCAGAGCGATTACGTTTTGACTTTTCGCATCCTAAGGCAATTACAGTAGAAGAATTAACTGAAATAGAACAACGTGTAAATACAGAAGTTTTACGCGCTATTCCTGCAAAAACAGAAGTAATGGGCATTGAAGATGCTAAGAATTCTGGAGCGAAGGCGCAGTTTGGTGAAAAGTATGGTGATGAGGTTCGTGTTGTACGTTTTGATACTGCTTCAGTTGAATTTTGTGGTGGTGTACATGTGGAAAATACGGCAAATATTGGTTCATTTATCATTACAAAAGAGAGTGGTGTAAGTGCAGGAGTGCGACGTATAGAAGCTGTTTGTGGTTTGTCTGCTTATAAGTACTTTAGTGAGCAAAGAACACTCGTTCATGATATTCAAAAAGAAGTGAAAAACCTTGATGCTCTTGCTGGTGTGAATCGTATGAAAACAACGATAACAGACTTAAAAGAAGAACTTAAAGAAGCTCAAAATTCTGCTAAAGTTGAAGTTTCTGTAAATGAAATAAACGGTGTTGCAGTTGTAATCGAAGAGTATCCATCTGGTGATATTAAAGAAAAGATAGACGAACTAAAGAATCAAAATGAAAAACTTTGTGCAATGCTTTTTCAAGTAAAAGGGGACAAAGTTCTCATAGCATGTGGTGTGTCAAACGCAAATGCTAAAGCTGGTGACTGGATTAAAAAAATCGCACCTCTCTTAGGTGGCGGTGGTGGTGGTCGTCCAGACTTTGCACAAGCTGGTGGTAAAGACATTACAAAAATAGCTGAGGCTAAAGAGGCTTCACTTACATATATTACGGAGGTAATTTCATAATGGCTGAATTATTTGCAGAGTACAAAACACTCATAGTTTTTTTACACGTTATGAGTGCGGTTGTTTGGGTTGGTGGAATGATTGCTATGCGTTATGCAGCACATCCATCTTTTATGGAAATAGAGTCAGGTAAAGAGAAGTTAGAGCGAGTTACACATGCGCTCAAACGTCTTTTTACTATAGTATTTCCTTTCACTATCATTCTTGTAGCAACTGCAGTTGTTATGCTTATAGGGTATGATTTAAAAAGTACAGAGTATGCACAGTATGGGTATATAAAAGAGGGTATTTGGTCTGTTATGTTTGTAAACTTCATAGTAATGATTTCACGAAGAAACAGAGCCGCAAAACTTTTAGTAGAAGGAGATGTAGCCGGTGCTAAGTTTTCAATGGCATTAGTTGGAAAATATATGATTCCTGTAAATATAGCTCTTGGAGTTATAGCAATATTTTTAGGCTCTTCTCTTTCTTCAGTACTTTAAAATGTTACGCCTTTGTTCATCATCACAGACACGCTCTCTACTTTTAGAAAAAGCTGGAATACATTTTATTCAAGAAAGTGTTGCCTTTGATGAAGAAGGTATAGTTGCTAGCTCTCCTAAAAACTTTGTGTACCAGGCTACGCTTGGAAAATACCATGCAAATAAAAAAGCATTTGGTGTTGATACACATCCGCTTTTAGTGGCAGACACAGTGGTGACATCGCAGGGTCACATTTTACGTAAAGCAAAATGTGTTGATGATGCACGAAATATTTTGATGACACAAAGTGATAATGTAACTTCGATTATCACATGTATGATTTATGAAACACCTCACAAAAAACTGATAGATATTTCCCAAACAGATTATATTTTTTCTGCATTTAATCAAGATGATTTAGACACTTACTTACAAAGTGGCAAGTGGCGAGGAAAAGCAGGGGCTTGTATGGTTGAGGGTTTTTGTAAGTCTTACATTAAAGAAGTTCGTGGGTTTGAGAGTACTGCTATGGGACTAAGTGTAGAAATTTTAAAGACTTTTCTTTAATGTACTACGAAAACGAGCTTAAAGCACTTAAAAAATCTGGAAGATTACGTTCACGTGAAGTTGTAAATACTTCTGTTTTAGACTTCGCCTCAAATGATTACCTTGGACTCTCACACAACAAAGAACTTCATAATACTACATGCTTAGAGTTATCTAAACTTCCTCTTCACAGCTCTAAAGCCTCACTTTTAGTAAATGGGTACCATCAAATACATCAAGATTTTGAACGGGCATTATGTAAAGCAAATGGTTTTGAAGATGCTGTAGTTCTTGGGAGTGGTTTTTGTGCCAATATCGCACTTATAGAGTCTCTTGTAAGAAAAGGCGATATCCTTTTTATGGATGAAAAATACCATGCTTCAGGAGTTCTAGCCTCACAACTTACGCATGTGGAAGTTGTTTTTTTTAAACATAATACCATGTGGGAATTAGAAGAATTATTCAAAAAATACCCTCGAGCGAAGCGAAAAATAGTTGCAGTGGAAGGTATTTACTCCATGGATGGTGACGTAGTAGACAAAAAAGTCTTTGCTATTTGTGAAAAAGAGAATGCTCTTTTAATTGTAGATGAAGCACATAGCTCGGGTGTTGTTGGTGATAGGCTCATGGGAGTTTTTGATTTATACAACATTGAGGTAAAACCAAACCATATAAAAATGGGAACACTTGGTAAAGCGTATGGAAGTTTTGGTGCGTATATTTTGGCATCTGCGCATATTATAGAGTATTTGATAAACCGTGCGAAGCCTATTATTTATGCTACTTCACTTTCACTGTATGACACACTTTTAGGACATAAGGGATTTGAGTATATTTTAGAAAATGCTCAAATACTAAAAGGGAAAATACATAAGAGACAAAGCTTAGTAAAAGATATTTTAAATATAAATATGGACGGACTGATTCTTCCTGTTGTTATAAATGATAACACAAAAGTTATAGAGATTAAAAATGAACTTTTAGCCTTAGGCTTACATGTGGGAGCTATTCGTAAGCCAACAGTTTCTAAAGCAATTATACGAGTGATAGCAAGGCTTGGTGAGACAGAAGAAGATTTTAAAATTTTATGTGAAAAACTCAAAAGGTATAGGTAATGACATTAAGTAAATTTGATATAGAAATCCACATGTCAAGCAGTGACTACACGCGAGGGCAAGAGTACTATAAAAAAAATAAAGTTCGTAGTTTGTTAGTAAAAGTAAATACCAAAGATACATTACTCCTCAGAGGTGAGGTAGATGGCAGTTTTGGAAATGTATACCAACAGTCTATAACTATTGTAAATGAAAGTGTTTTTCGCATTAGAGGAGCATGTTCTTGTCCTGTTTCTCTTAACTGTAAGCATGTGGTAGCAGTATGTTTAGAATATGTAAATGGGGCAGAAGCGTTTGGATCAATGGTACAGCCAAAGGCTAAAAGTGTTTCGATGATTGAAAAATGGCTAGAAGACTTTGATGATACTGCTGAGGAAAAAGAAAAAACAAATGAATACTTTGTAACATACAGACTTTTTTCAAAAGATAGAAACAAAGATGAACTAAAGTTTTATAAAACAAAATACTTAAAAAATGGAACCTTAGGAAAGGGTACTCGAATGGAGAGTTATAAGTTTGTCGACAGTTACTACTATAGGGAGTATAAAGTAAAGGAAGATGATGAGATTGCTGCTTTAGCAAAACAGTTAGATTTTCATAGATGGGGTAGTTCTAACCAGCGTTTTGAAGGAGTGTATGGAGCTGTAGTTCTTGGAGAAATTATAAAAACACAAAGGTGCTACTATGATGAGAGTAAAGTACCTTTACGTTTGAGTGAAGAAAAAATAACACCAGAACTTAACTTTAAACTTTATAAGGGAGAGTACAGCCTTAAGTCAAATATCGATAAAGACTATAAACTACTCAACACAAAACCACCTTATATTTTAAATATACAAACAAATACGATTCATGAATTTGCAATGAATATAGATACATTTGAAAAACTAAAAAAACTTCCTAAGATTCCAAAAGACGATATTTCTAAGGTATATAAGCAAATAGTTGAAAAAGTTGATACTGTCGAAATAAAAGCTCCAAAAGGTGTAAAGGTACAAAAAATAGAGGTAAAACCAGTGCCTCATATACATTTTAGTACAACATCTTTTAGTCTTGATTTTGACTACGAAGGTAAAAGTGTACCTTATTTTGCGGAGTTAGATATATATACTTTTTATGAAGAAGATGAAAAAATCGAAATTTACAGAGATAAAGAACTTGAAAAACAAGCAAAAGAAAAGATACAAGGCTTTGGCTTTGAACTCACACAAAGAGATAAAGCCTTGCATGTGGAACTTCAAAGTGGAAATAAGCAAGTCCAACTTCAAGCTTTTAAAACATTTATGCAAACACATGTACAAGCGTTAGAAGATGCAAACTGGCTTGTTTCAAATAAAGATGATTTTCGTTTGCATTTCGAAGAAAATCATGAAATTATTGTTGCAAATGATACGCAAAATGATTGGTTTTCACTTTCTTTTAACTTAGAAATAAATGATGTCTATTACCCCATAGCGCCACTTGTGAGTTCCATTATAGAGGAGTTTGATAACTTTGATTTGATGCCAGAATTTATAAATGTAGAAGTGAGTGAAAACAACTTTGTAGAGTTACAGACGAAACAAATAAGACCCATTATACAAACGATAATAGAACTTTTAGATAAGCAAGAAAGCGATGGCAGTTTAAAGGTTGCTCCTTTTGATGCGCACATGTTATCGTATATAGATGAAAGTGTGACTTGGCGAGGTTCAAAAGATATTTTAGAACTCTCAAAGAAGCTTAAAAATTTTAAAGGAATACAAAGAGTTGAACCACCAAAGGCACTTAATGCAACGCTACGAGACTACCAGCAAGATGGACTCAACTGGTTAAACTTTTTACATGCATTTAAGTTTAATGGTATTTTAGCAGATGACATGGGTCTTGGTAAAACGATTCAAACCTTAGCCCACCTCTCAAGGCTTAAAGAAAATAACGACTTAGAGAAACCTGTTTTAGTGGTTATGCCAACCTCGCTTATAGCAAACTGGAAAAATGAAATAGTACGTTTTACTCCAAACTTAAAAGTTCTTTCTCTTCATGGAAATGACAGAGGAGAACGCTTTTGTGAAATGAAAAATAACGATGTTTTACTTACAAGTTATGGTTTGATTTTACGTGATAAAGAACACTTTGAAAACATGGAATTTAGTTATATTATTTTAGATGAAGCGCAAAAAATAAAGAATCCAAAAACAAAGATGGCTATTGCAATTAAAAAACTAAAGAGTGAGCATAAACTCGCACTGAGTGGAACACCAATAGAAAACCATTTAGGAGAGTTATGGAGTATATTTAGTTTTTTAATGCCTGGATTTTTAGATACTTTGAGCTTTTTTAAAAAGTATTACCAAACACCTATAGAAAAAGAGCGTATATTTAGCAAACAAGAACTTTTAAATAAGCGAATAAAACCGTTTATTATAAGAAGAACAAAAGAACTTGTAGCCAAAGAGTTACCTGCAAAATCTGAAATTATAAAATATACACAGTTTGAAGCAAAGCAGTCAGCATTGTATGAGTCTATACGTGTGACTATGGAAGAAAAAGTACGTAAAGCGGTTGAACATAAAGGTTTAGGGTCTTCGCATATTACTCTTTTAGATGCACTCCTCAAGCTTCGTCAAGTGTGTTGTGACCCAAGTTTACTCAAGATTAAAGAGGCGCAAAAAGTAGGGGAGAGTGCGAAACTACAGCTATTTTTAGACTTAGTAGAAGAACTCTTAGCTGAGGGAAGAAAAATTCTTGTATTTTCTCAGTTTACGACTATGCTTAAGATTTTAGAAGAAAAAATAAAAGAAAAAAATATTTCTTATACAAAGTTAACAGGAAGCACCACAAAAAGAGAAAAAGTAATCGAAGAGTTTACAAGTGGTTCTGTAGATATTTTTCTTATTTCTCTTAAGGCAGGTGGGGTAGGGCTTAACCTTACGCAAGCTGATACTGTGATTCATTATGATCCTTGGTGGAATCCTGCGGTTGAGAACCAAGCAACTGACCGTGCATATAGAATAGGACAAACAAAGGCAGTATTTGTTTATAAACTCATCGTGGAAAATACCATAGAAGAAAAAATTCTTGAACTACAAAAGAAAAAGAAAGCAATAGGCGATGGCATTTATGATGCAAATAAACAGCAAGATGATGTGAAGTTAAGTGGTAATGAGCTGTTAGACTTACTAAAATAATCAAACTTTTAAAAGACATTTGCAATTTAAACAAGTCTTAATAATAATTACTTATAATACTAGGTAAGCTACGTTAAATTTTATTAAGGATACTAATAAATGCATAAACCTTCCCCTAAAAATAATGAAAAGTTTCTCTCACAAGAAGACTTTATCGTGTCTAAAACAGATGCACAAGGAAAAATTATATATGGAAATAAAATTTTCATAAAAATTTCAGGCTATGAAGAATCTGAGCTCTTACATCAGCCGCATTCTATTTTAAGACATCCGGATATGCCTAAGGCTGTATTTAAGCTTTTATGGGAGAGGCTTAAATCTGGAAAGGAGATTTTTGCTTATGTAAAAAACATATGTAAAGATGGCTCTTTTTACTGGGTAAATGCAAATGTAACCATTACACACGATTCAAATGGAAATGTTATAGACTACCATTCTGTACGGAGAAAACCATCAAAAAAATCTATGGATGTTATTCCTAAACTTTACGAGAAACTTTTAGGTGAAGAAAAACGTTCAGGTCCAGATGCATCAATGCGAATGCTTGAGAATATATTAAATGAAAAAGGGGTGGGTTATGATGATTTTATCTTCGATTTACAGCACTAAGCAAACGTTAGCACTTTATCTATTGTTAGTAGCTGTTGTGGCTTATTTTACCTATCTTGAAGACTATATAGTTGCTTCAGCACTCTTTGTTGGTGTACTTATAACAGTACTTATTTCTAAGTTTGATTCTGATGTTTGTGACAAAATATTTAATGACCCTTTAATTCGACAGGTTCGTGATATTTTAATTAAAGCAGGAAAGGGTAGTCTTTCTTCAAGAATTACAAACATACCAACAGAACATACTATGCAAGGAGTTGCATGGGGTATAAATGACTTACTCGACCAAACGGAGCAGTTTATCAGAGATATACAAGCGTCAGTTTGTGTAGCAAATGAAGGTCATGCAAATAGAATTATATTTGAACAAGGCTACAAGGGAGACTTTAGTCTTGCTGTACCAAATTTAAATGATGCGATTAATGCTGTTTCATCATCACATAAGGCAGCCCAAAGAACAGAAATATCAAAGGCCTTTGAAGAAAATAGTGAGGGTGGAGTTTCCCGTGGACTTTCTATAATTCAGCAAGACATTGTAGCAAATATAGATATTGTAGAAAAAATAGCGCAAAGCACAAAAGATACTTCTACGCAATCAGTAGAGTCACAAGAAGTTGTCCAAAATATAACAAATAGTATTGAAGAATTAAGCACTTTAATTTCTAGCTCAAATGAAGCAATAGCATCACTCAACGAGAGAACGAATGAAATTACGGTGGTAGTAGACTTGATTAAAGATATTGCAGATCAGACTAATTTACTTGCATTAAATGCTGCTATTGAAGCAGCAAGAGCTGGTGAGCATGGACGTGGATTTGCCGTTGTTGCTGATGAGGTAAGAAAACTTGCTGAGAGAACACAAAAGGCAACAAGCGAAATAGCAATCACGACACAAACATTAAAACAAGAAGCGAATGATATTCAAGCTAATTCACAAGAAATAACTACAATCGCACATACATCGCAAGAAAATGTAAGTAGTTTTTATGAAACACTGAATACTTTTGCTTCAGCTGCCGATTGTTCTGCTAAAGAAGCGAAGTATATTTACGATTCTCTTTATACGACACTCGTTAAAGTTGACCATATTATTTTTAAACATAACGCATATATTACTATTTTAAACGAAGATGATAGCAGTGTTTCAAATTTCGGAAATCACCATAGTTGTAGACTTGGTCAATGGTATGATGCTGATGGTAAGAATCTCTTTGGGCATACAAAGGCATATAAAGAGATAGAGAAACATCATTCTATTGTGCATACTAAGGTATTAGAAACACTGAGTTGCGTTGCTACACATGCGTGTTTAGAAGGAAACAAAAGAGATATGGTTGTTGGCAATATGAAGGCAGTTGAACAAGCAAGTTTTCAACTTTTTGACCTTTTTAAAGATATGGTAAATCAAGGAAATGTTGAAGTCGCACAAAAGCATCAGTAAATTTTCAAAGTATATTTAGCTAAAATACTTCTATGAAAATTACAAAGTTAAAAATTACACGAGAGAATAAAACTCTCGTGGATATTCATTTTACTATTAGTAAATCTTTAGCCCTTGTAGGGCAGAGTGGAAGCGGTAAAAGTTTAACGCTTAAAGCCTTTCTCCACATGTTGCCAAGTCCAATGAAGCAAGAACTTATTTTAGATGCTTCGTATGACTTAGAACTAGGACAAAGTGTTTCCTTTGTCCCACAAAACCCTTTTACAGCACTCTCGCCCTTAACAAAAATAGAAAAACAATTTTTTGTCTCAAAGAATAAACAAAAAAAATTATTTGAGCAAGTGGGGTTAGATACTTCTCTTTTACAACGATTTCCTCCAGAACTTTCAGGTGGGCAACTTCAGCGTGTTGTTATAGCAATGGCATTAGAATGTAACCCAAAGCTTATTTTACTCGATGAACCTACAACCGCATTAGATCCAAAAACAAAGGGAGTGATTTTAAATCTTCTTAAAAATGTACAAAATGAACTAGGATTTCAAATGTTGTTTGTAACGCATGATATAAACTCGGTAAAAGATTTATGTGAAGATATTTGTGTTATAAAAGATGGTTTGGTCGTAGAAAATGGTAAAATGTCAGATGTACTGGCTAATCCACATGCTACATATACAAAAATGCTCATAGAAGCAAATTTTGCAAATAGAGAATTTAGGAAATAACACATAATGACTATAACAAAGACAAAAATATTTTTTACAATCGTTTTTATTGGATTTTTATCTCCTTTTGCACTTTTTGGATACTTTTATATAAACTATGAGTATGATGTATCTTCTTTGGTGGACTACAAACCTTCTACGAGTAGTAGAATATATGATAAAAATGGTGAAAAAATAGCGAATATTTTTTATAAAAAACATAGATTTTATGCACCATTTGAAGAAATTCCTCCTCGTGCTATTGAAGCACTTGTTGCTATAGAAGATACAACATTTTTTGAACATCCGGGTATAAATGTAGATGCAATTTTTCGTGCGGCTATTAAAGTTCTTAAAGCTGGTAAAGCTGTTCAAGGGGCAAGTACAATAACACAACAGTTAGTGAAAAACAAACTTTTGACGCGCGAGAAAAAATTATCTCGTAAAATTAAAGAAGCTATTTTTGCTATTAAACTTGAGAGTATACTCACTAAAGAACAAATTATAGAGCGTTATTTAAATGAAATTTATTTTGGGCATGGGTATTATGGAATTAAAACAGCAGCCGATGGGTACTTTCATAAAAAGCTACAAAACTTAACACTGAAAGAAATCGCTATTTTAGTTGGTCTTCCCAAAGCACCAAGCACCTATGCACCTACAAAAAATTATGATATTTCAATGGGACGAGCAAACCGTGTAATAAAAAGAATGAAAGTTCTTGGCTGGATTGATGATACAACGTATGAGAAGTCTATAGCTGAGAGACCTGAAGTGTTTAACACAACACTTACGCAAAACAAAGCACCTTTTATTGTAGATGAAATAGCAAGAATAATGAAACGCTTAGGCATCGATGATTTTAAAACAGGTGGCTATGAAGTTTATACTACTATAGATTTGAGACTACAAGATGTAGCACGTAAGTCTGTTAAACATGCGTATGACCTTTCACTAGAAAGAATAGAAGGGTATAAGAAAAGAGTAGTCGCACGTGCAAAAAGAAGAAAACAAAAAATTAATTATGTAGATACAAATACAAGTACGCTTAATGGAGCGCTCGTGAGCCTTGAAGCTAGTACGGGAAATATTCTCGCACTTGTAGGTTCGTATGACTATAAAATAAGTTCATTCAACCGTGCTACACAAGCTAAACGTCAACCAGGAAGTGCTTTTAAGCCCTTTATATATCAAGTTGCACTCGACCTTGGGTTTTCTGGAGCTACTGAACTTGTCGATATTGCTAAAACATATAAGTATGAAAAAGATGGCGAAGAGATGAAATGGCAGCCAAGAAATTACTCGAAAAATTATAAAGGTTTAATTAGTTTACGTGAAGCACTTGTTCATTCAAGTAATCTTGCTACGATCAACCTTGTAAATGACATAGGCTTACGTTCTTTATTAAAAGAGTTTAGTAAGTTTGGTATACAAAATGTTCCTCAAGACTTGTCTATTTCTTTAGGTACTTTAACGCTTTCTCCTTTAAAGTTAGCAAAATATTATACATCATTTGCGAACCAGGGTATACAGGTGAGTACACATATTATAGACCACATAGAACAAAATTCAAAAACGATACATACCTTTGATACACAAACAAAAGAGATAACAACACCTGCACAAGCTTTTTTAATGACAAGTATACTTAAGAGTGTTGTAGACCGCGGAACAGGTATACGTGCAAGAGTACGAGGTATAGACATAGCAGGAAAAACAGGAACAACAAACGATACTATTGACGGTTGGTTCTCAGGGTACTCCCCAACAATTTCAACAGTTGTATGGTTTGGAAATGACAACAACACACCGATGCATAAAAAAGAAACAGGTGGTCGAGTAGCTGGACCCGCGTTTAACATGTTTTATACAAACCTTATTAAGTTATACCCACAAATTCAAAGAAAGTTCACAAGACCAGAGGGTGTTATAGAAGTGGAAATGAACGGTAAAAAAGAATACTTCACAAATATTTCAAGGCCACCTCGCGTTGAAATGAAAGTAGACCCTGAAGAAGAGTTGCTTTTTTAGTTCTACGCTCCAATGTACAAAGAGACTATGAAAAAAGGAAATACAAAGATGAATTTTTTAGATGTAAAAACAGATTATGCTTTTAAGAAAGTATTTGGAAGTGAAGATAGTAAAGATAAACTTATGAGTTTTTTAAATGCTCTTGTTTATGAAAATAAATCTATAAAAATAAAAGATTTAACAATAGTAGACCCTTATAATGTACCACTGCTTGATGGTATGAAAAATAGTTTTGTAGATATTAAGGCTGTTTTAAATGATAACACAAAAGTAATCATAGAAATGCAAGTTCTTAACCATGCAGGATTTGAGAAAAGAGTGTTATATAATCTTGCTAAGAACTACTCAGTACAACTTAACAAGTCAGAAGACTACCATTTACTTAACCCAGTGATTGCATTAAATATAGTTGATTTTACTATGTTTAAAAATAGTAGTAAAATAATTACAAATTTTAAACTCTTAGAAAAAGAGGAATTCATAGACTATAGTGACGATATAGAACTCATATTTATAGAATTACCAAAGTTTAAAAAAGAGTTACATGAGCTTAAAAGTTTAAGTGATGAATGGATATATTTTATTCAAAATGCAGGAAGTTTAGAATACATTCCAAAAAATTTAAACACAACAATTAAAGATTCCCTTGATGTTTTAAATGAAGCAAACCTAAGTAAAGATGAACTCGAAACACAACATAAAAGAAAAGAGTTTATATCTATACAAAAACTAGCGATACTCAAAGCTACAAATGATGGTTTAAGTAAAGGAATCGAGCAGGGAATCGAGCAGGGAATCGAGCAAAGTAAAATAAATATAGCAAAAAATTTACTAGATATTCTTGATGATAAAACAATATCTTTAAAAACTGAATTATCTATAGAATTTATAAAATCTTTGAGAGTAGTTTAAAGAAGTATTGAAAGAGATGGGCATGTGGAAAATCCACATGCTTGAGGTTTTTAATAAAGTCCGAATTTCCCATCGTCACGTTTGTAAAGTACACGTGTTTTGTCTTCATGGTCTATAAATATTTCAAACATTTTAGTAGATTCTTTTAAGTCATTAAGTACATCTTCCACTTCTCTTGGTTTGTAAAGTGCTAATTCAACTGGAACGATTTCATCTTCCATTTCGAGTGTTGCTGCTTTTACATCGGCACTTTCAGATTTTACTTCATTAAGACCGACTTTATGGTGTCCTGAGTCTTTGTCATGCATTCTTCGCATTGCTTTTTGAGCACGTGATGTTGCTTTGTCTATAGCTGCATATAAGTCATCGTCATTTTGTTTAATAATTATTGAATTTTTGTGTGCAAGGGTAATAACAAATTCAACAACTGAATGCTCTTTACCTTTTTTTGTTTGCGTACTTGCAACAACATTTACAGAGATGATATCTAAGTTGAATTTACTTAGTGTTTCAATTGAAGTTGTCATGTGAGCTTTAATAGCATCTGTTAGTTCTAAATGTCTTCCTGTAAGAGAAATATTCATAAAAAATCCTTTGTTTGGTGTATGAATTATTATAACACGAAATCATTTACAAAGGCTAAAGTTTTTGAATACTTCTTCTAAAATAGCGTATCGGTTCGGTAGTGATACTTATGTCATCAACACTCACAGTAATGTCCATTAATACTGAACCATTTTGCTCATCGGTTGTTATGGATGATGCATACATTTTACCAGCACACGAAGCAGGTGGGTTTTCATAGATATAGAGAATACTAATGTTAATATCATAGTAGTCTTGTTTAAAATTAAGTGTCGTTATATTGCACGGGTTCGTTGTATTATTATCTTGAGATATTCTAAGGAGCGCGTACTCAGCAGCACTTTTAGAGAGTAAAATAGACTGCTCATGTGTATATAAATCGATACTTCTTTTTGTTGTTTGCGTACTTAAGGATAACCCTAAAGCCATAATACTCGCAATTGCAACGATGACTATGAGAGCCATAATCATAGCAATACCCTTTCTCATAGGTTTTAGTAAATCGTTTTTTCTTTGCATAGAGAATAGCCTCCTGTAGATGAACCATCTATAATATCACTTTTTACACATACTTGAATTTTAACGATGGAGCCTATTGCCATAAACTGAAAAGTATCTACGTTTTGCATAAGTAGTTGACCTTTCCCATCTGCAGCATAGTTCTCTCCATTCCACGGTTGGTAATCATAGTAAAATGTTAGGTTTCCATCACTTGAATGGACAATGGCATTTGCAGTCCATGCGAGTTTATAATACTCGTATACCTCAGTAAACGAACCTGTAGCAGGAGCAGGGGTAAAAGTTGTGTCAGTAGCACTATTTACAGGATGCATTGTCTGGTTTTGGTCAGTTATAGCTCCTGCGTATCCATAGCCTGTGTAAATATCACTACTTGAACCAACAAAATAAAGAGCAACATCATTAATACCACTTCCGGAATCTGAGAGTATATCTATAAGAGTATTTAAGGCAGTTGTATTTGTCTCAGGTGAGACGAGTAGGTCTTTATTTCCAGCACCAATTTCGTTGCCTATATCAGCTATACCACTCCAGTAAGGTAGGGAGTCTCCTCTAAAACCATCAATGTCACTTGCTATCCACTCGAGTACATTGTATTCACTACCACTCGCACTAGCTAAGGCTGTATACGAAGCATTAGAATCTACCTTTGCGATAATAGAATCTTTAATTCTGTACTGTAATCTAGCTGCAATAAATTCAATAGCACTTGTACTGTTAGCTTGAAGTGAATGATTTACGCTTGTGTATATAAAACTTCTATATGCTTGGGCTAAAAATTCTACTCCAAACTTTCCGATGATTCCCATGATAACAATTACAAAAATAAGTTCCAACATAGTAAAAGCATTACGTAATTTCATTCGTAGGTCCTTTTATAGTAGTCGATTTCACCGATATTAGAGCTATATGTATCGAGTTGTACAACATTTTTAGGAGGTGTTACACTTTGGTCAGAAATAATTACTCGAATTTTTTTTATATTTGGATTTGCGATAAGAGATGCACCAAAGAGTGCATTAGGCGTTACAGTTATAGAACTTGAGTATTCTTTTTTATATCCAGTACTTGATGTTGCATCTCCAATATAAATGGATTCATTAGCATGTGAAAGATCATCTAAGTCATTGATGTTTGCATCGCTTGTATTTGTAGCTGGGAGTGCGGTAAAGTTCCCATCGGTACATCTTCTGTGGTAGGGTTGGTTTATATGACCATAACGTTTTTTAGTTACAGGGTCGCAGTCCGTATTTGATGTCCAAACAACACGAGAAAGAGGACTGTTACCCTCCATGGAACTTGCATCCCAGTAAAAGGTTACAATTTGGTTGAGTTCAGTTGAAGCTGCAAAAATCGCTTCTTGCACTAAAGAATTTTCGATATTTTTAGAAGTAATTTGACTCATCATAGGAAGAGAGAGCATTGCAATTGAGATGATAACTATGGCAAAAATAAGCTCTATCATAGTAAAGGCATAACGTCTTACCATCTACTTCTCCTATTTGTTCCATCTGCTGCTTTTCGTTTTGTTGTAACATTAGCAGCGTCTGTACCATTCCACTGTGTGTTTGTACCTTCAAATTCTACTTCAAATTCGTTATTTGTTGCATTCATTTTATACTTATTATAGAGAAGCCAACCTGAGGCTTTATTTTTCATTGTAGTTTTGTAAGGGTTTCCCTTTGTTCCGTCATAGTCAAGACGAACAAAATCTTGATGATTACCACTTGGTCCAATGTCTGGAGTGACTGCAGTTTGTCCATTTTTTTGTACAACATCCCCCGCACTTCCAAAACTACTAGAATGGTTTGTATTTACAAACCATCGAGGGTCATCAATATACGTAGAACTTGTAGCATTTTGGAGTAAGTTTTTATTGCACGTATTCCCTTCACAGTATACTTCATAATAAATAAATGCTGATTGATCCGTGTTGTTTTGAAATCTGCTACGAGGTATATTTGTGCGACCATAGTAATGCTTTATGCTAAAACTAGCATTTAAGTCTTTTGTTCCTTGCGTTGTTTTATTGCTTAGTGCATCTGCGTTAAAAGTACAGTCGTTGAGAGCATCTGTGCATGTGACATTATAGGAATTAAATGTCACTTCTTGAGGATTAACCGAATTATTCGTTTCTCTTGTGTAGTTAAGATTTAAAATTGTACGTGCGCTACCTTCAAGGGTTTGAGGAAAGTCTGCAGTTAAGAGTGTAATGGCATTGTTTGTATTGTTTAAATCATTTGTATTATTTTTAATACGCGTACCATCAAGGTTAAAGGTCTGCAAGTTGTATTGGTAGGCTACTGGTAAAAGTACTGTTGATTTATTTACATCTATACGCACTGGTTTTGCATAACAGTTGTTTACAAAATTACTGAGTGTGCCATTGTCCTCTCCTTGTGCTTCAATATTTCCATTGAGATGGTAAGACATGTTTGTATCACTTAGGACACGTATATCTGCCATATAAATATAAGAGTTTGCATTTACATTTTCGTGGTTGAGTCCTACAGTTGGTGTTATAGTAGTAAGCGCAAACTTGTAAGGATGGGCGGAAAGATTTAAATCAGTATAGCTTAAGTTAGAGTCTATAGAACCCACATGTTGTGAGTTGATACTACACCCATTCAGGCTATCTGCATTTGTCGTTTGTGCTACAAAAGAACTTCCAAGCACGCAGTCCGAACCAGATAAGAAATAATTACGACTATGATGTGACTGTTCAATACTGTCGATATTTGTCCACGATGTGTCTTCTAGATGTAAGAGATAGTCACCGACTTGGGGTAGAGGAGTTGTGCTTTGTGCTTCTCCATTTATAAAAACAACATTCAAAGGGTGGTCAGCTGTATCATTACATCCTGTCGTGACTTGTCCACTTCTTGGTGCCCATTTTAAATGAGAACTTGTCCCTGCATCAAGGTTGAAAGATGTTGTATATCCTAGAGATGCGGCGTTGTTTGTATGGGTTGTAGCATTTATATCTAAGGTATAATCATAACCTGCTGCAAGATCAATTCTTGCTTGAGTGGGGGAGCTAACACCTGTGTAGTTATTTGTTAGTTTTACTGTTTTGTCTTGCATATTGAGTAAAAATGCTTCAGGACGAATAGCGAAGTTGTCTCTTGCACATGTAAGTTTTGTAGATATTCCATAAATGCATTCCATACATGTGGAAAGTGCTGCTTTATTCATAGCAGAGTTAAACGATGTTCCCGCATTACTGCACCACTGTGCAACCATATCGTTTCCATTTGAAATATCAGTTGCGCATTCACCAATTTTTACAGCATCGTCAAAGTTGGCTACATTCCATCTTAATTCACCATTATCACTTATGGATTCGAGCTGTAAAAGGTTGTCATTAGCACCACTTACATTGTAGCTTATACGAAGTGCTACATTTTTTCTCGCTGTCTTATAAAAGTCAGGGTTATTTGTTTCTAGTGGAGTGACTCCGTTACCATTTATAATGACCCAACTTCTATCACTGATGGCATTTCCAACTTCACTACAAGAAGCACTTGTATCATGAAAAGCATCAAGATCAAGCATATCGACACCAACAACAGTGACAATACCGTCTATAATAGTATGCAAGTCGCTGCTGTTAGCATCTATAGTAGTTACAGCTAGATTTGCTTCCCTTTGTGTTACTTGTGTATTAATGTTGTAGTTATAATTATTATGCGAGGTATAGTACTCTTCTTCTATGATGTTAAAAATGGTATACACTGGGTCAAAGGCACTATCCCCTCCGCCACATATAGGAATTTCTGCATCAATTAAACTTGAACGGTTAATGGTTACAGATTCATTTTGCGAAAGAGGAATAGTTAGGTCGTAGTTTAAGCGTACTTGTATAGGTAAGAAAAGTGTAGAAACGAGAGGGTCTATGGAAAAATAGGTATAAAAGTACTCATAAGAATTAAAAGAATTTATAGGGGTGTTTTTCACAAAACTATCACTAACATTAAGGAGAGAATCATTGAGCTTTGTTCTAAAAACCTCTTGAGGCTGAATAACCCATACACTTTCCCTCTTATAAGTAGCCTGGGAAGTATTTAAATCAAGTACATCTACGGTGACATTACTTGCTGTTATTTCAGACTCTCTTGTATTTCTAAAGTACATGGAAACTTCTAAAGGTTTAGAAGGGTCATTTGGAATTACCGCACCATTAATAAAGGGACCATTAAGAGGGTCATACCCTTCTGTTAAATAAATATCATTTTGTTTATATGCATAATCGTAACAAATATCAGGTTCTCTTAATCCGTTTATTTTATTAATAAAAACACCTGAATCCCATTGAGAATCTCCTGTGTCCGCTAGTGCCATTTTAAAATGGTATGTGAGACCTGGGGTTAGGTTGTCAAGGGTTGCATGAAGCGTTTTTGTAAGACCGTCATACTCTACTTGAACTGGTTTTGGGTTTACTGTATTGTCAATAAAAAAGGCAGACTTTGTAGCGTCCCATGAAGTTCCATCTGCGTAATAACCAGCTGTGCCATTGTTTACGTTATTTACAGTTACTGTATTGTAGTTATTAATATTATCTATGGTTACATACGTTTGGTTGTCTATAACACGGGCAATATTATATGTTTGCGTTAAGTCACCGCCTGAGATAAAAAAACCGAAACTATCGTTAAAGCGTGAGGCTACATACTCGTTATACTCTTCAGAAGCAAATTGATAGTCTATGAGTAGGAGTCTTGTGTTGTCATCGAGCGTAACATCAAACTCAAAAATTACAGGGTTATAAATAGCATTTGAATCAATCGCTTTTAAATCAGCATCATGGTATGTTCCAGAAGGTGTCAGGGAACGACTACCCGAGTTATTCGTTGTAAAAGACTCGGCGACATCCATACATGTGAGAATTATACCTTCGTCAATCTCTAATCCAACAGCGTTGATAGCATTTGAGAATGTACCAACTTGGTGCAGACCACCTTGTGTTACTCCACCATGTGTAAGTACAGGATTCGTAATGGTAATTCCTATCCCTTGGATTTGGGCTGCTAAAACGTCTGCTGCTACTCCTGCTTGAAATACAAGCGTTGTATCAGAGAATGTAACTACGATATTATCTATATAAACATCTTCAACATTTTTACTTGTATTTGGCTTAATTTTAATTGTTACTGAACCTGAACTATCAAGTAGGGCAGTGAATGTTTTTGACTCAGTTCCCTTAATTGTATCGTCAATCACTTTATTGTTGTTAACACGTATTTCCAAGTCGTCACTATTCTCCCATGTACTTATTTCAGTAGCATCAAGTGTAAACGTGACAGTTTGGTTTGCATAATCTGCAAAGGTAAAAGTTTTTTGAGCGGTATCGTCTCTGTCTATACGCATTTGATCCAATTCACGGGTGACATTGGTACCAGTCCAACCTTCAAGACTAGAACTAAAGTCATTCGTTTGAAGTGTGACAGCATGTGAAAAAGTAGAGATAAAAAGAAAAAATATAAGAAGAAAAGGTGAAGACTTCATAATAGACTCCTCATTAAAAAGAATGAATAAGCAAGCGGGGCTCAACAGCACTTTGTGTTTGTCTTATGTCAATTGTACTCCTTTAATTTTAAAAGTATTCTTAAATTTTCAGCTACTTCGACAAAACTTCATAGGCTTCTAAAATCACTTGAAACTTTTTTGTATAGTCTGAAATCACATCTTCATGTTCTAGGTATACACTATCTGGGTGATATTTTTTTGCTAAAGATTTATAGTGATTTTTAATTGTTTTGGCATCATCTAACGGTGATACCCCCAATACAAGATATGCGCTTTGGATAGCTGTTATTATTTTTTCTTGTTTTTGGCAAAGGAAAAATCTTGTCAGATCTTCTTGATTATATATATGTTTGTGAGGGATGTTAATGATTGTATTTGTGTTTATAAAAGTTTTTAATAGGTTTTTGTCTTCTTGGCTACTAAGGGTTATGCGTAAATAATGCGGCATAATCACTATTTTTGTTTGTAAAAATGTTTTGAGAGCATAGATAATGCTATCACTAGATGGACGTATTGTTACATTAATTGTGTGTTTATTGATAACTTTATAGCAAAGTGTATGGAATATTTTTTTCTTTGTAATTATTTTTATTGCTTTATGCTGTCTATGGAGAAGAGATTCTTTGAGTTTTGGTAGGCTACCGTGTTTTTTTGTATACAAAGAATATAACCATTTTAATAAAAAAGCACGGGAGTGAATGTCTTTATCTGAAGAAGGAATAATTATAGTATTATCCTGAATTTTACGAGATTGAAAATGGGTGTTAATGAAATTCTGAATATATTCAATACTTATAGTATTGGAGTTTATTTTTATAATAGTTTCATGAACGCCAAGCAAAATTTGCATATAAACTTCTTTTTTATAAGTTGTATGAGCAAAATATATACCATAATAATTTTTATGTTCCTATAATGCCTAGAAATAGCTCTATTTATATAAATATAACTAATAAATAATTTTTTAAGTTTTAATACTAGTCTAAAAGAGTAATATAGTTGATATTAAATTAACTAGGATTATGTATGGGAAAAATTTTAATAGTCGATGATTCACATCTTATCCGTTACGTGGCTGAGAGTTCTACTCCTGAAGCAGGTCATGAACCTGTGGTTGCTGAAGATGGACAAATAGGACAAGCACTTGGTGCAAGAGCTTCGATTCTAAAGCCTTTCAATAGAAAGAAATTTTTTATGGCAGTAAAAAAGCTCATTGTGTAGGTTCTGATAGATTATGATAATAGATAAAAATGAACTTAGTATTTATGATGTTGAAGAGTTACGTAAAGAATTACTTACGCAACTTACGAGCGGTGAAATAAAGATTGATATATCTCATATAGAAAAAGTAGACATGAGTGTAATACAGCTTTTTATAGCAGCAAAAAAAAGTTGTATAGAATCTTCTATTCTTTTTCAGCTTAGTAATGCCAGCGAAGAACTACATGCAATTTTCGAACATGCAGGGTGTCTTTCTTTACTTGGAGTCTGTGATGAATGAAGAACTCGACCTTTTTATAGAAGATGTTGATGAGCAGTTAACATTAATGGAAGATGCTCTTGTAAGTATGCAGGAAAATGGAGTTAACGATGAAAGTATAGGTGCCCTTTTTCGTGCGATGCATACTATCAAAGGTACAGCAGGGATGTTTGGATTTAATACTATTGTTAGTTTTGCACATATCGCAGAAAACCTTTTAAGTGATGTACGTGAAGGAAAAGTCATTTTAACCCCTCAGATGATAGAGACTTTTTTACAGGCTAAAGACCATACACAAAACTTAACTAACCTCGCTGTAAATAATGAAGTAATTGATACGCAAACACAAAATAAAAATGATGCACTTTTAGAGGTGCTAAAATCTATGTTACCTAATGCTAACAGTAAGGAAGTAGTAAAGAAAGAAGATAGAAAGATGCAAGTAGATGAGGATGATGGAAGCCAGAAGATTTGGCACATTTCTTTTCGTTTAAAGAGTAACTTTTTTTCTAGTGGTATGGATATTATCAATATTCTTAGCTTTTTTAGTATGTTAGGAGAAGTAAAAAATACACTATGCATAGATTCTAAAGTACCAAATTTAGAAAAAATAAATCCTACTGAGTCTTTTATAGGCTATGAAGTTTTATTTTTAAGTGATTCTAGTCATGCTGACATAGAAGAAATTTTTGCGTTTATTATTAATGATGTTGAACTTGAAATATTTCTTGCAGATGATGTAGTTATGCTCGAAGCCTTATGTAACAAAGAAGAAGGTTTAAAAGAAAAATTGATTTCTGCTGGTTTTGAGTTTGTAGAAAAAATACAAAAAAACACTTCAGATAAAGAGAAAAATTTCACTGAAGAAGCAGTCTTCGTTGAAGAAAGGATCTTGACTGAAGAACCTTGTACCATCCAAAAACACGTAACACAAGAGCTTCCTTCTATACAAGAAGCCCAGGGTATTACTAAAAAAGATATAAGTAAAAACTTTTCCCTTCGAGTTGATTCAAATAAAATAGACCAACTTATTAATCAAATTTCAGAGATGGTTATTGCAAATGCTAAAGTCTCCCAAAGGGCTGACACTCTTGATGATAATGAACTCAGTGAATCAGCTATTATTTTAAGCGATATGCTTGAAGAAATTAGAACAAGTGTAATGAACATAAGAATGGTGCAAGTGGGAGACAGTTTTAACAAGTTTAAAAGAATTGTCAATGATGTTGCAAAAAAAGTTTCCAAAGAAATTGAGTTTAGCATTATTGGTGGTGAAACAGAACTTGACAAGATGGTTGTAGAAAAAATCTCAGATCCATTAATGCATATGCTAAGAAACTCTATTGACCATGGTATCGAAACACCAGAGGAAAGAAAGTCTCTTGGAAAAAGTAAAAAAGGGAATGTGACACTTAAAACGTATCCAGATGCAGGAACTATAGTAATTGAGATAAGCGATGATGGTCGAGGACTTTCTAGGGATAAAATTTTAGCAAAAGCGATAGCCAGCGGCTTAGTGAATGAAAGTAATACTTTAAAGGATAAAGAGATATACAACCTTATTTTTTCAGCAGGTCTGTCCACTGCCGAAAAAGTCTCTAGCATATCTGGCCGTGGAGTAGGAATGGACGTTGTCAAGCGTAATATAGAAGCACTTCGAGGGACAGTAGAGATAGACTCCAAAGCAGGTGAAGGGAGTCTTTTTACGATTAGACTTCCTCTAACTCTCGCTATTATTGATGGTTTTTTAGTTCAATCAGGGAACACTAAATATATTATTCCATTAGAAATGATTCAGGAATGTATAGAGCTTGATGCATCGCATAAAAAAGAGATGGATGGGAATGCCTATATAAACTTGCGTGATTCTATTCTTCCTCTTGTAGATGTACGAAACTACTTTAATGAAGAAAAAACAAAAAGTATTAGGGAAAATATTGTAGTTGTTCGTTATGGTGATTATAAAATAGGAATGATGGTAGATGAACTTTTTGGGGAGTTCCAAACAGTTATAAAACCACTTGGAGAAGTTTTTTCTAATGTTCCCGGTATAAGTGGTGGAACCATATTAGGCAGTGGTGAAATAGCCTTAATTTTCGACATTCCAAAACTTATGGAACATAAAATCAGAGAAATAAAATAAAAAAGGATACATAATGGCAAAAGACTTAAAAAAAGAGTATAAAAAGCTTAAAAAAGAGAACAAAAAGTTAAAAGCTGGATACCAGCAGTTAGTAGATGAGATTGCTCTCTTAAGAGGTGGTGTAGTTGCCTTATCCAATGGGGATTTCAATGCAGAGATTCCTCAAGTATCAGGAGAGTTAGATGAAATTTCTAAGTCTACAAGACTTCTTCAAAGCTTGCTTTTGAAACTCATAGATGATTCAAACATGATGAACAAAGAAGCCTTAAAAGGAAATCTTGATATTGCTATTGATGAAGGACAATATCTAGGAGATTTCACCAAAATAGCTGGAGGGATTAATACCTTTGCTGCTCAAATGAGAAATACTTTCTTAGATGTGAATGATAAGCTAGATAAACTAAGTAATGGAGATTTGTCAACAAGAATCACAAACGATTATAAAGGGGCTTTTTTAGTAGCAAAAAATGCTACAAATGGTATAGCAATTACCCTACAAGACCTGTTTAAAGAATCTGGGGATGTCCTTGAGCGTATGTCCAATGGGGATATGACATCAAGAATAGAAAAAAATTTTGTAGGTGATTTTACTCTCATTAAAACCGCTACAAATTCAGTCGCAGATAAACTTCAAAACATTGTCGGTCGTATTAACAATGGGGTTACAGAAATTAGTTCAGCCTCGGTACAAGTAAATGCTTCTTCTCAGTCTTTATCTCAAGGTGCAACAGAACAAGCCTCTTCACTTGAAGAAACAAGTGCTGCCTTAGAAGAAATGAGTGGAAGCGTAGCAGAATCTGCAAAAAATGCTCAAAAAACGAATGACTTAGCAGAAGATGCCTCAAGTATGGCTATAGAAGGTGGAGAAGCAGTAACACAAACAGTTGTAGCCATGAAAACTATTTCAGAAAAAATATCAATTATTGAAGATATTGTGTATCAAACAAACCTTCTTGCTCTTAATGCTGCCATAGAAGCAGCTCGAGCGGGTGAACATGGAAAAGGATTTGCAGTTGTTGCGGCTGAGGTGAGAAAACTGGCTAAAAGAAGTCAAATAGCAGCGCAAGAGATTAGTACAATCACAACAAACAGTGTTAAAATATCTGAGCGTGCTGGAGAACTTATTGATAGTGTAGTTCCTAAAATTCAAGAAACAGCCGAGCTTATAAAAGACATAGCAAATGCCGCCAAAGAGCAAGATATAGGTCTTGGTCAAATAAACACAGCAATGACACAACTCGATAGAGTAACCCAAACAAATGCAGCTTCATCTCAAGAAATGGCAGCTTCAAGCGAGCAGTTAAGATCCCAGGCAAGTATGCTAAATAAAATGATGAACTTCTTTAAAGTAGCCCAAGGAGATATGTTTAGCACTCCTGTACCATTAGGGAAAACACAAGTATCTACAACAGATGGAACACCTCAGATTTCTTCCACTTCTTTAGATTTACGTGATTTTGATAGATACTAAGAAAAAAAATGAGTGTAGATGAAAGTGAAGTAAATATTGAAAATAATATTGGTGAAGAACAGTATCTGTTTTTTTTAGTTGCTGGCGTATTGTATGGTATTGAAGCACTTAAAGCACAGGAAATTGTAGAGTATAGTAGCATTACGAAGGTTCCTATGATACGTTCTTTTGTGAAGGGCGTAACGAATATTAGAGGAAATATCGTTCCCGTTATTGACCTTCTTGAGCGCTTTGAACTTGGAAAAACGAAGATAACAGGTAAAACCTCTATCGTTGTTGTAAACCATGCTAAAGAAGAGGGTGTTATGCCCATAGGGATTATAATTGACGAAGTATATGAAGTTGATAGTATAGATATCGCAAAGTTAAGAAAAGCACCTGAATTTGGTTCGAAAATTGACCCGAAGTTTATTCTTCATATGGGTAAATATGAACAAGAGTATATCGCAATTTTAAATACAAAGACTATTTTAAATATTGATGCACTCTCGCAACTAGAAGAATAAAAAGAGTAGTAATATGCAAGAATATGATGAAGATATAGAAGAAATACTTGAAGATGATGATGATGAGCTAGACCTTATTGCTTTGGTCAGCGCAAATGCAAATGACACAAGTCAGTATCTTGTTTTTGAAGGAAGCGATAATCAATTTTACGCTAAAAATGTCTCAAAAATAAAAGAGCTTCTTGTTTATAAAGATATAAATATTGCCAGAACAAATAGCGATGGACTTGTTGTGGGTACAGCCGATATCCGTGGGAATATGACAACAATAATCAACTTTGATAAATGGTTTGGAAGTGAAGTATTAGATGACAGTGCGTATGAACTTATAATTCTTGCTCATTACGGTGGGCATAGACTAGGTATCGTAGTAAAAAGAGTTGAGTATATAGTAAATATTCCTCCTGATACCATGACAGATAACTCAGATAATGATGATAAAACATCTTTTATTACAAAAGTAAACATCGGGAAGAAGAAAGAATTATGCCTTATCTTTGATAGTGATAAAATGCTCTTAGATGTTTTTGACACAATTGACACACAAGCGATGGATGACACTCAAAAAATTGAAGAAGTAAATAATGATAAACTTGTTTTGTTTGCTGATGATAGTCGTTTTATTCGTAAAATGACAGAATCTCTTTTTATAAAAATGGGATTGAAATATAAAATATATGAAAATGGACAACTTTTACTTGAGGGAATCGCAAATATACCAGCAGAGGAAATAACACTTTTTATAACTGACCTAGAGATGCCTGTACTCTCCGGCAGAGAGGTTATAGATAACATACGAAAGGATAAAAAGTATAATGATATCAACATTATAGTCCATACAAATATGTCCAATGATACTATGGCGGATTCTCTGTTAGAAGCTGGTGCGCAAGATATTATAGGTAAAGTAAATATGCTTGCGCTGAGTGAAGCAATTAAGAAGTATATGGTTTAATATATAGCAATGATTTTAGCTGAAAATGAATTTATTACTATTCAAAAACTTATATCGAGAGAAGTTGGCATAGACTTATCTCATTCTAAAAAATTACTAGTGCAGACAAGGTTACTTAAAAGACTTTTGTATTACAAATTTGATAATTATTTAGATTATATTCGACTTATTCAAATAAATCCACAAGAAAGAATCGAGATGATAAATCTCATTACTACAAATGAGACGTATTTTTTTAGAGAAATTGAGCATTTTGAGTATTTACAAAAATATATTATTCCAAAGCATCCTTTTAAAAAGAAGTTTCGTTTTTGGAGTGCAGCTGCCTCCGTTGGTGCTGAAGCATACTCAATTGCAATGCTTTTAGATAAAACAATGGCAAGAAGTGACTGGGAGATTGTAGCAACGGATATAAATACCGATGTAATTCAACAAGCCAAAGTAGGCCTTTACCCTGAAAAATGGGCAGATAAAATCCCCTTAGAGCTAAAAAAAGCATATTGCTTAAAAGGCCGTGCTAAACATGCAGGACAGTTTCTGATGGATAGGGGACTTATTGAAAATATGGACTTTAGTGTAGGAAATCTTATGAAAACTAATACTAAAATAGGAAGATTTGATGTTATTTTCTTGCGTAATGTACTCATCTATTTTGATACACAAACGAAGCAGATGGTTGTTGATAATGTATTGAGAAACCTTAAAGTTGGTGGTTATTTGTTCATCTCACTTACTGAAAATCTCAATATGATTCAAATAGCATCATTAAAAAATATAGAAACTTCCATATACAAGAAGATAAAATGAAAAAAATTGAAACAATTTTAGAAGGATAGGACTTTTTTTAATGGATAAAACAAAAATAATTTTACTGGTCTCAGATGAAGTATATGTAGGTACCTTAGTCACGATTTTAAAAGAAAGCCTCTCGAATGTAGAAGTTATACATACAAACAATGTGATAAAAGCAAGTGGATTCTTAGCAGATAAAAGTCTTGATATTCAAGTGTGTATTGTTGATTTAAATGTTTCTTCAATGTTATTTAAAATTCTTGATAACATGTCCATATCAAGCCTACTTATAGTCAATGAGATGAATAAAAAAGCATATACAAACTTAGAAAAATATACTTTTTCTGATTATGTCAGTACTGCGTCACATGATTATTTAAACCAAATACTGAGTGGGGTATCTCGCATACTTAAAAACTATACAGCAAATATTTTAATTGTTGATGATTCTAAAGTTCAGTTACAAGTAGCAGTACTTATATTGGAAAATCAAAATCTCAGTGTTCATACTGCTTCTAATGGTGAAGAAGCTCTTAATATGATTAAAAAAGGCGATATTAAATTTTCTTTAGTTTTAACAGATTACAATATGCCTGTGATGGATGGCTTAGAACTCACTTTTGCTTTAAGAAAACTTTATGCAAAAGATGAACTAGGAATTATTGCATTAAGTGGTAGTGATTCGGTTGATGTGATTGCCAAGTTTCTTAAAATGGGAGCGAATGATTTTATAACTAAACCCTATTCTGACATAGAAGTAACAACAAGAATAAACTCCAATCTTGAGACTTTAGATTTATTTGAGGCAAGCCGAAACTTGGCAAATAGAGACTATATGACAGGTGCGTACAATCGTCGCTTCTTTTTTGAAAGTGGCAATGCGATTTTTCATAAAGCGCAGCGTTCTAATAGGGATTTGTGCGTAGCAATGTTCGATATAGATAAATTTAAAAATATAAATGATACGTATGGACATGATGTAGGTGATGAAGCGATTAAAGAGATTGTAAAAATTTTAGATGTAAATTTAAGAACATCAGACCTGATGGCACGTTTTGGTGGTGAAGAATTTTGTGTTTTACTTGAAGAGATTAGTTTAGAAGATGTCAAGATTTTATTTGAAAAAATACGAATTTCATTTGAAGAAAATATACTTAAAACAGCAGGACTTGAGATTAAGTTTACTGTTTCTATTGGGGTGAAATATGGACTTGGGAAGGACTTAGAAGAAATGATTAAGCATTCAGATGATGGACTATACTTTTGTAAAAATAATGGAAGAAATCAAGTAGCCATTAATGTTGAGCCTTTGAATGATTAAGCTTTTTATTATTGATGACTCTGCCTTAGTTCGTAATGAGTTAAAGAAAATTTTTACAGTCGCACATGATATAGAGATTATAGGAAGTGCGGCTAATCCCGTAGATGCATTTGATGTATTTAAAAGAACAGGTCTTCCTGATGTTTTTATTCTTGATATTGAGATGCCTAAGATGGATGGACTCACCTTCTTAGAAATGATTGCCAAGCAAAAGCCTATACCTACTATAATATGCTCTACTCTTGTTACTAGAGGGAGCAGTTCTGCTATTGACGCGCTAAGAATGGGTGCGGTGGACATTGTTCTTAAACCAACTTCAGATATAAAGCTATTTTTTGGGCAAAGGAGTGTAGAGTTTATATCTAAAGTACGTATAGCTTCTTTATCTAGGGCAACATTTATCCCAAATATTCGTCGTATTAGCGATAGTAAAGTTCTTACAATGGAGCAAGTATCTAGTAGTATTAAGGTTGCAAGCTCCCTTCCCCCCTCAAAAAAAATCATAGCAATGGGTTCTTCAACGGGTGGGGTTCAAGTCCTTGAAGAAATTCTTGTACAACTTGAAGTAAACCATCCTCCTATTGTTATAGTACAGCACATGCCAGCAGGTTTTACGACATCTTTTGCAAACAGATTAAATGAAATCCTTCCTTCTTCTAATGTAAAAGAAGCGCAAGATGGGGATAGCCTTATACATGGTAGAATTTTAATCGCTCCAGGAGATATGCATATGGAAGTACAAAAGAGTGGCTTCCAGTACAAAGTAGTACTCAAAAATTATCCAAAAGTGAATTCGCATAAACCAAGCGTGAATGTACTCTTCCGCTCTATGAGTAGAAATGTTGGACTCTTTGGAATAGGCTTTCTTTTAACTGGAATGGGTGATGATGGAGCAACAGAACTTTTGGCTATGAAGAATGCTGGAGCAGCTACGTATGCTCAAGATGAAAAGAGTTCCATAGTCTATGGAATGCCTCAAAAAGCAGTAAATTTAGGCGCAGTAAAAGCAAGTGTAGGCTTAGCTGAAATAGCGAAAATTATAAATGCTGCACACTAATATGAAAGGATATAATAATGAAAAGATATAAAATTTTAATTGTTGAAGACTCTAAATTAGTTTCTAAAATAGTTTATAAACACTTAGATGCTTATGGTTATATATGCGATCAGGCAATGTCATTTGAGAAAGCAAGAGAATATTTAAGTGAGAAAGAATATGATTTTATTATCTTAGACTTGCACTTACCAGATGCTTATGGTGAAGAGCTTGTCTATAAAGTTATGAAAAGATCTAAGGCTAAAATACTCGTTCTTACAGCAGAAAAAGATCTTGAACTGCGAGAGGCTCTTTATAAAGATGGAATACTTGACTATTTGATTAAAGACAAACACTTTAATGATAGCATACGAAGTATGCATAATACTATGCAGACAATTTGGGATAACGAAAGATTCACCGTTCTTTCTATTGAAGACTCACGGTATATGAGAGAACAGGTTAGTAAAGTTTTAAGTGTAAGAAATTATAATGTTCTTTCAGCTAGAGATGCGAAGCAGGGTATGACATTTTTAACAGAAAATACAATAAATGTAATTGTATTAGACATAGAACTTCCAGATAGAAATGGAATGGATGTTTTACGAGAGTTAAAAAACCAAGAAAGATATGCCCATATTCCTGTGATGGTACTCTCAGGTTCTTCAAACCAAGAAACTATTCGGGAATGCTTGAAAATAGGTGCCTTTGATTTTATACATAAGCCTTTTAATATTGAAGAGTTTGTATTAAAAATTGATAGAGCTATTTCGATTAATAAAAAAGATGTAGAACTTCTCTCTTTAAATAATTTACTCCAGCATAACCTAGATGAGACTAGTCTTATTGCTAGAGAGTATCAAGATGCTATTAACAAAAGTAATATTTTATCACATTGTGATATTAACCATAAAATAACAGCCTTTAATGAAAAATTTAAAGATATTTGTGGGTTTAAAGGAAATGAAAGTATAGGTAAGACTCATGAAGAACTATCGAGTTCGGATACATTCTCTAAAGTATATGCAGAAATAATAAAAACCATTGAAAATGGTAATGTATGGACGGGTAAGATTACAGGAAAAAAGAGAAATGGTAGCTTGTACTATACGGAAACTACAGTCATGCCTATCTATGACATGAATAAAAATATTATTGAGTATTTATGGATGAGTTCAGATATTACAGTAATTATGAATATTCATTATGAGATAGAAGAAACGCAAAAAGAAATGATTTATAAAATGGGTGAAATCGCTGAGAGTCGTTCAGAAGAAACAGGAAATCATGTTAAAAGAGTTGCTTTATGTTCAAAAGAACTAGCATTATTAGCAGGAGTGAGTGATACTGACGCACAAGTTTTATACCATGCTTCACCTATGCACGATATTGGTAAAGTTGCGATACCTGATAATATTTTACAAAAACCAGGAAAACTTAATCCTGAAGAATGGGTTATTATGCAAACACATGCAAGTATAGGCTACCAACTTTTTAAAGATTCTAAAAGACCAATCCTTCAAGCATCCGCGATAGTTGCATATACGCATCACGAAAAATGGGATGGTTCAGGGTATCCAAATGCCTTACAAGGTGAAGACATTCATATCTTTGGTCGCTTGACTGCTATTGCAGATGTATTTGATGCACTAGCAAGCGATAGAGTATATAAAAAAGCATGGAAGGATGCAGATATTAAAGCTTTTTTCATAGAAAATTCAGGAACGCACTTTGATCCAAATATAACAAAAATATTCTTAGAAAATTTTAGTCTCTTCTTAGGTATTCGAGAACGTTACAGGTAAATTGAAAAAGAACGAGGCAGATAGTATGTTACAAACCATAATTAATGATACAAGTTCTAAATATTTTTAGCGAGAACTTGAAGAAAAATTATAACAAATTCGAGG
>NZ_JAEMVA010000010.1 GCF_029215955.1 Sulfurimonas sp. SAG-AH-194-I05
TTTTCCACATGAAAAGCAGTCGTATTTCGTACCACTTCTCTTACTTTGTGCGTATACAAAAGAAGCATTATTATGCGCAAATGCATAATCGTACCATTTTGCTTCTAAGGCTTCCATTTGAGGAATTTTATCCCACTCTATAAGCGTGTTAAAAGAGGCTTTTTTATTTAAGTAGTTTGCAGCTGACATAATAGCATCTTCCATTTTTGTTAAATCACCAATTTTATTTTTATAACTATCGATATAAACAAAACTACTCGGCATAAACTGTGCAATTCCTACAGCTCCAGCGTATGAGCTTGGTAAGTTACATTGCTCGGGTGTAAAGTCTTGTTTATAGCAATACGAAATTACTGAAATAAGATTTTCTTTTCCCATTCTGAGTAGCCATTTATCTCTTTTTGATTTTACTTTGACTTTACGTACGAGTGTATTAAAAACTTTAAAAGCATCAAAACTTGGTTTAACTTGGTCAAGTTTAGTTTCTTTCATTAAAATAGCTGCAATAACTTCTCTGTTTACTCCATAGCGTTTTTCAGCCTCATCGTATACATGTGCATATTTCTTTACATGTGTAACTATGCGAGGAATATACTTTACTAAAACATTATTTGCTCTTTTCTCATTCGCACGGTGTTTTTTTATTTTTGAAGGGTGAAAAAGTTTAAAACTTCGTAGTTCCATTTCGTGTGCTTTTTTTGAGAGTAAGTATGTGTTTGCCACATGTACAGGAACACCTTTTTTTACAACTTTATTACAAATTTCTGTATAACGATCATTTGTGAAATCACAGTTTGTATATTCTGCAAAAAGAAGGGTGCTTGTTAGTGTTAAAAGGAGGAGTCGTATCAAATGTTTACCTAGTGATTATTTATGTTTGCTTGTTATTTATTTCTTGGAGTCTTTGGGGTGTACCAATGTCATGCCAATATCCAGAGTGAAGTGTAGCAGTTATTTTGTTATTATTTATTTCTTCTCGAAGAAGAGGCGCTAGGGCGGATGGAATGTCACTTAATGAAGCAAATAGTTTTGGAGCATAGTAGCCGATTCCTGAAAAGGTATACATCTCTTTTGCTGTATTTAAGGCGTAGTTATTGTCTAGTCCAAAGTCGCCATGTGGATTATGGGGAGGATTTTGCACTAAAATAAGATGGGCTAGATTGTCTTTTAACTCAAAAGAGGAGTCAAATATATAGTCACAAAAAACATCACCATTTACAACTAAAAAAGTTTCATCTCCTAAAAGTGAAAGTGCTTTTTTGATGCCCCCAGCACTTTCTAACGCTCCAGATTTTTGTTCATCGGAGTAGCTGATTTTGATGCCATAACGTGAGCCATCACCTAGGTATGCAGGTATTTTAAAGCCTAAATGTGCGATGTTTATAACAATTTCGCTAAATCCACATGCTACGAGTTTTTCCACATGCCAAAGGAGAAGAGGTTTGCCTCTTACTTCTAAAAGTGGTTTAGGCAAAACATCTGTTAATGGTCGCATTCTCTCGCCACGTCCAGCGGCTAAAATGAGGGCTTTGATTATATTTCTTTAAACATTTGGTTGAGGGGTTTTGTTTCATCATAAAGTTTTGCTGTGTCAAAAAGGTACTTAAGTGTTAGTGGAATATCTTTTAAGTATTGTCTTTTTCCATCACGTTTCATAAGCCTTGAAAAAATTCCAAGAACTTTTATGTGCCTTTGCATACTTACGAAATCAAACCAGCGTAAAATCGTTGCATCATCAACATCAAGACCCTTTTTATCACGAAAGTACAAAACAAGTTTTTGCATATCTTCTCTGTCAAACTCAACATACGAATCTTCTAAAAGCGAAGCAACATCATAAAGAAGTGCTCCGCTCATTGCATCTTGGTAGTCAATGACACCAACGGTGTTATCACTTCGCATCATAATATTACGTGAGTGAAAATCTCTATGAACAAAAATACCCTGTGGTTGTTTTAAAACCTCGTCTGCAATAGCATCTACAGCAGTAGCAATAATTAACTTTTGCGAAGTACTCAATACAACTGGTAAAAGTTTTTCCATATACCACTCTTGCATTAAGTCCATTTCAAAGGTGAGGAATTCTTTGTCATACGCTGGTAAGTCAGAAGCATCTACTTCTTGCATTGTCACAATTACATCTATTGCTTTTTTGTATAGGTCTTCAAAGTTGTCCCAGTCCAGCATGTCTAAGTAATGGGTGTCTCCAAAGTCTTCTATAATTAAAAAACCCTCTTCTAAATTAGTTTGCAGTATTTTAGGTGCGTGAACATTTACACTTAAAAGTTTATTTGTCACATGTATAAACGGAGTTAGGGAGTCTTTTTCAAGAGAAGAGTCCATAAGTAAAACTGTCTCCGAAGCATGTGAAAGTCTATAGTATTTTCTAAAGCTTGCATCTGCTGAAGCAACTTCTATTGCATACGCTTTGTAAGGAGTAGACTCGAGCCACGCTTTAATATTATCCATAAATGCCACCTAAAATTGAATTTTTCTTTGCACCAGTTACGGAAGATAAATTGACTTCCTCTTGATGCACGCGTTTATATGCTAGCCAAGCAAAGGCCATTGATTCTAAAAAATCACTATTTACATTAAAGTCATTACTTTGTTTTATTTTTCTTTTACAAAGTTCTTGAAGTCTTTGCATGAGAAAAGTGTTTTTAGCACCACCGCCACAGACGATAAGTGTATCTATATCGGTATTTTTAATCTCTTGTGTAATGCTTTGTGCTGTTAATTCTAAAAGAGTTCTTTGCGCATCTTCATTTGTAACACTTTTAAAAGCTGCAAGATGTTTTTGTAGCCATTGTGCGTTAAAATATTCTCTTCCTGTACTCTTAGGAGCACTTTGTTTAAAATAAGGGTCAGATAAAAAGTTTTCTAATAACTTCACGTGAACCTTACCTAAACGTGCAAAAGCACCATCCTTATCGTAAGAAAAATTTTTACATTCTTGAACCCAGTAGTCCATAAGTGCATTTCCAACACCAGTATCCCATCCACGTAGAGGGTTTTGAAGGAGTGTGATATTTGCCATGCCACCGATGTTTAAAACTGCGATTTTATTTTTGAAAGACTTAAATATAAATTCGTGAAATGCTGGAGCGAAAGGTGCACCTTGCCCACCGTTTGCAATATCCATACTTCTAAAGTCGGCAATAACTTGAATGTTTGTTTGTGCATGCACTACATTTGGACAACCGAGTTGCATAGAAAAAGGGTAGCTGGCATTTGGTTCATGCCAAAGTGTTTGTCCGTGAAGACCTATGGCTTTTATGTCTTGTTTATCTACAGAATATATATCGATGAATGTATTTATGGCTTCGGCAAAAAGTGTACCTAATTTTGCATTAAGGGTACCAATTTCTTGCAAGGTAGTTGTTGTAGATATTAAATGTAAAATTTCTTTTTTTATATCTGTATTAAATAAATATTCTTTTGCGTGTATAAGTTCACATGTAGAGGTGCTTATTTTACATAAAGTAACATCTATCCCATCAAGGCTTGTGCCACTCATAACACCTATAAATAAATCTTTCATGTTTGCTCGATAGTGTCAGGAATACTAGCAATAGGAATAGTAAAACCAAAAACACTTCCCTCTCCCTTGGTACTCTCAAATATAAGTTCACCATCCATAAGTGCAATAAGCGAAAGCGATATGCTTAAACCTAGCCCCGTTCCTCCGTACTCTTTTGTGGTACTTGCGTTTTCCTGCTCAAAAGGTGTAAATATTTTTTCTTGGGCTTTTGCGTCTATACCTATGCCATTGTCTTTAACACGAAGTTCTAAGTTCTTTTGCACTGCATCGTAACTAAAATATACATTAACTGTGCCGTTGTTATCTGTAAATTTAATGGCATTACTGACAAAATTATTAAGAATTTGGATAATTCTTGCATCATCGGAAATAATTGTTTGAGGGAAGGTTTCATTAAAGTCTACTGTAAATGTAATATCTTTTTTTCTCGCTTGGGACTGCAAAAGTTTACAGTTGTTTGTGAGTATATCTCGAAGGTCAGATTTTGTACGAAAAATGCTAAACTTCCCGCTTTGTATTTTTGAAAAATCAAGAATATCATTAATAATACGAAGAAGATTTTTACCACTTTGTTGGATAATTCCAAGATAGCGATTTCGTTTTTCTTGTGGCATCTCTTTTTTAAGCATAATGTCTACAAAACCTATGATGGCGTTAAGCGGAGTTCGGATTTCATGACTCATATTTGAGAGAAATTCATCTTTGGCTGTGTTTGCTTTTTGGGCACTAGAGAGCGCTACTTGTAAGTCCGCAGTTCTTTGCTCTATAGTCGCTTCAAGACTTTGGTTGAGGTCCCAAAGTTCTAAACTTTTACTTTCTAAAAGATTTTCAGCTTCTTTTCGAGCATTTCTTTCTCGCTCAAGTCTCCGTATCCATTTTGCATCAGACATTTAGCTAGTCTTTGTTACCGTAATTAGAAATTTGTTGTCTTGTGCGTCACCAATAGTTACATCTACAGGTTGTTTAAAATGTTTTGCAGCACCTAAAATAAGACCCTTGGCTAACTGAGGAATATTTTTAGTAGAAACATAGTTAAAAGAAAGAGAAGTATCAGACTTACTTGTAACTTCAAATGTTGGTAGTTCTGCATCAGGGTAAAGTTTTCTAACCTGTACATGAATATAGTTTTCAACACTATCGATAAAGTCTAAGATATCTATTTCTTTATCAAGAAAAGGGAGTACTTTAATGAGTTTAGGGAAAAGATGTTCACCATAGACTTCAAGTAAAGTAGGTACTGGTATATTTGTTTTTTCACTAAGGTTAAGAACAATACGTAAGAGTTCTTCAAAAGGGTAGCTCCCCGTTGCTGCGTACGAGCCATCATTTTCTAAGTGAGAAGCGTCGATTACTTCATCTAAGAGGTCATAACCAAATTTTTCTTCTACGAGTTCAAAGAGTTCTGTAAATACCATACCTTTCATTTTACGTCCTTTTATTATTTGTTATTATTATAGCTTGGAAAATCTAACAAAAGTATTAGTTTGTAAGATTTTTATTATTTTTACTCAGTTGCATAATAAAAAAGGACACAAATGTACCTATAACTATCTGCCAAGAAAAGTTGATTTGTACCCCAGAAGTATAAGGTTGGAGAAAGAGAACAGTTAAAAACCCACATGATAGAGCCCAAGGAACAGTTTTAGCACTTCCTCTCTTTGTAAAAATTGCTGAGAAGTAAACTCCGAGTAAACCAGTGTAGGCAAAAGCCATAACACCAAGTGCGAAACCAATGAGAGACAAGTCACTATAACGCTGCCAAAAGTAACTTAGCATTGCCATGAGTGAGAGTAAAACAGCAAAGAGAATGACAGCAATACGAGAGGCTTTTAAAAAGTGTGCTTCACTCAAGGTACCTTGCTTTACTTTCCATGGTTTATAAAGGTCTTCAACTGCGACAGATGCCATAGCACCAAGTACGGAGTTTGTACTTGAAAGTGCTGCTGCTATTGCCCCTACTGTTACTAAACCACGTAAACCCTCTGGCATTTCATTTAAAATATAGTACATGAAAATAGTGATTTTTTCACCTTCAAAGTTTTGAACTACAGTGCTTTGCTGGTAAAAAACAAAAAGTAAAACACCTATAAGCATAAAGAGAAGTACAACAGGAATACTAAGAAGTAGAGAAACTATAAGTGATTTTGCCGCTTCTTTTTCATTTTTACAGCTAAGAACTCTTTGCGTCATGTCTTGGTCGAGTCCAAATGCAGCGATATTTAAAAGGAACCAACCGCTTAAGAGTGCAACAATACTAAACTTGCCATTGAAACTTGTGTCAATGAAGTTGAGTTTATTGTTTTGTTGGAGTATTTGCATAATTTCCACATGTTGGAGTGAATAGTAAAGAAAAATTACAACAGCAACACCTGCACCTATATATGTTATAGCTTGAATACTATCACTTAAAATTACAGACTTTACTCCACCAAAGTAAGTATAAGCCAAAGCACCTAATACTAAAATAATAATGGAGAGAGCCACATGTAAAAACAGAATATCGCCAAACAAAATCATAGAAATTGCAAGTGAACCTATGTAGAGTCTTGCTCCACTTGCAAGAACGCGCCCAACAAGAAACATAACACCAGCTTGTTTTTTTGCACTCTCCCCATAACGATTTCCTAGAAGTTCATAAACGGTGACCGCCCTCAGTGCATAAAACCGAGGAATGAGAACATAAGCAACAAAAAGAACTGCTAAGAAACCTGAAAAGTAAAAGCCTATAAAAGTGAAGTCGTATTTATACGAGTATTCTGGTGCTCCTAAAAAGGTTGCCGCTGATTGGCTTGTTGCTAAGACTGAAATGGCGACAGCGAACATAGGCATTGCGTTTGAGCCTACAAAATATTCTCGTGTTGAGGTGATTGTAGTGCGTGAAAAAAGGTAAGAACTTAGTCCTAAAATGAGAAAGTATGTGCAAAATACAAGCCAGTCAAGAGAAGAAAAAGTGTTACTCATGAAGTTGGCTTATTCTTGCGTTTGCTTGTATAATTCTTTGTAAAGGAATCGCACCATTTTTGACTTCTATAAGTATCGTATTTACAAGTTCGTCTATGTTTTGATGCCCTAGTTGGTTTCCAAAGAGTAGCATGTCTACCCCTGCATTTATAGCTAGTGTAACAGTTTCTTTGAGGGTGTAGTGTTTTGAAATAGCTTTCATTTGCAAGTCATCACTCACAACAACACCGTTAAAGCCCATTTGATCTCGTAGGAGTTTTGTATTTACTTTATACGAAAGTGTAGCAGGGTATTTTTTATCGAGATGAGCATTAAAAACATGTGCTGTCATAATCATGTCGATTTGGCTTGTTTTAATGAGGTGTCTATACGGCTGTAATTCTTCTTCATCCCATGTGCCACTAATGTCTACAAAACCTAAATGTGAGTCTCCAAGTGAAGAACCATGACCTGGAAAGTGCTTCAGTACACTTATAATATTAGATTTTTTTTGCTCACTTATTTGGATATTCGCATATGTTGTGATATTTATATTTGATTTTCCAAAGGAACGTTCTAATCCATAAATGACCTTATTTTTTTTGTTTACTGCCATGTCAACGACAGGTGCAAAGTTACAGTTAATACCATTTTCTTCTAGCATATGGGACATTTTCTTATAGGTTCTTCTTGCATTATAAAAGGAGTTGTCTGCAACTTTTTTTGCAGAGGGAAATGCTTCAAATCCATACTTTGGTTTAAGGCGTGCTACCTTGCCACCTTCTTGGTCTACTGAAATTAAAAGCGGTGCATTGGATAATACTTTGAGTGCTGCTGTGAGTTTTTGTAACTGCTGGGGTGAACTGATGTTCTTCGTCTTACTTCTATCTGTATAAAATATATCAAAGAGAATAACTCCTCCGAGTTCGTACTCGTTTATTTTTTGAATAATTTCACTCTCTTTATCCACATGAGAATCATCAAAACCAACGATAAGCATATGGCCTATCATTTTTTTAAGTTGTACGTCATTTATAGGGGTGTTAGCAAACGAAAGCGTAAGAGAAAATAAAAAGAGAAGTAGTAGTTTCATGCGAGTCCTTTAATTATGAGACTTATAGCATCTATTGTATTAAATACAAGTGCTTTTGTTTTTTCTTTTGTAACAGTTTGTGGCTCAAAGTGGTCTGAGACAACTTTGAATATATGAAAATGTTTAATTGCAGGGTTATGAATAACAGCCTCGTAAAAACCAAAAGATTCCATGTCTACGATATCGTATGTTGCATGGGTTATTTCTTCATTTGTACATGTTAGGGTTAGTGCACTTGAACTTTGGAGTTCTATACGCTCTTGTTTATAATGTAAATTTCCGATTTCAAGAAGTTCTCCAATTGCATACTTTTTATTTGCCCCACATATTCCAATATTAACGTATATATCGTCATCTGTTATATCGTAGTGGTTTATGAGTGTTTGTGTAGCCATCATTGCATGTTCTACACCGAGACCACTTATTATAAGCATCATATTTTCATTATAAAATACTTTAAAATTTGCTAGGCTTATTTTTTGAAGGTTATATTTGTCTCTAAAAGCTTGTGCCTCAGGTTTTAAGGCTGTGACTATATATACCATTTATTACCTCTTTTTATTTTGTATTTTTAATTATTATGATAACATTGTACAAAAAAGATAGGAAATATCACATGCCAGTATTAACCCCAGATTATTCAAACTTAAATCCAGACGAGATGGCAGCAGCTATAGGATTAAAACCAAAACACATCCCAATGTTAATTGGAAGCTTTTTGGATGAGTCAAAAGGTATTATGGAGTCTTTATCACAAGCAATAGACGCTTCTGATTATAACGCTATAAAGTCACATGCCCATTCTATTAAAGGAAGTGCTGGTAATTTAAAGTTTACTGAAATTTATGAAATGGCAAAAGAAGTAGAGCTCGCAGGAGCAGATTCAAATGCTGATTTTGATTATAAACCTTATGTTGATGCAATAAGCGCAGCAATAGCAACTATACCTAATTAAATAGTTTTACAAATTCTTTGGAAATTATAACTTTTTTGGTTATAATTTCATTCGCTTCTCTTTAGACCTGTGCAATGATGGTTTGAGACAATGTGTCAGGGTAGGAATACAGCAGCACACCTTATCTCATTATGTGCCGCAGGTATCTGGAGAGAAGTCTTTTTTATGTACATTACCCTTAAAACTTCCAATCCCTTTAAATATTTTTAATCATTCGCTTTGATACTTCATTATTTAAGAGATTACAAGCTACAATTCGCAAAATTAATTACTATTACTTAAAATTACCGTTAAAGGCAAAAAATGACAAATGCAGAAGAATTAGCATTAGCAATGGACAAAAATACACCAGCAAATATTTTAGATGAATTAACACAAAGTGATTCAGAAAATGTAAGAATGATGCTTACAAATAACCCAAATATTTCCGCAGAGTCTTTAGATAAACTCTCTCAAGATGAAAACCAGTTTTTACGTATGCGAGTAGCAGCACATATAAAAGTGACAGCAGAAACTTTAGCGGTACTCAGTAAAGATGAAAGTGGCTACGTTCGAGAGTTTGTCGCAGAGCATCCAAATACTTCGGTTACAACCTTGGTTGCATTAAGTGAAGATGCTTTAGTTGTTTCTTGGGTTGCAAGTAATCCAAATACTCCAGAGGAGTTACTGCAAAAATTAAGCACACACGAAGACGAAAACGTACGAGTATCTGTCGCCTTTAATGCAAATACTCCTATAAAGTTACTCAACACCTTAAGTAAAGACGAAAGTAAAGAGGTTCGCGTATCTGTATCTGTAAACCCACGTACACTGGTTTCTATTCTTGACGTTTTAGCAAAAGATCCTCACGAAGAAGTACGCGCAGCTGTTTTAAAAAATCCTAACGCTACGGTATAAAGAAAGAAAGTTCTTACACAAATATTACACACAACTTTGTTATAATTATAATATTAACAAGGTGTAAAAGGAGATATTATGTGTATAGGACATGGCGCGATGGGAGGAAAACCTAATGGTTTTGTTCAAGAAGATAAGCCTAAAAAACATATCCAGAGAGTTTCCCAAAAAGAGTTTGAAAAAGGCGATCCTGATTTTATAGACGAGAGAATTAGTACATACACAGAGAAAAAGAAAGAGACATTTTTTTCTTCTCTTTTTGACTAAGTCGTCTTAGTATGTTTGTTAGATTGTTTTAGTATGAATACAAACAAAAGAACATTTCTAAAAACTGCTTTGTTTACTACTGCTTTTTCTCTTGTGAGCAAAGGTGACGTTTTTGCTTCAGTGACACCTTTAGAAACCTTAGAAGTTCTTCAAGAAGACTTATTTCCACATGCAGACAATAATGCATCGGCTTATTTTTCACTCATTTTAAAGCATACAAAAGTGAGTGATGCTAGTAAAAAGTTTTTGCGTAATGGGGCAAAATGGCTAAATGAAGAAGCTATAAATACATATGATGCAATATACACAAAACTTTCTTCACAAAAACGTCAAAAAATCCTTCAAATTATAGCAAAAGAATCATGGGGTGAATCATGGCTGCAAACTGTTTTAAAATACATTCTCGAAGCGACTTTAGGTGATCCTATTTATGGAATAAACAAAAAAGAATCAGGCTGGAAATGGCTTGCGCATGAAAGTGGTCAACCACGTCCAACCAAGGTATTTTTATGAAGTATGATTATGATGTTTGTATCGTTGGAAGCGGAGCAGGTGGTGCACCTATAGCATATGAACTTTCACATGCTGGGTATAAGGTTCTTGTTTTAGAAAAAGGGAAGTCTTTTAAAGAAGAAGACATTAGTAAAGATGAACTTGCAGTCTCACGTCGTGATTTATTTACTCCAAAACTCGATGAAGAAAAACATATCATTAATGACCGTGAAAAAGATGGAAGTATCACACGTTATGATGGAGAAGAGTACAGTTGGAGTTTTTGGAATGGCTCTATGGTTGGTGGTTCATCAAACTTAATGAGTGGGTATTTTCATAGAATGAAACCAAATGACTTTAAGTTAAAATCAGTCTTTGGAGAGGTTAAAGGTGCAAATGTTGTTGACTGGTGTATAAACTATGAAGACTTAGAACATTATTACGAAAAAGTAGAACGTGTTGTTGGAGTTTCAGGCGAGGTAAAAAAACATAGTTTCTTAGAACCACGTTCAACTGCAAAATTTCCACATGTAAAGCTTGAAGAAAACAAGGTGACAGAGTGGTTTGACACAGCATGTGAAAACTTGGGTTTTGAGTCTATCTCTACCCCTAGAGCTATTATCTCACGCTCAGAGGGAAAAAGAAACGCTTGTTCTTATAGTAATTTTTGTGGAAGTTACGCATGTGCCACGGGCGCTAAAGGGAGTGCAAGAGCAGCCCTTTTACAAAAATGTTCAGCAGAAGTACGCGCAGAGTCTTTTGTATATAAGCTAGAGAGTGACGTTGAAAAAATTACAGCTGTTTATTACTATGACAAAGATTTAAAGTCACATGCAATAAAAGCAAAAATCTTTGTTCTCTCAGCACAAGCGATAGAAAGTTCACGACTGCTGCTCAACTCCAAAAATAAGTATTTTCCACATGGCATGGCAAATAACAATGGTGAAGTTGGTAAGAACTTGATTTTTTCAGCAGGTGGCAGTGGTCAAGGACGTTTTAACTTTGAAGACTTAACTGAGAAACAACGCAGAGAACTGATGCAAAGAGGTTTATTTTTTAACCGTAGTTTACAAGACTGGTACGAGTATGAAGAGAAGGGCAAAAATTTTAAAGGTGGAACAATCGACTTTTTATTTGAACATGCAAATGTAATCTCGCGTGCGAGTCGAGAGTTATATAATGACAAGGGAGAACTCATTTGGGGTAAAGAGTTGCAAGAAAAAATTAAAAAGCAACTTACTACTTCTAAGGTTCTTAGCTTTGAGGTGTTTAACGACTGGTTACCAACCGATGCATGTTTTGTGAGTGTTGATGCTCATGAAAAAGACAAGTTTCACATGCCCGTGGGAGTTATAAACCTTTGGGGGCATCCACAAGACTTGAAAGTAGGTGAGCACTTAGCTAAAAATGCAGTGAAGGTTTTAAAAGAGATGGGAGCGAAAGATATTTCTTATAATATTTCAGCAGCACCACCTCCAAACCTTGTAGCGGGTGGTTGTCGGTTTGGAGAGGATGCGAAAACTTCTGTTTTAGACAAAAACTGTAAGGCACATGCGCTAGAAAATCTCTATGTAACAGATGCTTCATTTATGCCAACAGGGGGAAGTGTCCCCTATACATGGACAATCTACGCAAACTCTTTTCGTGTAGCAGATGAAATTAAAAAAGTTTTACAAGGATAAAGTATGATAATTGACATAGTATTTGCAGCGGGTTGTTTTTGGGGAGTAGAGAAATACTTTGAGGGTTTAGATGGAGTAGTAAAAGCTGAGTCAGGCTACGCGGGTGGAAACTACGCTAATCCTACTTATACAGAGGTTCTAGCAAAGAGACGTTTGAAGTATGGCAGTACCGTTATAAACCATACAGAAGTTGTAAAAGTAAGCTTTGATAACACAAAAATCGATGCTAAAACACTTATAAAATCTTTTTGGGAGTTACATAATCCAACCCAAGTTAATCGCCAAGGACACGATGTTGGAAACAACTATAGAAGTGCTTTATATTGGACAACCGAGAACCAAAAAAATATAGCATTGCGTACAAAAGCGGAGTACCAAAAATTACTTAGTGCAAATGGTTTTGGAAAAATTGCAACCGAGATGAAACCACTTGATACTTTTTATATAGCAGAAGAAAACCACCAAGACTACTTAAAACGAAATCCTAATGGATACTGTCCTAATCATAGTACTGGTGTTAAGTTTGAAAAAGAGCAAGAAAAAACAGATGTAATAACGCCTCTTGGAGGAAAAGAGATTATAGTGATAACAGCAGAGGGATTTTGTCCTTACTGTGAAAAGTTTGAAAAAGATGTGAGTAACGCGTACAATGGCTCGATTCCTATGAGAACGGTAACTGCAAAAAGTCTTAAAGGTTTTGACATAAAAACTGAGCTCTATGCAACACCAACGATTTTACATATAGAAGATGGAAAAGAAGTTTTTGCACATCGTGGTTACATACGAAGCAAAGATTTTTATGAAAGACTTGGAGCATTTAAGTTAGGTGAAAAATCTGAGGGTTATAAGGTTGCTTTTTACGAGGGAACTGACAGAAGCTTTTGCAAGCAGTACGATATTTTTAAAAATACTCCTGATGGCGTTTTTATAGATAAAATATCAGGTGATGTACTTTTTGATACAAATGACCGCTTTAACTCAGGAACAGGATGGCTCAGTTTTTATAAGTCAGTGGACAACACAACAACAGAACTCAAAGATAACAAATACGGAATGCAACGCATAGAAGTACGCGCAAAAAAGAGCGGTATCCATTTAGGACACGTTTTTCCTCTCTCAGATGGAAGAAGACGCTTTTGTATAAATGCTACTGTTTTGGAGTTTGTTCCTCGGGATAAGAATTAAAGTTTTATTTTTTATGCTTAAGTCCTTAAGTTTACTCATAAAATTAATTATACGAGGATTTAAAATGACATTAGTAGATGAAAAAGAGATATTAGAAGTAGAAAAATTAAAAGGATTTATTGATAAGTAATTCTTTTTTCTTTTTCTAACCAAGGGTTGTTTTTGATAATTGCACGAATTTTATAGTTGTAGTTTTTAGAAATTTGCCAAATTTTTTCATCTTCTTTAACGGTGTGCGTATAGTAATTTCGTATAAGTAGTTTGTCGCCTTTTTTTAGGTGTACGGAGAGCTGTTTTTTTGTATGTATAGTTATTTTTTGTGTTGTGCGTTGATGTGTTTTGAGTTGCGTCGTTTCTTCTTTGATAATTCGTTTTTTTAACCAAGGATTTTGCTGGAACAAATTTTCACTCGTGCAACTATACTTTTGAGCAATATACCAAAGTTTTTCATACTTTCTTACTCTATACTTTTGATCGCATATTTTTAAAATATCACCTTCTTTGAGGAGTATATTGGGGCTAGGTTTATCATGAATAATCATCCATTTATGTTGTGCTCTTGGGTCTTTTTTTCTTTCATTATCTTTAGAATGTTTTTCTAGGTCTTCTTGTAGTGTAAAAGAGTGTGTGATTCTCTCTTGGTTTTGAGGCACTGTTACACCAAGGGAAGAATCTGCCAAAAGATTTATGCATAGAAAAAAAGAATAAAAATATTTGTACATAAAAAACCTTTACTTATTATATAAAAAGTATAGCATATTAATCTAATATTTTATTATACATTCTTGTTGTTCTTTCATACTCTTTCATGTTTAGGTATTCAACAAGTGCAATGAGTAAAGGTTTGGTCTTTGCTACTTCCATATATACTGGCGTCCCATTTTTTATAGATTTCATGAGTGAAAAAAAGAGGATAAGTGCTTCATTTATATCTGATGATTGGAGTACTATTTTATAACCATCTTTAAAAAGAAGAAAAAATCCTAAAGAGGAAAGTGAATTTTTTTTATATACTGTTTGGAAGTGAATATCTTTTTGTTGGAGTAAGCATTGCATGTAAGGAGGTTGTTCTTTGCGCTCTATCTTTGTGGAAATAGTAAGGGCATTTATAACTTCTTGGTTAATGCTAACACTCCCAACAACAAACGTATATGTAATAACATCAAAGTAGGCTGTAAAGTCAAACTTTTTATAAAGGTTTTCTTTATTTACAATACTATTTAAAGCAATTTGCCTTGTACCTAAATGTGAAATAGCATGCTTTAGGAGTGTTTTACCATACCCACGCCCCCTAAACTCTTTTAAAACTAAAAGTGTACTGATGAAGCCAAGTGAATCTGATTCTTTTGTTGCTAGGACAAAACCAACAAGAGTATCCTCTCTATATGCAATAAAAAAGTCATTTGGATACATTTTAAACTGGCATTGCATGTGGGTTTTTTCCACATACCAACCTTCTTGTGATGCATATGTATAGAGAAACTCTAAGTGTTCCTTCTGAAATACAGTAATACTAAGTGCAGCTAAATGATTTTCTAATGGAGTATTGTTTTTCATTCCTCACCTTATAATCTAATAAAAATTAGGCATATCTTAAACTAAATTTAAAAATATAAGGTTAATTAAGTGCAAATTGATATAATAAAGAAAATAGTAATTGTTTAGGATAGTTTATGAAACATGCAAGAGCGTTAGATGCCACAGAAATATTAGAGTTAGTATTTATTCACTTAACAGAAGTCTCGTCACTTAGAAATAGAGATGATATTATTAGTGTTTTAGCGGAAATGGGAAGAGCTTTAACGAGTTCTGATCGATGTACGGTATGGGTTGTAAGCGAAGATAAAAAAAAGCTTTGGACTAAAGTTGCCCAAGGGACAGGAGCCATAGAAGTTGATATAAACAGTGGTATTGTTGGTGCAGCAATTACAAATGAAGAAAAAATTATCATTGAAGATGTATATAGTGATGATCGATTCAACAGTTCTATAGATAAACAAACAGGATACCGCACTAAAAGTATGATGGTTATTCCGATGTTTGATAAAGACGATGAAGTCATTGGAGCTTTTCAGGTTATAAATCATCGTGGTGCAAAAGGTTCTTTTGATAAAGCCGATATGCAAAGACTTATGCTTGCAAGTACCTATGCTGCTGAGACCGTAGAGTCAGGTAGATTAATGCAAGAAATCGAAGATACACAAAGAGAAGTTGTTTTTACGATGGGTGCAGTTGGTGAAAGCCGAAGTAAAGAGACCGGGAACCATGTTAAACGTGTTGCTGAGTATTCTAAACTACTTGCTTTAGCATACGGTTTACCTAAAGAAGAAGCTGAACTTTTAAAGCAAGCAAGCCCAATGCACGATATTGGAAAAGTTGCTATTCCTGATTCTGTCTTAAATAAGCCAGGTCGCTTTAATGCGAAAGAGCGTAAAATCATGGACACACATGCTGAGCTTGGTTATAAAATGACGAATCAGTCTGAGAGACCTATTTTAAAAGCTGCATCAATTGTTTCACATGAGCATCATGAAAGATGGGACGGAAAAGGCTATCCAAGACAACTCTCAGGTGAAGATATTCATATATATGGCCGTATTACAGCTATCGCAGATGTATTTGATGCACTTGGTTCAGATAGAGTATATAAAAAAGCTTGGAATGATGAAAAGATTTTAAAGCTTTTTCGTGAAGAAAGAGCAAAGCAGTTTGACCCAAAATTAGTAGACTTACTTTTTGAAAACATAGATAAAATCTTTGCTATTAGAGAAACTTTTAAAGACGAATTTGAAGAGGACAAAGATAAAGATAAAGATAGTGGAAACTTTATACGTGCACTAGGTGCCTTTGGTACAAAAGCAGAAGGTTTTGGAACAAGTTCCTTTTTTCTTAATAGCAAAAATGTTATCGATGCTGGAAATTTATTAACTACATTGCAAGAACAATCTGTTGCACTAGATGCTATTTGGATTACACATTCTCACCTAGACCATATATGTGATATCGCATATATTATAGATAATTATTTTGATGCAATGAAAAAACCAATTACTTTACGTGGATTACCTCAAACATTAGATGCAATCCAAAAGCATTTTTTAAATGACATAATATGGCCAGATTTTTCAAAAATAAAACTACCTGATGGTTCTGATGTATGTATAAAGTACTCTCCAATAGAGTTAAACAAAGAGTATACGCTTTCAAATACTGAATCTATAAAAGCTTTTAAAACAGACCACACAGTACCAAGTTGTGGTTATATTTATAAAAAAGATGCGACAAGTATTTTAATAACAGCAGATACGTACAATACAGATAACATTATAAATATTTTAAATAATGACTTAAGTATTAAGTCTATGGTTATTGAATGCTCTTTTCCATCACACTTAGACACTTTAGCTAAAGCGAGTAAGCATTTAACCCCAGAATTACTAGTACAAAGATTAGAAAATTTAAAGAGAGATGATGTGAAAATGTATATAAACCATGTGAAGCCTTCCTTCTTAGAAGAGATTAAAGAAGAACTAGCAGCTAAATGTAAAAAATGGGAACCTGAAGTGGTTGAAGATGGTCATTCTTTACACTTTTAGATAAGTAAACAATTACTGTGCACTATCTAGGTTAGTTGTTTCTTCTTTTAATAATCCAAATACTCCATCTGCTGTACCAGAGTTCTCGCTCTTAAGTTGGAATGTTCCCCCAACTGCTTGTGCGTTATTCCCATAAAAATTCCCATCCATATTTCCCCCTGTTATAGCGGCTTCACTATTAGTGGCATCCGTTACACTTGTTGCAGTAAACCCATACTTGCTAATAGTTCCAGCTATATTTGCTTTAAATGTACCTTCTGTGACATCTATATTTCCCGTAAATGTATTAGCATTAAAATCCATATAAAGAGTTGATGCACCAGATGAAGCAACTTTAGAAGCGCCATTAGTTACTATAGCGTTAATAGAGCCAGTATATGAAGCTGTTCCACCTGCATTTATAAGTGTATTAACTGTTTCACTTGCTGTAATAACTCCGGAAATATAAGTAGTAATAGCAACTCCTTGAGTATCCTCCCAATATCCATAATCTAAATAAGATGCTATACCTGTTGTATCTGATGTAAGAGAACTATTTTGTGTTAAATCCGTTGTGTCTATTGTTACATCATCAACTGTGCTTGTAGTTGTTTGGGATGCAACTGTGTCTACGGTATCACCAGTCGTTGTTGCATCAGTAGTAGTACTGTCAGTTGTTGTCGTATCATCTGTAGTAACTGTGTCATCAGCAGTTACTGTTTCATCAGTTGTTTCAATGTCTACTGGGTCTATTACGACAGCTGGTATATCAGGAACGACTACAAGAACTACTTCTGCCTCCGGTGTTACTAGTGGTGAAGAGCTACTGGTATCTCCAGTAGCATTAGATGTTTTAGAATCAGTAGTACCGCTACTATTACTTGAATCGTCATCATCAGTTTTACTTTTTGGATTTTGAGTCTTGTTTGGCTCTACTCCGGAATCATCTCCTTCTTCCACAGCAGAATCTAAGGTCCCTTTCACGAATGTAACTGCTGGCGTAGGTCCACTAGGTGGAGTGCTCGTCATTTGACCGGCCCCAACTACTTGTGTGACACCATCTCCACCTTCAACAATAACTTCACCTTCAAAAACAGCAATTGTATTTTGATCTCCAGCTACAGTTGTTCCACGGATTCCGATAGTTGCAGTTTTTGTTCTAAGTTTAAATTTACTTGGAGCAATTTTACCGATTTTACCAGTTATAGATTTAAATGAACCCCTTAAAAATGCAAAACCCACTTTAGCACTCTCGGCATTGTTCTCTTCATAAAAATAAGACTCGATGTTAAAAGTGGAAGACTTTCCAACTGTTACGATTGTTCCATCTTTAAAGATAATTTGTATTTTTGATTTTTTTTGCGTGTTCAATATATCTTTTTCTTCAAGTTTTAAACCTATGGTTCCTTTCATTACTTCACCTTCTCTTGAAACTGTAAAAGAACCTTTCATTGATGAAATACTACCAATACTTGCAAGTACACTTGTTGTAAATACTAAAAATAATATAAAATGTTTCATAATTGTACCTTTGCTTAAAATAAGACTATAACATTAGTTGTTATAGAAGTTTTATCAAATTCCCATTGAGGAATATTTGAATTATGTTGTGTATACTGTACGTCAAAATTAAAAATGAGTTTTTTACTAAATAAGTACGTTGTATTTAGGAGTACTTTATATTCATTGTCATTTCGTTTTTTATTATAGTTTACATCTCTATATGTGTACGATTTTGTGCTAACATGAAATGAGGGTGTAAGTATTATATCTGACTTATATATATATTCAAGAGATGCAGATACGTTAAGCATATCATAATCGGTATCAGTTAGGTTACCCTGAAGTCTCTTTTCCCTTTGTATTAATGCATAAAGCGTAAATGCAAATTGCTTGTCATATTTGTATTTAACTTTACTGTCAAGCGCTAAAAGATCAGTATTTAAATCAGTATTAGTAGCTGATTTTTTTTGATATTTAAGAGAACCGTCTATGATTGTATCAGGAGAGTAAAGATATTTTATTTTAGGATGTAAACCATAATTATACATTAAAGGTTCTGAACCATAATATATTTTATTAGCAAACATTGCATAATCAATCATATATTTTTTATAAACAACAGAAATTGCTGGAGAATATTGTATAAAATTTATATCATACTTAGAATTGTTAGAATTAAAATATGCTTTTTGAAAATAAAGAAAATCATTTTTTACATTTACTGAATCATTTATTTTATATTTATGTCCGATAGAAAGTATTTCTTGATGCGCAAAACCTGTTTTATTGTTTTGTGTATTTAAATTAGCTGGATTATTAGCGAGTGCAAAGTTATCATCATTGTTGCTGATTATATTACTATCATAGTTTATACCAAAAATAAAAACATTTGTAAAAAAATGTTTCTGCTGTTTGGAATCAATAGCTTCTACAAATAAAATAACATTCTCTTTTACATTTAATGGAATGTCTTGCTTGAGAATATTGGAGAATATTTCTTTGGCTTTTTTATAATTTTTAAGTTCAAAATAGCATTTAGCAATTTCTAAATTACTTCGAATAGACTTCGAATCAATATTTAAAACCCTTTCATATGCAGAAATAGCAATTTCATAGTTTTGTAACATATAAGCATTGCTACCAAGATAGAAGTTTATATTTGGATTCTCTAAGTCTTTTTGAAAGAGGGAATAAAATGCATCGTAAGATTTTTGGTATTGCTTATTGTCAAAAAGATTTTTTGCATTATTGAAATCTGTAGCACTCGTTTTAGCTAAACTAAGGGTTGCGTAAAATAACAAAGATAAGAGAAGCATATATTTCATTGTATTCCTTTATAATAGACAATTATAGTATAATTAGCTTATATGAAATTTATTCTGGAGTTTAAAAATGCTTAAATCACTTTTTAATATATTTAAAGTTTTAATAGTAATAACACTACTCGTCGGTTGTGGCGGTGGAGGGGGAGGTAGTAGCTCTTCATCAGCTAGTTCTTCTAGCGCATCTTCATCTGGAAGTGGCGTTTCAGGATCAAGCCCAATTGCAACTACGAGTAATTCTCCAGTAGTTAATATATCTGGTTCGGGTACCTCAGTTGTTTCTACGACCCCTGCAACTATAAATGAAAATGCTATTACTCCGCCTAATGTACTCTCTGCACCTATAGGAAACTTACCCACTTTTTAGATGAAATAAAGTTGATGGAGAAGAATTTCATTATTCTTTTAAAAAGTCCTTGACATTAAAAGCAATACGCACTATAATGCTGTTTCAATTTCGATGCTGACATAGCTCAGTTGGCTAGAGCAGTTGATTTGTAATCAACAGGCCCGGGGTTCAAATCCTCGTGTCAGCACCATTGAAATTTGAATATTAGAAACAGTGTTAGACCAGATAAAATAATTAAACGGTGAGATAGTCAAGTGGCCAACGACGGCAGACTGTAAATCTGCTCCCTATGGGTTCGAAGGTTCGACTCCTTCTCTCACCACCATAACAATCAATGAAGCTGCGGGAGTAACTCAGTGGCTAGAGTTCCTGCCTTCCAAGCAGGCTGTCGCGAGTTCGAATCTCGTCTCCCGCTCCATTGAAAATTATTCTCTTTCTGGAAGCTGAAGTACAATCTTTAATCTTACTTCATTCACTATATATTATGTATATAGAAATCTAATCACAACAAAAAACTAATATTAATGTACAAAAGAATTATTCAATTATTGCTTATTTTACTCTATTGCTGTCGTGGCTCAGGGGTAGAGCACTTGCTTGGTAAGTAAGAGGCCGTGGGTTCGAATCCCACCGTCAGCACCATAAAATATAAGTTTACTTAAATTTAAGCAATAATTGAATGATTTTTGGATATAATTCCATTTAAATTCACAAAATAAGTAGGAGACACTATGGCAAAAGAGAAATTTGAACGTGGTAATAAACCCCACGTAAACATTGGTACAATCGGACACGTTGACCACGGTAAAACAACATTAACAGCTGCAATTACAGCAGTATTAGCTGTAACAAATGGCGCAGAACTTATGGATTATGATCAAATTGATAATGCTCCAGAAGAAAGAGAACGTGGTATTACTATCGCTACTTCACATGTAGAGTATGAGACTGATAACCGTCACTATGCTCATGTTGATTGTCCTGGTCACGCCGATTATGTTAAGAACATGATTACTGGTGCTGCTCAAATGGACGGTGCTATTTTAGTTGTTTCTGCAGCGGATGGCCCTATGCCTCAAACACGTGAGCATATTCTTCTTTCTAAGCAAGTTGGTGTTCCATATATCGTTGTTTTCATGAACAAAGAAGATATGGTTGATGATGAAGAGCTAATGGAATTAGTTGAAATGGAAATTCGTGAACTTCTTGACATGTATGATTTCCCAGGTGACGATACTCCAATCACAGCTGGTTCAGCAACAATGGCTCTTGAAGAAGCTAAAACTGGTACTCTTGGTGAGTGGTCTGATAAGATTAAAGCACTTATGAAAACTGTTGATGAATGGATTCCTGAGCCAGTTCGTGATACTGAAAAAGACTTCTTAATGCCTATTGAAGATGTTTTCTCAATCTCTGGTCGTGGTACAGTTGTTACTGGAAAAATCGATCGTGGTACTATTAACGTTGGTGAAGAAGTTGAAATCGTTGGTATCACTGATACGCAAAAAACTACTGTTACTGGTGTTGAAATGTTCCGTAAAGAAATGGATCAAGGAATCGCTGGTGATAACTGTGGTATTTTAGTTCGTGGTATTGCTAAAGAGCAAGTGCAACGTGGACAAGTTCTTTGTAAGCCAGGAACTATTACTCCGCATACTACATTTACTGCAGAAATTTATGTTCTAAGTAAAGATGAGGGTGGTCGTCATACGCCATTCTTCTCAAACTACCGCCCTCAGTTCTACGTACGTACTACTGATGTTACTGGTGCTATTACATTACCAGAAGGTACTGAGATGGTTATGCCAGGTGATAACGTAAGTATTACTGCTGAGTTAATTCACCCAATTGCACTAGAAGTAGGTACTAACTTCGCTATCCGTGAGGGTGGAAGAACTGTTGGTGCTGGTGTTGTTGCAACAATTATCAAATAATTCACTTACGTGAATTATTGATAAGAATTAAAAAAGGTCATATAAAATGAGAGAAGCAATTCACTTAGGTTGTGAGAAATGTACGAGACGTAATTATCACACAACAAAGAACAAAAAAACTCATACTGAAAAATTTTCAGTAAAAAAATACTGTAAGTTCTGTAGAGAGCATACAAACCATAAAGAGATGAAACTGTAATTACAGTGGAGTCTTTTTATTTTCTTTAAATGTAACGAGTTACATGAGCATTCTGCTGAAGAAATCCAAGTGTTAACGTAGCAAATTTGAATTTTATTTAAATTGCGTTAACATCACATATAGGCGCATAGCTCCAATGGTAGAGCACCGGATTCCAAATCCGGGTGTTGCGGGTTCGAGTCCCCCTGCGCCTGCCACATATATTATAAGTAAATCTTAAGGGAATTATTTATAATAAATGAATTATTTTTTAGGAAAGTTATAAATGAACTTAAACGTACACATTAGAAATGCTAAGGCCGAGTTAACAAAAGTAATTTTTCCGACTAAGGGTCAAGTAAAGCAAGCGTATATCGCTGTTGTAATTGTTGTAGCTGCAGTTGCAACTTTTTTAGCACTTGTTGATTTGATTATGTCATCAGTTATGTCTGTAATTTTAGGTTAAGGAAAGTTAATGGCACATCAATGGTACTCGATTCAGACTTATGGTAGTGATAGATTAGTAAGAGACGCAATTTTAAATATGATTGTAGAGTTTAAACTTCAAGATTTTATTGAAGAAGTGATTGTTCCTACTGAAGATGTTATAGAAGTAAAAGATGGTAAGAAAAAAGTAACTGAAAGATCTTTATACTCAGGATATGTATTTGCTAAGATTGATTTAAATACAGAAATCCAACATATGATTCAAGGTGTTCCAAAGGTATCTGGATTTATTGGTGAGAGTAATATTCCAACACCATTAAGCGAACACGATATTAACGTAATACTTGATCGTGTTAATAACCGTGCAGCACCTAAACCAAAAGTATTTTTTGACAATGGGGAAACAGTACGAATTATTGATGGACCATTTGCAAACTTTACTGCAACAGTTGATGAGTATGATTTAGAACATGGAACATTAAAGTTAAATGTTTCTATTTTTGGTAGAGCAACGCCCGTGGATATTTCATATACACAGGTAGAAAAAATAATTTAACGTATTGAGTCTACGTTAATATAAGATTTTAAATAAATTTTATATTAGCGTAGCTAAAAACGTTAGCGTAGCAAGATGAATTTAATTTATCTTGTTTCATAAAACACAAACAAGGATATATAATGGCAAAAAAAGTAATGGACTATATTAAGTTACATATTGATGCTGGTAAAGCAAACCCTGCTCCTCCAGTTGGACCAGCTCTAGGACAACGTGGTGTTAACATCATGGAATTCACTAAAGCATTTAATGAAAAAACAAAAGATAAAATGGGATTCAAAGTACCTGTTGTTATTACTGTTTATACTGATAGAAGTTTTACTTTTATTACAAAACAACCACCAGCATCTGCTTTACTTTTACACAAAGCAGGACTTAAAAAAGGTACTGATAATCCACTTAAAAACATAGTAGGACAAATCACTAAAGCACAATTAATGGAAGTTGTTGATGCTAAAATTGCTGATTTAAATACTAATGATAAAGATATGGCAGCAAATACTCTCGCTGGTACTGCTCGTTCAATGGGTATTAAAGTAGTAGACTAAGGATTCTTAGTTCTCTATTATATGAGAAAATCAATACCACTATAGATATAAAATTTTGTGGAAGAATTAGATAAAGGAAATTTGAAAATGAGTAAAAGATATAAATCATTATTAGAAAAAATAGATAATACTAAAGCTTATACTGTTGCTGAAGCAGCAGCAGCGATGAAAGACTTATCAAGTGCAAAATTCGATGAAACTGTTGAAATTGCAATGAACTTAAATGTAGATCCTCGTCATGCTGATCAAATGGTACGTGGTGCGATTGTACTTCCACATGGTACTGGTAAAACAGTTCGTGTTGCAGTATTTGCTAAAGGCGTTAAAGCTGATGAAGCAAAAGCAGCTGGTGCTGATATCGTTGGAACTGATGATTTAGTTGCAGACATTAAAGCAGGAATCTTTAATTTTGATGTAGTTGTAGCTGCCCCAGATTGTATGGGACTTGTTGGTCAAATTGGTCGTATTCTTGGGCCAAAAGGTTTAATGCCTAACCCTAAAACTGGAACAGTTACTCCAGATGTTGCTACTGCTGTTAAAAATGTTAAAGGCGGTCAAGTTGCATTTAGAGTTGATAAAAAAGGTAATATCCATGCCGGTATTGGTAAAGCAAGTTTTGACACTGATAAAGTAGCTGAAAATATCACTGCTTTTATTGTTGCTATTAACAAGCAAAAACCAGCTTCTGCAAAAGGTCGTTATATTACAAATGCTGCTCTTAGTTTAACTATGAGTCCATCTGTAAAATTTGATCTTTCTGAATTAGCAGATATTAAATAATTTTTAGTGTCCTAACAATTGTTAGGATACTTTAAAGTTATTCACTCGATTAAGTTTCTAAACTTTAGAAACTTATTATCAATGATAACTGCATTTTATGGACTAAAGATAACGGGTGCGTATAGTTATATATGCTTAATTTCCTATTTGAAGATTGTCTAAAAGGAGAAAATTTTATGACAAAAACACAAAAAGCTGAGATTATTGAAGTACTTGCTGGTGAATTTGAAACAGCTCAAACTGTAGTTCTATGTGACTATAAAGGTTTAACTGTATCTGATTTAGAAGGTTTAAGAACTTCAGCTAAAGAAAAAGATGCGAAAGTTCAAGTTGTTAAAAATACTTTAGCAACAATTGCACTTGCAAAATCTAATTTAACTGGTATCGAGATTAAAGATACAAATATTTTTGTTTGGGGTGAAGATTCTGTTGCTACTTCTAAAGTAGTTGCTGATTTCGCTAAGAAAAACGAATTATTTGTAATCAAATCTGCGTATATTGATCGTGAAGCTGCTGATGCTGCTAAAGTTGAAGCATTTGCTAAACTTCCAGGACGTGAAGAGTTACTTGGTATGCTTGCTGCTACTTGGATGGCTCCAGTTGCTAACTTTACAATTGGACTTAACGCTCTTAAAGAGAAAAAAGAAGAAGAATCTGCATAAGCAGTTCAACTAAAAATTAAAATAAACAAGGAGTCATATTATGGCTGTAACTAAAGAAGACGTATTAGAATTTATCTCAGGGCTTTCAGTATTAGAACTTTCTGAATTAGTAAAAGAATTTGAAGAAAAATTTGGTGTATCTGCACAACCTGTTGCTGTAGCTGGTGGCGCTGCTGCTGGTGGCGAAGCTGCTGCTGAACAAACTGAGTTTGATGTTGTACTTACTGATATTGGTGCTAAAAAAATTGGTGTTATTAAAGCTGTTCGTGCTTTAACTGGTTTAGGACTTAAAGAAGCAAAAGAAGCTTGTGAAGGTTTACCATCTACAATCAAAGAGGGCGTAGATAAAGATACTGCTGAAGAAGCAAAAACTGCTTTAGAAGCTGCTGGTGCAGTAGCAGAAATTAAATAAGTTGCCCCTTTAGGGGTATGCAGGTTTACCTGTAATATCAACTTAAGAGAGCTTCGGCTCTCATTTTGGGCGCTTTTAGGACGGGATGAAGTCTCTTCCTAAAAGTGCCCTTATGTCGTTTATAAGCACTGTAAATACGAGCCAGTTTTGTAAGAGCTCACAATCTATCTAGAGACGTCTAGATATGATACGTTTAAATTTAAAATAAATTTAAACCCTTAATTAACACTTATCGAGGTTGCCTATGTTAAACACTTTATATTCCGGAAATCGTCTTCGTGTAGACTTCTCTAAAACTCCTCAGCAAATTGAAGTACCGAACTTATTACAGTTACAACAAAATTCTTATGATAAATTTTTGATGTTAGAAGAGAAAGATAGAACGCTTAGCGGTATTGAAAATGTATTTCAATCTGTTTTTCCTATTCATGATGTTCAAAATAGATTAACAGTTGAATATCTTGGTTCAGAAGTTGGAAAACCAAAATACACTGTTCGTGAATGTATGGAGCGTGGACTAACATACGCTGTATCTTTACGAATGAAAACACGTCTTGTTCTTTGGGACAGAGACGAAAATACAAAAGAAAAACTTGGGGTTAAAGATATTAAAGAACAAAGTATTTTTGTTCGCGATATTCCTTTAATGACTGAGAGAACTTCTTTTATTATTAATGGTGTTGAAAGAGTTGTTGTAAATCAACTTCACAGATCACCTGGTGTTATTTTTAAAGAAGAAGAATCAACTACCGCAGGTAATAAACTTATTTATACTGGTCAAATTATTCCAGACCGTGGTTCATGGTTATATTTTGAGTATGATCCAAAAGATATTCTTTATATGAGAATTAATAAACGTCGTAAAGTGCCTGTAACTATTATGTTTCGTGCTTTAGGATATTCTAAACAAGATATTTTAAAATTATTTTATCCAATTCAAACTATTAACATTAAAGATAATATGTTTAGTGTTGCTTTTAAACAAACGGATTATATTGGTAGAATTGCATATGATTTAGTAGATCTTGATTCAAATGTACTTATTGCATCTGGTAAAAGACTTTCGGTTAAAAAAGCGCAAAAATTTGCTGATGATGGTCTTAGCGAAGTTCAATACCCTTTAGAAATCTTAATTGAAAGATATTTAGCTGAAGCAATTATTGACCCAGAGACTGGTGAAATTCTTTTTGACACTATGACACATATTGATGATGCTAAATTGAAAAAAATGGCAGAAATTGGTATAACTGAATTTAAAATTGCTAATGATTTAGCTGATGGTGTTGATAATTCTGTTATAAATGCATTTAATGCTGATGCTGACTCACTTAAACTTCTTAAACAAACAGAAGAAATTGAAGATGAAAATGATTTATCTGCAATTCGTATTTATAAAGTAATGCGACCTGGTGAACCCGTAACTAAAGATGCTGCTAAAGCATTTGTAAATCAGCTTTTCTTTGATCCTGAAAGATACGACTTAACCAGAGTTGGTCGTATGAAAATGAATCATAAACTTGGTATGGATATTCCTGAATATATTACTGTGCTTACACATCAAGATATTATAGAATCAGTTAAATATGTAATCAAAGTTAAAAATGGTCAAGGTCACATTGATGATAGAGATCATCTTGGAAATCGTCGTATTCGTTCTATTGGTGAGCTTCTTGGTAATGAGTTACATAATGGTCTTGTGAAAATGCAAAAAGCTATTCGTGATAAACTCTCTACTATGAGTGGTCCTATGTCTGAACTTATGCCACATGATTTAATTAACTCTAAAATGATTACATCAACTATTATGGAGTTTTTCTCAGGTGGACAACTTTCACAGTTTATGGATCAAACAAATCCACTTTCTGAAGTTACACATAAGCGTAGACTTTCTGCACTAGGTGAGGGTGGTCTTGTTAAAGAGCGTGCTGGATTTGAAGTACGTGATGTTCATCCAACACACTATGGAAGAATTTGTCCAGTTGAGACTCCAGAGGGTCAAAATATTGGTCTTATTAATACACTTGCTACATACTCTAAAGTAAATGCACATGGTTTCATTGAAGCTCCTTACAAAATAGTAAAAGATGGTGTAGTTCAAGATGAAGTTATTTACTTAACTGCTACACAAGAAGAGGGTGTTAAAATTGCTGCGGCATCGAACCCTTTAGATAAAGATGGTCAGTTTTCTAATGAAATAATTACAATTAGACAAGATGGTGAAATTCTTAATGGTAGTCCAAGTGACTGTGCTTACGCTGACCTTTCATCTCACATGGTAGTTGGTGTTGCTGCTTCACTTATTCCTTTCTTAGAACATGATGATGCCAATCGTGCTTTAATGGGATCAAACATGCAACGTCAAGCAGTACCACTTTTAAGACCGTACTCACCTATGGTTGGAACGGGTGTTGAAAAACTCGTAGCTCGTGATGCTTGGGAATGTGTCAAAGCGAAACGTTCAGGGGTAATTGAAAAAGTTGATGGTAAACATATTTATGTAATGGGTAATGATAATGATGAAATTTATATTGATTACTATCCATTACAGAAAAACTTAAGAACGAATCAAAATACATCTTTTAACCAAAAACCAATTGTAAAAGTTGGACAAAAAGTTGCAAAAGATCAAATTATTGCTGATGGTCCAAATATGGATCAAGGTGAACTTGCCCTTGGTGTTAATGCTATGGTTGCGTTTATGCCTTGGAACGGTTATAACTTTGAGGATGCAATTGTAATCTCGGAGAGACTCATTCGTCAAGATGCATTTACTTCTGTTCATATTTATGAAAAAGAACTTGAAGCACGTGAACTTAAGCATGGTGTCGAAGAAATCACTCGTGATATTCCAAATGTACGTGATGATGAACTTGCACATTTAGATGATTCTGGAATTGTTAAAATTGGTACACATGTAAGTGGTGGTATGATTTTAGTTGGTAAAGTTTCTCCAAAAGGTGAAGTGAAACCAACTCCAGAAGAAAGACTTCTTCGTGCTATTTTTGGTGAAAAAGCTGGACATGTGGTAAATAAATCACTTTACTGTGCACCATCTATGGAAGGTATTATTGTTGACATTAAAATCTTTACGAAAAAAGGTTACGACAAAGATCCTCGTTCTTTAGAGTTAGAAAAAGAAGAAAGAGATTATTTAGAACGTGAACATTATGACAGACTTCTTATGATAGATAAAGAAGAAATGTTACGTGTTACAAAACTTTTAACGAAAGAAACGTTAACAAACGACATTACAATTGCGCAAACTGATTATAAAAAAGGTGACACTATCAATGGTGCTGACCTTGTTGAAGTAAGTCGTTTTGCTATGAATGCAATTGTTAAATCATTTAGCGAAGAGATTCAAAATGAGTACACAAAAACTAAAAATTATTTCCAAAAACAAAAACGTGTTTTTAGAGATGAACATGAAGAAAAATTAACTATTTTAGAAAAAGATGACATTCTACCAAATGGTGTTGTTAAGTATGTAAAAGTGTATATTGCAACAAAGCGTCAACTTAAAGTTGGTGATAAAATGGCTGGACGACATGGTAACAAAGGTATTGTTTCTATAATTGTTCCTGAAGTTGACATGCCGTATATGGAAGACGGACGGTCAGTTGATGTATGTCTTAATCCACTTGGAGTTCCATCTCGTATGAATATTGGTCAGATTTTAGAGATGCATCTTGGTATGGCTGGACGTGAATTAGGAAATCAAATACTTGAGCAATTTGAGTCAAAACAAGCTGATTTTGTACAAAATATGCGTTCTAAAATGATAGCTATCGCTGATGTTGCAGGTATGATGAATGCAGTGAAAGTTATTGGCGATATGGATGATGAAAAATTTCTAAATTACGCGAGAGACTGGGCAAAAGGGGGAGTACGTTTTGCTACTCCAATTTTTGAAGGTGTAAATCAAGCTGAATTCGATAAATTATTTGAACTTGCTAAAATGGATGCTGATGGTAAAACTGTTGTTTATAATGGGCTTACTGGTGAAAAAATTAAAGAGCGTGTAAATGTTGGGTATATGTATGTACTTAAACTTCATCACTTGGTTGATGAAAAAATTCATGCACGTTCAACTGGACCATACTCACTTGTTACACAACAACCAGTTGGTGGTAAAGCACTCTTTGGTGGACAAAGATTTGGTGAAATGGAAGTTTGGGCTCTTGAAGCATATGGTGCTTCTGCAGTTCTTAAAGAGATGTTAACTATCAAATCTGATGATGTTGATGGTCGTGTACGTGCTTATAAAGCAATTACAAAAGGTGAATTGGTTCCACCATCTGGTATTCCTGAAACACTATTTGTTTTAACAAAAGAGCTACAAGCGCTTGCTCTTGATGTAGAGATTATGGACGAGGTGGATGAAGATGAGTAAATTAGTACCAGTTGCAGTAACAGAAGATAATAGACCAAAAGATATTAAACAACTACAGTTTCGCCTTGCATCACCTGAGAAGGTAATGTCATGGAGTCACGGTGAAGTAAAAAAACCTGAAACGATTAACTACCGTACTCTTAAACCTGAGCGTGATGGTCTTTTTTGTGCAAAAATATTTGGTCCTGTAAGAGACTATGAGTGTCTTTGTGGTAAATACAAAAAGATGCGTTATAAAGGTGTGGTATGTGAGAAATGTGGTGTTGAAGTAACATCTACTAAAGTTCGTCGTACTCGTATGGGTCATATTGAACTTGTAACTCCAGTTGCACATATTTGGTATGTTTCTTCATTGCCTTCTCGTATTGGTACCTTACTTGGTATAAAAATGAAAGACCTTGAACGTGTTCTTTATTATGAAGCGTACATTGTTGAGTCTGGTGGAGAAGCATATTATGATGCTGAAGCAAAAACACCAGTTCTTCAGTATGATGTTTTAAATGAAGAACAATACCGTACTCTTATTTCACGTTTTGGTGAGTTAGGATTTAAAGCACGTATGGGTGGAGAAGTTGTTCGTGATTTACTTGAGTCTATTGATTTAGTTGATTTATTTACACAACTTAAAGAAGCACTTACACAAACAAAATCTGAAGCGAAGAAAAAAACGATTAATAAACGTCTTAAAGTTATTGAGTCGTTTTTAAATTCTGGAAACAATCCTGCATGGATGATGCTAACAGTTTTACCAGTTCTTCCACCAGATTTACGTCCTCTCGTTTCACTTGATGGCGGTAAATTTGCTGTTTCTGATGTAAATGATTTATACCGTCGTGTTATTAACCGTAACCAACGACTTAAGCGTTTAGTTGAACTTGAAGCTCCTGAAATTATTGTTAGAAATGAAAAACGTATGCTTCAAGAGTCTGTTGATGCACTTTTTGATAATGGTCGTCGTGCAAATGCTGTTAAAGGTGCAAATAAACGTCCTTTAAAATCATTATCTGAAATCATTAAAGGGAAACAAGGGCGTTTTCGTCAAAATTTACTTGGTAAACGTGTTGACTTTTCTGGACGTTCTGTAATTGTAGTTGGTCCATCTTTAACTATGGATCAATGTGGACTTCCTAAGAAAATGGCTCTTGAACTTTTCAAACCACATTTAATAGCTAAGCTAGAAGACAAAGGGTATGCTACAACGGTTAAAGCTGCCAAAAAAATGATTGAAGAAAAAACAAATGAAGTTTGGGAGTGTCTTGCTGAAATTGTTGATGGTTATCCGATTATGCTTAACCGTGCTCCAACACTTCATAAACTTTCTATTCAAGCATTCCATCCTATACTTATTGATGGTAAAGCGATTCAGTTACATCCATTAGTTTGTGCTGCATTTAATGCCGATTTTGATGGGGATCAGATGGCAGTGCATGTGCCTTTGTCTTCAGCTGCTATTGCTGAATGTAAAGTTCTTATGCTTGCATCTATGAACATTATGTTGCCTGCTTCTGGTAAGGCTATTGCAACACCATCTCAAGATATGGTTCTTGGAATTTATTATATTACATTAGAAAAAAATGGAGTAAAAGGTAGTAATAAACTTTTTGCAAATGTTGATGAAATCAACATTGCATTAGAACACGAAGCACTTGACTTGCATGCAAAAATTAGAACGCGAGTTGATGGTAGAATAGTTCACACTACAACTGGTCGTATGCTATTAAAAGCTGTTTTACCTTCTTTTGTTCCTGTTGAATTATGGAACAGAGTTATGAAGAAAAAATACATTAATGAAATTGTTGATTATGTTCAAAAACATGGTGGCATTGGTGTAACAGCTGGTTTCCTTGATAAACTAAAAGATCTAGGTTTCAAGCACGCTACTGAAGCTGGTGTTTCTATTTCTGCTGATGATATTCGTATTCCTGCTATGAAAACTGATAAAATTATTGATTCAAAAAAGAGAGTAATGGACATTCAAAAACAATTTGAGGGTGGTCTTTTAACTGAACAAGAAAGATACAATAAAATTATTGATGTTTGGACTGATACTAACAATACGCTTGCAGCTGAAATGATGACTTTGGTTGAAAATGATAAAGATGGATTTAACTCTATTCATATGATGGCTGACTCTGGTGCTCGTGGTTCTGCTGCACAAATTCGTCAGCTTGCTGGTATGCGTGGTCTTATGGCTAAACCTTCTGGTGATATTATTGAAACTCCTATTATTTCTAACTTTAAAGAGGGTCTTAACGTAATTGAGTACTTTATTTCTACTCACGGTGCTAGAAAAGGTCTTGCCGATACAGCACTTAAAACTGCGAATGCGGGTTATCTTACTCGTAAACTTGTGGATGTTGCTCAAAATGTTAAGATTGTTGAACATGATTGCCATACACATGAGGGTATTGAAATAACAGATATTTCAGATCAAAATACTTTAATTGAGTCTTTAGAAGATAGACTTAATGGTAGAGTTTTAGCTGAAGATATTATTGATCCAATTTCAAATGAAATTCTTTATGCTGAGGGAACTTTACTTGATGAAGTTTCAGCACAAGTCATTGCAGAAGCGGGTATTAAAGCGGCACATATTAGAACACCAACCACATGTAAAAGTACTGATGGTATTTGTGCATTATGTTATGGTGTGAATCTTGCAACTGGTCATATAGTACGTACGGGAGAAGCGGTTGGTATTGTAGCGGCTCAGTCTATTGGTGAGCCTGGTACACAGCTTACACTTCGTACATTCCACGTTGGGGGTACAGCATCTTCTACTGCGCAAGAACGTCAAGTTATTGCACAAAAAGAAGGTTTTATTCGTTATTATAATTTAAAAACATATAGGTCTAAAGAGGGGAAAAACATTGTTGCTAACCGTAGAAATGCAGCTGTATTACTTGTTGAACCTAAAATTAAAGCACCTTTTAGCGGAACGCTTGAAATTAAAACAATTCATGATGAAGTTTTAATAAGTGTAACTGCAGGAAAAGAAGTTGTTCGTTATACCTTACGTAAAAATGAAATTGCTAAACCAAATGAGCTTGCTGGTGTAAGTGGACAAATTGAAGGTAAATATTATTTTCCATATACAACTGGAAGTGAAGTAACTGAAGATGAGTCTATAGTTGAAACGATTAAAGATGGATGGAATGTTCCAAGTAGAGTTCCATATGCTTCTGAACTAAGTGTAGCTGATGGTGCTCCAGTAACGCAAAAAATTCTTGCTAAAGAAGAGGGTACTGTGAAGTACTTCTTACTTAAAGGTGATTATTTAGAAAGATTTGATGGTGTGAAGTCTGGCTATGAAGTAGCAGAAAAAGGCCTTTTTGCAACTGTTGTTGATAAAAATAATCGTGAAGCAGTAAGACATTATATTGCGCGTGGTTCGGTAATTGTTGTTGATGACAATGAAGCTGTTGATGGAACTACACTTATAGCAAAACCTGCTAATGATGAATCTGTTGTAATTGCTGAATGGGATCCATACTCGAATCCAATTATTTCTGAGTCAGATGGTGTTGTTTCTTTTGAAGATATTATTATTGGTACTACTGCAACTGAACAAATGGACGAATTAACGGGTAAAGCTCGATTAATGATTAATGATCATATTCCAACAGAGTATAAACCAACTGTTGTAATTGCAACGAAGGATGGAGAATTATTACGTTATGCGATTAATTCTAAGTCTTCTTTATTTGTTGAAGATGGTGCACCTGTAAAAGTTGCTGATATTATTGCTAAAACACCTAAAGCTCTTCAAAAATCATCAGATATTACAGGGGGTCTTCCTCGTGTTTCTGAACTTTTTGAAGGTCGTCGTCCAAAAGCTACAGCACTTATTTCTGAAATAGATGGTGTTGTGAGTTTTGGTAAACCTTTACGTGGAAAAGTACGCATTGTTATAGCATCAGAGACGGGCTTAATTAAAGAGTATTTTGTAGATAAATCTCATGTTGCTGTTGTTGCTGCTGGTGATTTTGTTCACTCAGGTGAGCGATTAACTACTGGTATTATTTCTTCACATGAGCTCTTACGTATCATGGGTGTTAAGGCACTTTATAATTACCTAGTTTCTGAAGTACAGCAAGTTTACCGTTCTCAAGGGGTTAATATAGCGGATAAACATATTGAAGTTATTTTTACTCAAATGTTAAGACAGGTTAAAATTGTTAAATCTGGAGACACTAAGTTCATCGAAGCTGACTTGATTTCTAAGGCAAAATTTTCACGTGAAAATGAAAAGATTATTCGTCTTGGCGGTCGTCCAGCAATTGCCCAACCTTTCTTGGTTGGTATTACAAGAGCTGCTGTATCTGCTGATAGTATTATTTCAGCTGCATCATTCCAAGATACAACGAAAGTACTTACGGAAGCTGCTGTTTCTGCCAAAGTCGATGATTTAAATAACTTAAAAGAAAATGTTATTATTGGTCGTACTATTCCTGTTGGAACTGGTATTTATAAAGACCAAAGAGTTGTTTTCGCTTCAGAAGAAGAATAAACACTTCCTTTATCTTCTGTACATGTGGCTTTGTCACATGTAGTTCTCAATTTTCTCTCTTATTTCTCATTCTTTTAAAATTTATATTAAACAACCCTTAAAATAAGCTAAGATTAATCACTTTTTCTGTATTATTTCGTGTCTATAACTCTCTCTATAATTGTAAGAGTTAAATTCTACTGGAAAATTTAAGTAAAAAGGAATTGTATGCCTACAATCAATCAACTGATTCGTAATGAGCGTAAACGTGTGATTAAGAAATCAAAATCACCAGCGCTTGTTTCATGTCCACAGCGTCGTGGTGTATGTACTCGTGTTTATACGACTACACCAAAAAAACCTAACTCGGCTTTAAGAAAAGTTGCAAAAGTTAGATTAACATCTGGTTTTGAAGTTATTTCATATATCGGTGGAGAGGGTCATAACCTTCAAGAACATTCAATCGTTCTCGTTCGTGGTGGTCGTATTAAAGATTTACCTGGTGTTAAATACCATATCGTTCGTGGTGCTCTTGATACTGCTGGTGTTTCTGGTCGTATGGTTGCTCGTTCTAAATATGGAACAAAACGTCCTAAAAAATAATCTTTGATTATTATTTTAGAAAAAACTAAATTTTTTTCTGAACACTAGGTTTTGCTCAGCGCAAAGCTCATGAAACTCATTTCATTTTGAAAAGTAGTTGAAAAAGTGTAAAAGAGCTGAATAGTAACATTGAGTATTAACCTTAAGGTTAAGAAGCGATGACAGAGAACATATATTCTCTGAGTAAATTTGTAAAAAATTGAAGGAAAAACAATGAGAAGAAGAAAAGCTCCCACTCGTCCAGTTATGCCAGATCCAGTTTATGGAAGCAAAATACTGACGAAATTTATAAATAAAGTAATGTTAGATGGTAAAAAATCAATAGCAGAAAAAATCATTTATAGTGCAATGGATATCATTAGCTCACGTGGTGAAAAAACTGGTATTGATACATTTAATGAAGCTGTTGAAAATATTAAACCAATTATCGAAGTAAAAAGTCGCCGTGTTGGTGGTGCTACTTATCAAGTTCCAGTAGAAGTACGCCCTGTACGTCAACAGTCTTTAGCCTTAAGATGGTTAATTGACGCTGCTCGTAGTAGAAATGAAAGAACTATGGCTGAGAGATTAGCTAATGAGTTTATGGATGCAGCATCTGATAAAGGTAATGCATTTAAGAAAAAAGAAGACACGTATAGAATGGCTGAAGCAAATAAAGCATTTGCTCACTATCGCTGGTAGTAATTCTACTTTTTTAACGAAAAGGGAAGGCAACGCACTTAGGCTTTAGCCACGGTGTTATCGGGATTTATCCCAGAAATTCCCTTATCTACGTTAACACTAGGTTCTCTGCAACGGAGAGCTCAAATTTGCTTGCAAATTTTTTGGTGTTAGCAATTTTAATATTGACAGCTCTTTTGTAAATAAATAATTTTTATTTATAAAAGAGCTTATCTCTCAACTAATTTAACAAGGTACTAAACATGGCAAGAAGTCACAAACTTAACGACGTAAGAAATATCGGTATTGCTGCGCATATCGATGCAGGTAAAACTACAACTACAGAAAGAATTTTATTCTATACTGGTGTTGAACATAAAATAGGTGAAGTGCATGATGGTGCTGCAACTATGGACTGGATGGAACAAGAACAAGAACGTGGTATTACTATTACTTCTGCTGCTACAACATGTGAGTGGAATGGTAAACAAATTAACATTATTGATACTCCGGGTCACGTTGACTTTACTATTGAAGTTGAACGTTCTATGCGTGTTCTTGATGGTGCTGTTTCAGTATTTTGTGCTGTTGGTGGTGTACAACCTCAGTCAGAAACAGTTTGGAGACAACGTAACCGTTATAAAGTTCCATCTATAGTTTTTGTTAATAAAATGGACAGAACAGGTGCAGACTTCTACGAGGTTGAGCGTCAGATTAAAGACAGACTTAAAGGAAATCCTATGCCTTTTCAGCTTCCAATTGGTGCAGAAGCTGAGTTTGAGGGTGTTGTAGATTTAGTGAAAATGAAAGAAATCGTTTGGGATACGGATGCTGAAATGGGTTCTGCTTATCATGAGCAAGATATCCGTGAGTCATTACAAGAAATTTCTGAAGAATACAGAGAAAAAATGATGGAAACACTTGCTGAAGTTGAAGGTAATGATGATTTCGCTGAAAAATTTCTTGATGGTGAAGAGTTCACACAAGAAGAAGTAAAAGCTGCAATTAAATCTGCAACACTAGGTATGGCTATTGTTCCAATGACTCCAGGTACTGCATTTAAAAATAAAGGTGTTCAAACTTTACTTGACGCTGTTGTTGATTACTTACCATCACCTATGGAATCAGAAGCTATCATGGGTACGCTTATGGATGATGAAGAAGTAGAAGTTGCTGTTCCATCAACTGATGATGGCGATTTTGCAGCTCTTGCATTTAAAATTATGACAGATCCATTTGTTGGTGTACTTACGTTTATTCGTGTATACCGTGGTTCTCTAACTTCAGGTTCTTTTGTTCATAACTCTACAAAAGACAAGAAAGAGAGAATTGGTCGTATCGTTAAGATGCACGCTATCAAACGTGAAGAAGTTAAAGAGATTTATGCAGGTGAAATCGGTGCAGTTGTTGGACTTAAGTCCACAACAACCGGTGATACTTTATGCCAAGGTGAAGAGAAAGTTGTTCTTGAGAGAATGGACTTCCCAGCTCCAGTTATCTCTGTTGCAGTTGAGCCAAAAACAAAAGCTGACCAAGAAAAAATGGGTATTGCATTAAGTAAACTTGCTGCTGAAGATCCTTCTTTTAGAGTAAACACTGATGAAGAAACTGGTCAAACTATTATTTCAGGAATGGGTGAGTTACACCTTGAAATTCTTGTAGATAGAATGCGAAGAGAATTCTCTGTTGAAGCTGAAGTTGGTGCTCCACAAGTTTCTTATAGAGAGTCTATTAAAGAAGAAGTACAACAAGAGTATAAATACGCAAAACAATCTGGTGGTCGTGGTCAATTTGGTCATGTTTATCTTACTGTTAAACCAGGTGAAAAAGATACAGGTTATGTTTTTCATAATGCTATTAAAGGTGGATCTGTTCCTAAAGAATTTATTCCAGCTGTTAAGAAAGGTTGTGAAGAAGCAATGTCAGCAGGTGTTCTTGCTGGATACCCAATGGAAGATGTTGATGTAACTTTATATGATGGTTCTTACCATGATGTTGATTCAAATGAAATGGCATTTAAACTTGCTGCTTCTATGGGTTTCAAAGCTGCTTGTCGTATCGCTAAACCAGCAATTTTAGAGCCAATGATGAAAGTTGAAGTTGAAACACCTGAAGAAAACATGGGTGATGTTATCGGTGACCTTAACCGTCGTCGTGGACAAATCAATGCTATGGGCGAGCGTGCTGGTAGTAAGATTGTTGATGCATTTGTGCCACTTTCTGAAATGTTCGGTTATTCAACTGACCTTCGCTCCGCTACACAAGGTAGAGCAACATACTCTATGGAATTTGATCATTATGCTGAAGTTCCTAAAGCTGTTTCTGAAGAGATTCAGAAAAAGAGAAATGGTTAGTCTTTAATCTTTTCTTTAATACTCCCTTTTTTGGGAGTATTAATCTTCTTTTCTTTTACCTACTTCCAAAGATATTCTTCATGATCTAATGGTCTTCCATCTAATGTTCTATAGGGTTTATACTGTGCTTTATAATTTAAAGATGCGCATTCCTCTACATAGTAACCTAAATAAATCCATTTTTTCTTTTTTTCTTGTGCGTACTTTATTTGTTTTAAGAGTGATAGCTTTCCAAGAGAGTAGTGCGAATAATCTGGGTCATAATAAAAATAAATAGAAGAAATTCCATCTTCTAATATATCAACTAAGTCCACACCAATAAGCTTTTCTTCATAGAAATAAAGTATTTCATAGCCAAAGTCTTGATGTCCGCTTACAAAAGAGTTATAGTAATGGTCGGCTGATGCTTTTTCGTATTTCCAACCTTTTTTGGCATGCATATGTAAATGGTACTTTTCAAAAAGGTTTAAATGTTCTTGGGAAAGTATAGGGTGCTGCATGTGGATAGTAATCTCTTTTTCTTTTTTCAGTACTCTTCTTTCGGATTTAGTAAAAATATAATTTTGTACATCTATTTTAATACTTTGACACTCTTGGCATGTGGAACAAATTGGGCGAAAGAACATACGGCCAAATCTTCTATACCCACGTTCAATGAGTTCTTGGGTGTATATGGCAGAACAGTCTTGTATTATTTTATAAGATGTAGTTTGCTCTTTATTATCAAGATAAGAACAGGTATCATTAAGGGAAAATTCTTTAAGTAAATTCATACGATAATTCTGACATAATATGCTTAAAAAGAGTAGATAATGGATTTATTTTTAAAACATAAAACTGTAATTTTAAGAAGTTTTGGTCTTATTATGCTTGTTGTAAGTATAAGCCTGCACTTTTGGTCTACACCTCCAAAGAAATTAACGCAAAATGAACGCGCTGCTGAGAATGTTAAAAGAATGGAAGCGAAGATGAGAAGTACATCTGTAACTAACGAGTCGAAGAAAAATGAATCAAAATTCTTAGAGCATTTGAAAAAAAAACAAAAAAAGCAACTCGAGTATATGACGCTACTTATGATGCTTTTTGGAGTGGGTTTTGTTGGGTATAGTTTTTTAGTAAAAAAAGAAGAAGTTTAACTTCGGTTGAGAGCAATGAGAACGCCTTCTATCATAGCATCTATGTCGCCATCGAGAATACCAGATATATTTGAGAGTGCTTCATTGCTTCTTGTGTCTTTAACTTGTTGGTAGGGTTGCATGACGTATGAACGTATTTGATGACCCCATCCGATTTCACTTTTTGGAGTTCCGTCTTGTTCTGCTTTTTGCGCCTCAAGTTCTAACTCATACAGTCGAGATTTTAACATTTTCATAGCAGTGGCTTTATTTTTATGTTGGCTTCTATCATTTTGACATTGGACAACTACCCCCGTTTCTATATGTGTTAATCGAATTGCTGATTCTGTTTTGTTTACATGTTGTCCACCGGCTCCACTTGCTCTGTATGTATCTATTCGGATATCTTTGTCTTCTATGACTATATTTATGTCATCGTCAACTTCAGGAGAAACCATTACTGATGAAAAAGATGTATGTCGTTTAGCATTTGAATCAAAGGGTGAAATACGAACGAGTCTATGGATTCCATTTTCTACTTTGAGGTATCCGTACGCATTTTCACCTTTTATAATGATAGATACATCTTTAATCCCAGCCTCTTCACCTTTTTGGTAGTCGAGGATTTCTACTTTAAATCCACGTCTCTCAGCCCAGCGTTTATACATTCTTAAAAGCATTTCTGCCCAGTCTTGGCTTTCTGTTCCACCAGCACCTGGATGAATGGAAAGAATGGCATTATTAGCGTCACTTTCACCACTTAAAAGAACTTCTATCTCCATGCTACGTATTTGATTTTCTAGGCTATTAGCTTCATCATAGAGTGCTGTAATAGACTCTTCATCATTCTCTTCTTTGGCCATTTCATAAAGCTCTGAGGCATCTGTAACTGTGTTATTAGCAAGGGTATATTTGTCTAGTTTTCTTTGGAGTTGCGTTTTTTCTTTTTGAATTTTTGCTGCATGTGCTGCATCATTCCAAAATTCTTGTTCATTTTCTAGTTCTTCTATTATGTTAAGTCTAGCTTGTAATTTTTCAGGTTCAACTACACCTGTAATATTTGCCATTTTTGTTGTAATACTTTTTAACAGTTCTGTATATTCGTAGTTATCCATAAAATTAATTCCAATATTGTATAATTACGATTATATAACATTGGGACTTAAAATGAAGATTATCTCTAATCCGTTAGAACTAAAAAAATATTTACAAACGCTAAATGTAACGATTGGTTTTGTGCCAACCATGGGTGCTTTACATGAGGGGCATCTTTCTCTTATAAAAGAAGCCAAACGTAATAATGCAATAGTCGTAGTTTCTATTTTCGTAAATCCTACGCAATTTTTAAAAGGAGAAGATTTAGATAAATACCCAAGAAAAGATGATGCTGATACTAAGGTTTGCGAGTTGAGTGGTGTTGATATCTTATTTTTTCCACATGCTAAAGATATATATACAGAGGATGAAGTGAGTATTCTTTGTCCTAAAGTTAGAGGCTTTGTACTTGAGGGTTTTAGTAGGCCAGGACACTTTAATGGTGTATTAACAGTTGTTAATAAACTTTTAAATATTGTTTCTCCTACAAATGCTTATTTTGGAAAAAAAGATGCCCAACAGCTTCATCTCATTAAGCTCATGGTAGAACAACTTTTTATGCGTGTAAATATCATTGAGGTAGAAACCATGCGAGAGAATGATGGTTTAGCTATGAGCAGTCGTAATGTTTATCTCTCAAAAGAGCAAAGAAAAGAAGCACTTAAAATTTCGTCTTCTTTAAAAACTGCTTTTTCTATGGTGAGCAAAGGAGAACTTTCCACATGTGGCATTACAAAAATAATGCGAGAAATTCTTAGTCCATTAGAAATTTTTTATGTTGTTATTTTAGATAGAAAATTTCATACGCTCAAGAAAGTAGAAATTGGGAATAGTATAGTTTTAGTCGAAGTAAAAGTAGGGGAGACGAGACTACTTGATAACATGTGGCTTTAAGTAGCCATCTTCAACCATAATCTCAACAGTTTTTCTAAAGACAGGTACCGCAGTTCTTGAAGCAAACTGACTCTTTTTTGGCTGAATAATTACAGCACCGAGTGTAAGTGAAGTTTTTCCATCATTTACAAATCCTATAAAAGAAGTATTGTATTTTTTAACGTATTGACCTTTTTCAACGATATGAGCGGTTCCTGTTTTACCACCTATTTCTAAACCTTTGATTCTTGCTTTCATCCCAGTACCTTTTTGTACCGTTTTAATGAGTATACTTTTCATCTTTTGTGCACTCGAAGTTTTAATAACTTGAATACTTTGTTTATTTGGAAGTTTTGTTTCATTGTTATGCTCATCTATGAAGCTTGATACAAGTTGGGGATTCACCATTTTACCATTGTTATTAAAGGTACTATATGCTCGTAGTAGTTGAAATAAGTTGGTTCGCATTCCGTAGCCATAAGAACACGTTGCCTTGTAAATAGCTTTACTGAGTTGGTTCATAGTTGGGATAGAACCTGTTTTTTCATAGATTAAATCAGGTGTAGACTTGCGTGAGAAACCAAAACTTTTAAGTCCTTTATTAAACTCAATACCGGAGAGTTTTTGTGCCATTTGGGCTATTCCAATATTGGATGAATGGATAATTACATCTTCTGCTGAAAGCCAGTCAAATTTATGCTCATCTGTGATGATTTTTTTACCAATTCGATAGTGTCCATTATGTCCATTTATCATATCGTAGGGATTAATTCTTCCTTTATCTAAAAGTAATACAAAGGTTATAGGCTTAATAACACTCCCTGATTCAAAACTATATTCAATAACTCCAGCATTTAAAAAGGGATAATCTCGTTTTTTAATTGCTTTTGGTAAAAATCTATTTGAACTTGCAACAGTTAAAACTTTCCCTGTTTTAGAGTCCATAACTGCAACGAGAACTTCTTTTGCTCGTAAGTCTTTTTTCATACGAGAAGTCATCTCTTCAACTTTTATTTGAAGAGAAATAGGAATGGTTAGTTTGATGTTGAGACCGTTGATATTTGGTTTTGTAAAACTATCTTTATTTAAAATAATATAACCATTCACATCACGTTTCCCACGGGTTGAGCCATCTTGACGAGAGGAGAGTTCAATGTCAAAGCGTTTTTCTAAGCCTTTAACGCCTTTTATTCGTGTATAGCCATCTTCTTCTGCTTTATGTGTATAGCCAAGAACAGGAGTTAAAACATCGCCATAAGGATAAATACGTGTTTCACCACTTTCAATTATACTCAGTCCATGGGTTCTTTTTATGCCAGTTTTTGGGTTTGCTATGGCTTTAAAAACCTTATATCTTCTGAGCTCATAAGAGAGTTTTTTTAAGTACTGTGCTTGTTTTTCAGGGATAAGGTAGCTAATGACTACAAGACCTTTTCTTGTTTTTAATTTTTTACGAACTTTATTTGGATCCATATCCGCATAAATACTAAAGAGCTGAATAAAAAGTTCTCTTTTATCGGGGTCGATGTATCTATTGTTTACAACAGCTTTATAAAGTTTTTTTGTTGAAGCAATGTGAAAACCATCTGCAGAAATTATACTACCGCGTTCAGATTTTGATGTTTTTTTTGAGTAAAGCGAAGGAAGGTGCCGTGGTTTTACAGTTGTGAGGAGCATAACTCCTAAAAAAATTGTAAAAGCAGCTCCAATAATCAGGTAAAGGAGCAGTATTTTTTTGCTTTTATTTTCTTCGTTTAGCATGTGGCGATTATAGCTGTGTTCTGCCTAGCTCTTTATAGGCATTTAACGCCTTGTTTCTAATTTCAAGCATTAATTTCATGTTAATTTCTGCTTTTCCAATAGCCATAGCAGCTTGATGAAGGTCTTTTACTTGTCCAGTTGCAAGGTCAGCTACCGCACCTTCACTTTTAATTTGAAGTTCATTCACTTCATTAAGTGCAGATTTTAGATGTTTAGCAAAGGCTTCGCCACCACCAACATCTTTTTGCGATTTTTGTTTTAATAAGTCGGCAGTGGATGTGCCAGAAATTCCAGATAAAGTATTCATCAGATTCTCCTTATGCTCCTAGAAAATTATTGCATTAAAGAAATAGCTGAGTTAGCCATATCTTTTGCGCTTTGAAATGCCGAAACATTTGCTTGGTAAGAACGTGTTGCTTCAACTAAATCGGCCATTTCGATAACAGGATTAATATTTGGGTATGCAACATAGCCATTCGTGTCTGCATCAGGATGAGAAGGGTCAAATTTCATCTTTGGCTCTCTATCATCACGTGCTATTTTGTCTACTATTACACTCATTATAGCAGGATTTACTTTTTTGCCAAAATCACCTTCATTTAAAGGGTCTTCAAAACCTGCACTTTTTGTTGATGCTCCAAGTGCCTTGTTGTAGTAATCGTTAAAGTTAATAGCTTTAAAAACAACTTCTTTACGTCTATAAGGACCACCCTCATCCGTTCTTGTAGTTTGCGCATTTGCAAGGTTACTTGATATTGTATTTACACGTACACGCTGTGCAGATAAGCCGTATCCTGAAATGTCAAAACTGTTTAAAAAATTACTCATCTTAGTTTACCTTTTGTGAAGCTTCTATAACGCTTTTGAAAATTGCACCGCTTCTTTTAGTTGCTTGAATAAGTGCATTAAACATAACGGAATTTTTCCCCATTTCTGTTGTTTCGACATCTAAGTCTACACTGTTTCCATCGTTTCTTGCCATGTGACCATCTCTGAAAAATAGAGTAGGCTCATAAGAATTTTTTTCATTTTCAAAGGGAATGTGTTGTCCATTTGTTTGTGCAAGTTTTAAGGTGTTTGTGCCCTTGTTTTGTAAGTCACGCGCTTTATTTGCTAAAGCACCTTCAAAACTAATGTCTCTTGGTCTATAAAAAGGAGTGTCAGCATTTGCAATATTTGAAGCTATCATATCTTGGCGAGCAGCTCTGTAGTCAAGCGCATCTTTTAATAATACACCAGTACGTGATGTAGTGATTCCTAGTGATTTTTCCATACTGTCATTCCTCCTTATAGATATTGTAATTTTAAAAGCAAATTTAGTTCCAAATTTAAAATATCATTTGCGTTATAATACTTTAATTAACTTTAGAGGGGCTTTGCCTAATCAAAAAGTGTTCATAAAACCTTGAAGCACATAGAAGATTCTGAAAGTCAGCATAAAAAGAACTGAAAATAGTAAATAATAGTTAAAATAAGACTATAGTAAGACAAGAATAGAACTACTTTTATGAATATATGATTATTTTTCTTAAAAATTCATGGTTTTTATACCTAAAATGTTTTATTTAGCTATACTTTCACCAATGAAAGATGATTTAAGTTACATTTTAGTCTGCTTTGCATTGATGACTTCCAGTTATACAATATAATTCACCTAATAGAAAAGCTTCATATTAGATTTTAAACTACCTTAGAAATGGGGTATATTCAAACACAAAGGAATTACAATGGGAACATTAGTAAACGGTACAATTAAATGGTTTAACGAAGATAAAGGTTTTGGCTTTATCGAACAAGAAAATGGTGGAAAAGATGTATTCGTACATTTCCGTCAAGTTAATAACTCAGGTCACGGTCGTGTTTCACTAAACGAAGGTCAAAAAGTAACTTTCGAAATTGGTGAAGGCGAAAAAGGTCCTCAAGCAGAAAACGTTACAGGTCTGTAACCTTTTTATGTGAGCGAATTTTTTCGCTCACAACATTTTTATTTACCTCTTGAAGTATGAATCCACATGCTGTTAAAACTCCATCTCTACTTGTTTTGATTTTTGAATATAAAGCAAAGCATTTGTAAAACTATATTGGTCTAACTCTTCTATACCTTCTAATTCACATTCTAACAAATAATCGAATCCATCTAATGCAATATTTTTAACCTTTTTTAAATGCACACTGTAGAATAATAAATCTGCTAAATCACTCACTGGAATAATTTCCCTAAAACTTTTGTTACATTCGCTTATAAATTCACAGCATATATCTTCATTTGCCATAAGAAGTATCCAAAGTATAATGTTGTCTATCTTTTTTGGTGCTTTCACTTTATGTAATAAACGACTATACATCTCTTTATTTTGGGATATCTCTTTAAGTTGCTCATTTGCTTGTGCTATTAAAAAATTAATTCTCTCATCACTGAGCTTCTCATTTTTATAACCTTCTAGTATTTCTTCTGAAATTTGATATGTATGCATTAGTTCTCTTTTTTATTTAATATCTAATTATTACAAATTATTCTAAAAATTTCTATTAATGAGAGTGCTATAAAAAGTTCTCTATGTTTTGTTTAATAATATTTTGAATTACGTCTCATTTTTTGATATATATCAACTTCGGTGTTCTTTTTTTATGCTATAACTCTTCTAAAGGATTTTCAATGGGATTACTATATGCTGAACAAGTAGAATATATGAGTGTAGAAGAGATGCAAGAAACACATGAGAATGAAATTCAAATTTTAAACGATATTGATAAACTTGCTACAAAACATCAGCTTCATAAAACAGAACCTGATGCGCTTATAGCAAAAATAGATGAATACATTGTGCATGTTAAAAAACATTTTGCAAATGAAGAACGATTAATGCAAAAGTATAATTTTCCATCGTATCATATGCACAAGACAGCACATGACATGTTTTTAGAAGACCTTGATTATGCGCTTAAACAATGGAAGCGGTCTGATAATATAGAAAAAATCACTAATTTTATACGTAAAACACCTGAGTGGATTGTTCTACATGTGAACTCAGTAGATGCTCCTACAGCGAATTTTTTAGCTGCAAAAATGAAAGAATAAGTAAAGTTCTATATTATAAGCTATTGTTGTATAATACTTTTACAGTAATTTTTGAGCAAAAAGGACTTCTTGTCATATGAAAAATAAACTAAAAGTACTTACATCTTTATTTTTAATAGTAACACTCTCTATTTCTAGTGCTTACCTTTTTTTACCAGAGTACTTCCAATCACTTGACAATCGTGTTCGAGACTTTTATTTTAACTACCGTGGTCCTACAAAAGCGAGCGATGAAGTTGTTATTGTTGATATTGATGAAAGAAGTATTCGTGAACTTGGACAATGGCCTTGGGAGCGAGATAAGTTTGCACAAATTCTAGTAAACCTTACAAATGCGGGAACTGGAATTATTGGGCTGGATATTGTTTTTGCAGAAGAGGACAAGACATCACCGGTAAAATTTGCAAAAAAATGGAATCTCGAAATAGGTGACTTACCTGATTATGATGAAGTTTTAGCACAAACAGTTGCAGATACTCCTACTATATTAGGGTATGTTTTTGATTTTGATACGAATGATAACGACCATAACGATGCCCCTCAAATTCCTGCAATATTTATAGAAAAAAATAAGGCTAAAGCAGAATTTTTACCACTTGCTAATGGAGTCCTACCTAATCTTGAAGTTATTCAAGATGCGGCATATTCAAGTGGCTATATGAATAATATTCCGGATGAAACAGGTGTAATACGAAGTGTACCTCTTTTAATTAAGTTTGATGAAGTTCTCTACCCCTCACTCGCCTTTGAAATGTATAGAATTGCAAACAATGTAAACAAGGTTATAGCGTATTATAGTGATGCAGGTATAGAAAATGTTACGCTCGCTAAACAGCCTATACGTACAGATAGATTTGGAAGAATGCACTTGAATTTTCGTGGGCCTTTTAAAAGTTACAAATATATTTCAGCGGTAGATGTCTACAACAATGACATAGACCCTAAGGACCTTGAGGGTAAGTTTGTTCTCATCGGTACATCAGCGTATGGTTTAATGGATTTACGTTCTACTCCTATGGATAGTGTTATTGCAGGAGTTGAGCTTCATGCAAATATGATAGATAATCTTATTCATGACGATATGCTATCAAAGCCTTCTTGGGGTGAATTAGCTGATTTATTTATGATATTTCTCGTTGTATTTATTGTTATGTTTCTTTTCTCTCGTCTTGCTATTATTCCTTTAGTTCTTGTGTTTTTACTTTCGCTTGGTGGCATTATGTATTTGAATTACTATCTGCTTTTTACTGCATATATTATTTTAAATTCTATTTTTCCTATTATGGCAATGTTTCTTTCATTAACAACTGTTCTTGGAGTCAACTATATGTTTGAATACTCTCAAAAGGAGATGATTAAAGGTAAGTTTGCTTCAAAAGTAAGTGCTGATGTTATGGAAGATATTCTTAAGAATCCTGAATCAAATACACTCGATGGAGCTGAAAAAGAGATTACAGTTTTTTTCTCTGATGTTAGAAACTTTACGAATATTTCTGAAGCCATGGGTAATGCAAAATCTCTCATTAAGTTTATGAACGAAATAATGGAGCCAATGACAACCATTATTATCAATGAAAAAGGTACAGTCGATAAATACATCGGTGATGCTATTATGGCTTACTGGAATGCACCTGTTGATGTTGATAACCATGCGGATAGAGCAGTTCGAGCGAGTTTAAAACAACTCCATGCGCTTAATGCGTTAAATGATAGGCTTCGAGCTAATCCAGAATATGAAAATGTTATCAAAATGGCAGATAATGCAGGGCAACCAATAGTAGACATAGGTATCGGTCTCAACAGTGGTGTTGCTATTGTAGGGGAAATGGGTTCTACTATACGTTCTGATTATACTGTTATTGGAGATCCGATTAACTTAGGTGCGCGTCTTGAATCTTTATGTAAATACTATAACTCCAAGCTTAATATTTCGCATTTCACAAAAAAGATGCTAACAGGTGATTATATTTATAGATTTTTAGATCTTGTTACTGTAAAAGGAAAAGCAGAACCTATAGAAATTTGGCAAATACATAACTTTAACGAAGAAGATGCTCCTCCACTTTTTTATTCTACAAGAGAAGAACTCCTTAAAGAACTTGACCTTTACCACAAGGCAATAGAGCTTTATAAGGCATCTGACTTTACCGATGCCTTAGCAATATTTCAAGATATTAACTCTTGGGAACATAAAAGCAATAAAGCAATTTATACGATTTATATTGAACGTTGTGAACACTATATAGAAGTGCCACCTGAGAACTTCAATGGTGTTTTTCAACACACTACAAAAGGTTAAAACATGTTAAAAATACTTTTTTCTCCATCTGAGGGGAAAAACTCCGGTGGAGATGCAGTAAAAAAAGACTTACTCGGTGCTATACATGCAAGAGATGAAATTTTAGATGCCTACAATACTATTATAAAAACGCAAGATGAAGAACAGATTAAAGCCTTGTTTGGAATTAAAAAGTTTTCAGATTGTGAGCAATATATAAGCGATATTTACAATGCACCTCTTATGCCCGCAATGCAAAGATACCAAGGTGTGGCGTATGATTATCTCAAGTACAATGAACTTAAACTCAATGAACAAGAGTACTTAAAAAATAATACGATTATTTTTTCAAATCTTTTTGGTCCTCTTCGTGGCGGGGATGTAATTCCTAACTACAAAGTTAAACAGGGTAATAGTGTAGGTAGTATAGTTCCTGAGAAATTTTATAAAGAACGTTTTAGCTACCAACTTGACTTACTCCTAGCACAAGATGAAATTTTAGACCTTCGTGCAGGCTATTATGATAAGTTTTATAAACTCACTAGACCCTACACCACTTTAAAGTTTTTAAAAAATGGAAAAACTGTGAGTCATTGGGCTAAAGCCTACCGTGGCATAGTTTTAAAAGAGTTAGCGAAAAACAACATTCAAAGTATAGAGGAATTTAAGGCATTACAAATTGATACCCTTGAAGTTCACGAAATAAAAGTTGCAAAAAATAAAACAGAAATCATTTATAACATAATTGAATAAGGAAAACCAGTGCAAGATAGCCAAGAATACATAGATAAAAAAGCTTTTTTTGAAAAAATAATCACACTTTATGGACGTAACGTAGTTATAGAAGTTCTTGAAGATGCAAGCGTAGAAATACATAAACTCCACATGGCAGACTCAAACAAAATCGATGGGGCTGTTAAAACTATCACAGAATTAGCGAAAAAGAGAAACATTGAGATTGCGTACCATGCAAAAAGAGATTTGAGTCGTATTAGTAAAAATGCGAAGCAAGACCAAGGCGTAGCTATAGATATTATGGCAAAATCGTATCAAAATGCTAAGGAGATAAAAAACTTAGATACCTTTAGACTTATAGCACTTGATGGTATTCAAAATCCTCAAAATCTAGGAATGATTATTCGCTCATGTGCAGCTGGAAATGTAGATGGAATTATATTACCTAAAAAGAGTTCTGCAAAAATATCGCCACTTGTTATAAAAGCAAGTGCTGGAACACTTTTTAAACTTCCTATTTATTTTTGTAACTCTTTAGATGATATTTTAAATGATTTAGATGACACTAAAATTTATGAACTAAGTTCACATGCACAAACAACTATACACGATATAGTTCCACATGCTAAGAGTATATTTATTTTAGGGAATGAAAGTGATGGAGTAAGTGCTGAAGTCCAAAAGCTTTGTAATGAGGCACTTCGTATTCCAATGAACCGTGGAGTAGAGTCTTTAAATGTAGCAGTCACAGCTTCACTTCTTGCCTTTATGAAGTAAAACTTTACGAAGAAACCTTATGAAGTCATAATGTCATAAGGTCTTTTAATTTCGCTTATTACCTCACCAACACTCATGTGGCGTGATTTACGTAAAAATTCTTTCCCATCTAAAAAGACTAAAACTGTGGGAATTGACAATACTCCAAAATGAGGTGCTATATCTTCTTCTACTGAAATATCTACACTTTCAATGTGAAAGTCTTTAAAGTTCGCGTCAAGTGCCTCAAGTAGTTTTGGTTTAAGTGAATGACACACGTTACATGTGGGTGCAGAAAAATACACCATCACCGCTAAATTTTCTTTAATTGCGTTCGTTATTTTTTCTAATGTTTGCATGTGCTTATTATAACAGATATAATCCTCTTGCTTCTACTTATATATTGAAATGTATAAAAATTATACGAAGGAAATAAAATGAATGAAGAAGAAAAACTAAAAATATATTTAGAAAAAGTAAAAGAAATAGCAAAAGAACATGTCCAAAGTAAAAAGATGACAGCAATTGAAGC
>NZ_JAEMVA010000100.1 GCF_029215955.1 Sulfurimonas sp. SAG-AH-194-I05
TAAGATTCTATATGATTGGGGTCGAGTTGAAGTATGTTTTCATAAACAGTTTTAACTTGCTTCCATTGTTTTTTTTCTATATATAAAAGACCTAAATTATACAAAACTTCAAATACTTTATATTCTTGAGATAAACATTCAATAAATTGTTCTTCTGCAAGAATAGTACTTTTATTTTGTTGATTTTTTATTGCCTTTTGGAAAAGCTCTTCCATTATGAAGTCACACTAAATCTACTTTTAGTTTCACTTACATTTGCTTTGAGAAAGTTTATATTTTTTTTGATTTTTTGCATAGAGGAAGCTGTTTCATCTTGGAGGATATAAAGAACTTCACTTGCCTCACGAAAAAGGTACATTACTTCTGTTATCGTTTCTAAATCTTTTGAAGCATCAAACTCTGGCATGTGGTCGAGAAGCGAATCAATAGCTTCTGCATCTTTTTGAATTATTGCAATTTTAAGTTTATTGACCCACATTTGTAGTTTCTTTCCATGCAGCATTAAGCTCTCTAAAAACATTACTCACTTCATCGATTTTTGTTATATCGTTTTGAGAACTTGCTAGCCCTAAAAGTTGGATTTCATAATCATAAAGTCTTTCTAAGTACTCTGAAACATTCCCTTGATGCATATCTAAACATGCTATAAGTTCTGTAATAACTGCAGTTGAACGGTTAATCCAATACACTTTTTTTTCAATATCTTTATCTTTAATAGCTTTTTTTGCTTGTGCATTAAAACGTAAAATACCTTCATAAAGCATAGTAATTAGTTTTTCAGGTGACTCGATTCCTACATTGTTTTGTGCGTAAATGCTATGTGCTTTGTTGCCATACATGTTCGTTCCTTTTTACCCGTTATTTAAATCTATCATGCTTAAAGTATCGACAGTTATTTCGATTTGTTTAGCTCTTTTTGATAAAAATAATACTTTATCTAATTTATTATTTCCTATAAAATAGGGAATAATAAGTGCTTCTATTTTATCCTAAGTACAAAATTTAAGTTTATATAAATAATACCGATATTGTGTATATAGAACTTCGTTATAAAAGGATTTATTATGGGCGTATCATCACTTGGGATTGGTTCAGGAGTATTAACAGCTGATTTATTAGACAAACTACGGGATGCAGATAATGCAGCTATATTAGCACCTTTAGAAAAAAAGATAGAACTCTCTTCACAAAAAGATGAAGCGAGAGAACTTCTTAATGGTTTTATGACTACTTTTAAAAGCAGTAGTGCCTCTATAGGTGGTGAAAATCTTTACCAATCACGTACTATTGCAGGTAATGATGATTTTATAACAGTAACCGCGAAATCTGGTTCTGATTTACAATCTTTTAACATTGAGAATGTGGTTAAAGCAGAAAAAAATGTTTGGAATGCAACTACTTCTATAGCCGATAAGGACGTAGCTATCGCTGGACTCGGTACAGGTACGTTAACTATAGAAATAGATGGAACAAGCTTAGATATCGACTATAATGCAGCAACAACTTTAAATGATATTAGAGGGGCCATTAATGATGGTCTAGGCTCAAAAGTAACTGCAACAAACTTACAAACTGGAGATAGTGCTTTTTCCCTTTCCATGTCAGCCGATGAATTTAACCAAGCTATAACGATAACTGACTCTGGCGCAGCTGGAGCAAATATAAAAGAACTTTTAGGTCTTAGTGAAATTCAAGTAGCAAAGCCTTCTACCTTTGACTTTAACGGTGTTACCATTACAAGGTCTACAAATACTATAGATGATCTTGTAAACGGTGTGACTATAACCCTAAACAAAAGCCATTCAGCTACAGACTCTTCTTCTATAACGGTAGGGCAAGATACTGAAGCTATAAAAACAGATATGGAACTCTTTGTTACAAACTATAATCTTTTAGCATCTAACTTAAAAGATATGACTGTTTATAATGCTGAAACAGATGTAGCTGGAATTTTTAACAGTGAGCCATTTTTAAAATCAATTATAAGTGATTTAAAAAGTATTTTAACTTCTACTGATTCTAAGGGAAACTCTTTATTTGATTATGGACTAGATATCGCGAGAGATGGCACCATGTCACTTGATAATTCTAATTTTTCTGCAAAGCTGACTTCTGATCCTAAAGCCTTAGAACTTCTTTTTAGAGGGAGTTCTGAAACTTTTAATAACGATGGAACTAGTGCTAATGCAGCGGTAGATGGTATAGTGAAAAGACTTGATGATAAAATGTCAAGCTTGACAGGACGAGGTAAGTTACTCGACAACTTCACAGCAAAACTAACAAGTTCAAAAGATAACCTTATTTCAGAATACGATAAGCAAAAAGCTTCTCTTGACTCTCGTTATGAAATTTTAACCAAAAAATTCACATCATATGATGCTGTAATTAGTCGGTTAAATAATCAGTTTTCTTCTTTAAAACTTCTTATTGATGCTGAAAGTAATAATTAATTAAGTTACTATTCATACGTCTTTCCTTAACAGTTCTTTCACCCTCTAAAACTTCAAGAACTAATGTAACCTTTTACGCTCATTTATTATCCCTTTAGAAATAAGACACAAAACTTTAAAACATTACAAAAAAAATATAGAAAATTCATCTGTTGATTTAAG
>NZ_JAEMVA010000101.1 GCF_029215955.1 Sulfurimonas sp. SAG-AH-194-I05
GGTTATGGTAGTTATGGTGGTATTTTAATTACTGTTGGTGTGAGCGATTCAAATATTTGGGGTTCCGGTATTGGTATGTCTCTTAATCTAGAAAAATCAGAAGTATCGAAATCAGCATCTATTAGTGTGACAAATAGTAGATTAAATGATAGTGACTTTAGTGGTAGTTTTTCTTTATTTAATAATGATATGGACTATTATGACTATAGAGTTATGAGCAAAGGTTTTACGCTTGGAACGGGACTACGTTTTACAAGACATATTTCTGGTAGCTTATCTTATGGGTACTCAGATAATAGATATGATATTGTAGATCTCAATAATACGTATTTAGATCCAAGATTTTTAGAGAGTTATGCAAAAGGTTCGATTACAGTTGGTGTTAAATTTGATAATACAGATGATTATTATCTTCCACGTACAGGTTTTAGTTTGTCTCAGAGTATTGAAAAAGCAGGTATTGGTGGTGATGTGAATTTTATAAAATCAAGAACAGATTTTGGTGCATTTAAAGGCTTAGAAAGACTTCTTGGGATTGATGCTATTGCTAGGTATAAAGCAAGACTCTATTATCTAATAAATAGTGGAGATGGTATTTTACCTTTATCTGAAAAATTTTATATGGGTGGGATAGGTAGTGTTCGAGGCTATCAATCGTATTCTATTTCTCCAACACAAATTAGTACAGATGGATCTGTGATTCGAAGTGGTGGTGCAAAAACATTTTCAAATAGTATAGAACTTAGTTTTCCATTAATTCCTAAGGCAAAAATGCGACTCGTAACATTTGTAGATTATGGTTTTATAGGTGATAATTCCTTTACTGAGTATAGCCGTGCTGGATATGGTGTAGGACTAGAATGGTTTTCTCCTGTTGGACCAATACAGCTCGTTTTAGCACAGCCGTTACTTGAAGAAACTGGTGACAGAACATCAGCGTTTGAGTTTACAATGGGGCAGAGATTTTAAAAGATAACTTTTAAATTCTCTAAGGTATGCACCTTTTTCACAGCCTCTTTACTTAAGAATAAATTCTCTTTTGAATTTATACTTAGGTCTCCTTCTTTAAAACTTATTTCAAAATCAATATTTCTTGGCTTATGCGCTAGAAGAGCGATACTCAAAGAAAGTATATAATTGAGTATGTGAAGTGTTCTCTCATCTGGTAGCAGGTCTTCATATTTTTTTAAATGTTTCTTCGATGTTGGTTTGTTTTTTGCATATCGAGTAAGTGTAGCAATGAGCATAATTTGAGTGTGTGTAAAGCCATATTCTAAGGCACTTTTTACTAGATAATAAGAATGCCTATTTTGAGAGTAAAAGTGTATATTACTTCCCGCTGGGAATAGCTTTGATGCTATAGATAATTCTCGTGAATATTGTGTGTCGATATGAAGGTGGTTCTGAAGTAAATGAAAAATAATTTTGCTTACTTTCGCAATATTATTGGAAAAGTTGCTGTTATGTACATTGGAGTCAAGAATATAGCGCATAGAGGTGCTATAGTTACTTGGAAAAGTATTCTTAGAGTTTCTTAGTAGGTCACTTAAAAACACACCTTCTCGAACACCTACACCACTTGTAATGATCCTTTTAATTGTTTCATGCTTTAGTAGTAGTCTTTGTAGAATGAGAGCGCCAGGCTTTATGATATCAAATCTATTTTTCTTAATACCAAGTTCTTTAAGTTCTTTAGTATTTGCTTGAAGAATTAAAGCAATATATTCAAGGAGTTCCATTCGAGTATATTCAAAGGCATGTACTTTATTTAAAGGATACTTTTTTCTTTGCATAATTCCTATGGATAAAGCTCTCAATGTACCACCTATACCAATGAGCTTTGAAGCGTTCACAGAGGTTATTTTTTCAAGCTCTTTATCTATAAAGTTTATAGCATCATGAATATTGTTTTTATCAAAATAAAGTTCTTTTAATCGTATGGTGCCCAACTCTAATGACAAAGTGTCATTTACTGTTGTATTATTTATTAAACTCAATTCACTTGAACCACCACCAATATCAATACTTAAGGCATTATGTTGAGGGGGGAGTAAGTTAGCACATGCTACAGCACCTAAATACGCTTCTTTCTCTCCAGTAATAACTTTAATATTTAAGTCGAGTTGTTTACGTACTTTTTGAATAAAGTCTTGTTTATTGGGGGCGTTTCGTAATGCAGATGTTGCTACACATAATGTTTTACGAACTTTAAAAGAAGTGCTAATACAAAGGAAGTCACGCAAGGCATCAAAGGTTCTCTGCATTGGTATTTTTTGTAAATTACCGTTGTTCTCGTATGTGTCTTGGGAGAGCCTTACTTTACTTTTCACTTCATAAAGAAGATGGAAAGCAAAACGAGAAGTTTTTTCATAAATAACCATTCTAATAGAATTAGAACCTATATCTATAATAGAAACTCTTTTTGCCATACTTATCTTCCTTTTATTCTTCCATTTCTAAGTTTTTATATTTAAATTGCAGTTCTGCAATAGATTCAACATTGTCTTTATCTGGTACAATACAATCAACAGGACATACAGAAATACATGCTGGTTCATCATAT
>NZ_JAEMVA010000102.1 GCF_029215955.1 Sulfurimonas sp. SAG-AH-194-I05
TGATATTGGTGGTATTACTGATGTTAAACAAGAACTTGAAGAGATTATAGACTTTATGAAAAATCCAAAAAGATACAAAGACTTTGGTGCTCGAATGCCTCGAGGTGTACTTTTAGTCGGTCCACCGGGTGTTGGAAAAACGATGATTGCTAAAGCTGTTGCAAATGAAGCTGGTGTTCCTTTTTACTACCAAAGTGGTGCTTCTTTTGTTCAAATTTATGTTGGAATGGGTGCGAAAAGAGTTCATGAACTTTTTCAAGCTGCAAAAAATAATTCACCTTCTATTATCTTTATTGATGAAATTGATGCAGTTGGAAAAAAAAGAGATGGTCAAAGAAATGATGAACGCGAGGCGACTCTTAATCAACTTTTAACTGAAATGGATGGTTTTGAGGGTTCAAGTGGTGTTATTGTTGTTGCGGCTACAAATAAAATAGATGTACTTGATTCTGCATTACTTCGAGCAGGACGTTTTGATAGAAGAGTGTTTGTAGAACTTCCAACAAAACAAGAAAGAGAATCGATACTTTCGAAGTACCTTGTAAAAGTTCCTAACGAAGTGGATATTATGGTTTTAGCAAACATGACAGTAGGTTTTAATGGAGCTTCTTTGGCTGCTCTTGTAAATGAAGCAGCACTTTTATCATTAAGAGAACAAGATAAGTCAGTAAGCATAGAACATTTCCATCAGGTAAAAGATAAGGTAATGTTTGGTAAGAAAAAACTTCAAATACTCACCGAAAAACAAAAACAGTATCGTGTATGCTATCAAGCTGGTAAAGTAATAGGTGCAACGTATTTTAACCTTAATTTTGAAAAACTCATGCTTTCAAATGAGAGTTTAACACCGACACTCAATGAAGCTTTATTGCAACATGAACTTGAAGCACATGTTAAAATGTTACTCTCAGGAATTGTAGCATGTGGCATTAAGTTCAATGAACATGCTAGTAATGCAAAAGCTGATTTAGATGATGCAAAAGAGTTAATTCAAAAAATGCTTCATGATTATGGCATGGGTTCTTCTCTCATAAAATCTCATAATGAAGAAGAAATCCTTATGCAAAAACTTTATGATGCGTGTAAGGTATTTTTAGAGTCTATGCATACAGTTATGGAAAAAGTTGAAGCAGTTCTTTATGAAAAAGAAAGCATAACAAAATGCGAAGTACAAAAGTATTTAGATGCAGTTTCATAGTGGCTTTTCTTTAAAAAATGAAGAATATTTTTTTAAAGAGTATATAAAATATACAGACTATACCATTTGTGGATTTAGTTATGGAGCAATTAAGGCCTTTGAAGAGGTGCAGAAGCATTTAGCATGTGGAAAAAGAATAGATACCTTACAGCTTTTTTCCCCAGCTTTTTTTCAAAATACATCTACAAAGTTTCATAGACTGCAAATACTTTCGTATGTTAAAAATTCTCAAAAGTATGTAACACAGTTTTTAGAAGGTTGTTTTGCTCCACATGCAAAGCAAGAAACACAAGCAAGCGTAAGCACTAAAGAAGAACTAGTGGAACTTTTAGAATATAAGTGGGATATAGACCAGTTCCTTGCATTAGAAGAAAAAGGCGTGAAAATTGAAGTGTATTTAGGTGCTCAAGATAAAATTATAAATGCAAGTGTGGCAAAAGACTTCTTTTTAAATGTTGCTACAGTGACATACATAAAAGAAGCAAACCATTTTTTACAATTACAATAGAAGGAAATAAAGTATGTCAGAAATTAAAATAGGTGTTATTACAGCAAGCGACAGAGCAAGTAAGGGAATATATGAAGATATTTCAGGTGTAGCGATTCAAGATACAATGAAAGATTATTTAACAAGTTCCTTTGAAATAGTGTACAGATGTATTCCAGACGAACAAGATATGTTGGAAAATACAATGAAAGAACTTTGTGATAATGAAGGCTGTTGTTTAGTTGTGACAACAGGTGGAACGGGTCCAGCACTTCGTGATGTTACGCCAGAAGCGACTGAAAATGTTTGTGAGAAGATGATGCCAGGTTTTGGTGAACTTATGCGTCAAGTAAGCTTGCAATACGTCCCCACAGCGATTCTCTCACGTCAAACAGCAGGAATAAGAGGAAAGTCTCTTATAATAAATTTACCAGGAAAACCAAAATCAATACGAGAATGTTTAGATGCAGTTTTTCCAGCAGTTCCATACTGCATAGACCTACTTGAGGGTCCATTTATTGAGACAAATGAAGATGTTATGAAAGCTTTTAGACCAAAGGCAAAATAAAAATGTCTGAAATCTCAGACCCTTTTTTAGTATGGCCTTTTTCATTACTAACTGCTGTGATTTTTTTTATAGGTTTTTTTCTCTTAATTAAAAGATAATTAGTTATAATACTTATTGTAAATAAAAGTTATAAAGGAAAGAGAGAATGGATATTAATCTTTTTGTCATTTTACCCCTGTCTTTTTTAGGTTTAGTTATTTGGGTGGGTTCTTTTGTTTTTTTTATGTTAAGTACGATTAAAAGCGATCCTCTTGAGATAAAGTACAGGAAAGATTCTG
>NZ_JAEMVA010000103.1 GCF_029215955.1 Sulfurimonas sp. SAG-AH-194-I05
ACTTTACGTAAGGAGTATAAAAAACTTCTCAATACTTTAGAGTTTTCTGATTCAAAAAATACTGCGTATTTAGTAACACGTTATGCCTTTATATTTAAAGATGACACACCGGAACATGTGCTAAGTTTTATAAAACTAAGTGAAAAACTTCAAGAATATAAATATAAAAAAAATGTAAATGCATTTAACAAAGATACCCTCGTATGCATAGAAGAATATAAGAGTCTTGTCAATGCTTGATGGAATTTATTTTGAGTATCCAGAAGTATTTTTAGTACTTCTTCTTTTTATTTTATGTAGTATTTTTTGTAAGGTACGTTTGAGTTCTATCTATTTTCCACATGCACAACAGTTTATGCAGAGTACAGTTGTGTCTTCTAAGGTGCTAAATATTTTGAAGTATGCAAGCATTTTAGCTTTAGTAACAACTTTAAGTTCTCCTGTTCGTGATGAGCCCTATGAATTAGAACCTAAAAATGGGTATGAAATAGCCTTGATTTTAGATGCTTCCAATTCTATGCAAGCACAAGGATTCGATGCAGATAATAGAGGTCTGACTCGATTTGATGTTGTTAAAAATATAGTGACTGATTTTATTGAGCAACGTAGGAATGATAACATTGGTTTAGTAGTTTTCGGTCAGTACTCTTTTATCGCTTCTCCCCTTACATACGATGCAAATATTTTAAATAAAATAGTATCACAACTTGAAATAGGCATGGCTGGAAAATATACAGCACTTTATGAGTCCTTAGCACAGGGTGTAAACCTTTTAAAAATGAGTGAATCAAAAAGTAAAATAGCGATTTTATTAACCGATGGGTATTCAACAGTAGGTATAGATAAAATACCTCTCGATATTGCTTTAGATATGGCAAAAAAAGAGGGTGTAAAAGTTTATCCTATCGGAATTGGTATGCCTAATGAGTACAACAGACGAGTACTTATAGAGATTGCTGAGGGCACTGGTGGTATTGCCTTTGGCGCATCTTCAGCAGCTGAATTACTTCAAGTATATAAAAAGATTGATGAGTTAGAAAAGTCTGAAATTAAAAGAGAGACGTTTACGTATTTAAAATATTATTATATGTATTCTCTTTTCTTTGGACTTTTGACACTTATGTTGTATGCATATTTGAAAAATAGAAGAGGTTCGTGATGAGTTTTTTACATAGTGAATATTTTTATTATATGCTACCACCTCTGTTTCTTTTTTTTGGATTTCTTTTCTTTCGTAAGAATACTACTGCACATTATTTTAGTGAAGAGGTGATGCGAAAACTTCATGTAAATTCACATAGTTTTACATTAAAAAGACGAAATATACTTTTTTTCTTCATAGGATTATTTATGATTATAGGGCTGGCTGAACCTGTAATTAAAGACGGTGTTATTCAAGTGAAGGCAAAAAGTGCAGATATTATGATTGCCTTAGATATTTCAGACTCTATGCTTGCTACAGATGTTTATCCTAACCGTTTAAAACTTGCAAAGAAAAAGGCGATGGACTTACTTAAGATAGCTCCAAATGAAAGAATCGGTGTTGTAGCCTTTGCAAAAAATTCTTACCTTGTTTCACCACTGAGTTTTGACCATGAGGCAGTGGGTTTTTTACTGCGTCAGTTAAATACAGATTCAATTACAGAAAAAGGAACAGATTTTCTAGCACTTTTAAATACGGTGAAAAGTAGTAGTAAAAGTGAAGCGAAAAAGTATTTATTGCTCTTAAGTGATGGTGGCGATAAAGATGACTTTAGTGAAGAAATTGCCTATGCTAAAGAAAATGCTATCGTAGTATTTGTTTTAGGGTTAGGTACTGTTAAAGGTTCTCCGATTAAGAAAAAAGATGGAACATTTATAAAGTATAAAGATGAAATTATTGTTTCAAAACTCAATAAAAATATTGCTGATTTAGCTACTTTAAGTGGTGGTGTATATATAGAGTCTGTAAAATCAGATAAAGATATAAAAAGAATGCTGAGTGAAATTGAGAGTAAAAGTGATCAAAAAGAACTAAAGAGTGAAGAGATAGAAAAGTTTATTCCTTTGTTCTATTATCCTGTTGCTTTGAGCATATTTTTATTGCTTATTGCTTTGAGCTCTTTTCCTCAAAGAAAGATAGTTTCTTATTTATTTATTCTCTTATTTGTAACAAACCCACATGCTGAGGCAGGAGTATTAGATTTTTTAAAGTTAAAAGAAGCGGCTATCGCATATAAAAATGGTGATTACAATACCTCACAGCAAATATATACAAACTATGCAAAAGATACACAAAACCTTCAAAGCCATTATAATGAAGGAAATAGTCTTTACAAACAAAAAAAATACAAAGAAGCAATAGAAGCATATGAAAAAATAAATTTTGAAAACAATGTCTCGCAAGCGAATAATTTAGCAAATATTGGTAATGCACATGTAAAAGGTGGGGGAGAAAAATCCTTAGAAAAGGCTATTTTATTATATGAAGAATCTTTAAAGCTCAATGAAGACATAGAAGTAAGAGAAAATCTTGAAGCTGTAAAAAA
>NZ_JAEMVA010000104.1 GCF_029215955.1 Sulfurimonas sp. SAG-AH-194-I05
TCACTTTTTTTCATAAGCTTTGCTATCTTAATTGAGTTAATATGAAGCTTTATCCACTTTTTATTTTTACAATATTTTTCTAATTCTTTTAGATTTTTATTTGCATTTGTTGTTACTAAATTGACTTTTATCTTATCAAACTTTTTTAAAACTTTTAATATATTAATATTTATATTACTATGATCTGCCCCACCCATCGCTAAAAATATTGTTTTGTTATTTTTAGATTTTTTGTATGATTTATTTTTTTCTTCTATAAACTCTTCTCTTAAAAGGGTATATTTATTTCCACATCTAATTTTACATTTTCTTGGGACTAGATTTTTGTATTTTTTCATATCTCCATAAATATTATGATTTAAAAGTATATCGCAATAATGTTTTTCATATGTATCATCAAAGCTTAGTATTTTAATATCTTTATTTTGTTTTTTGAGTTGTTTTTCATACTTCCAGTTAATACCATAATGGTCTATAGCTATCATATCTATTCTATATTGGTTTATAAGACTATTCACTTCCTTAATCTCATTAGATTTTAATATTAGTATTTTATATCCTGTTTCCTTTATCTTTTGATTTATATTTCCGTCTAAATCTTGCACGGCAAATATAATATTAGCATTTTTATATTGTGAAGCTAGAACTAAATCTCTCATAATATGACCAGTACCTATGCTAGATGATGAATCAGCTCGAAATAAAATATTCATTAATTATATTTCCTAAATACAGGTTTTACTGCTTGACCTATTAATAATTCTTTTATTTTTTTTGATTCTATGGCATAAGCTAATACTTTGAGTGATTTCTCAAAAGCATCCATTGTTTGATTTATTTCACTCTTATTATGTGAGTACGATGGAACAATACCTTGTATTAATACTCCATGCTTTATCATTTCCTGAGCAAATAATGTTCTCATATAATTATCTTTAAAATAAAAATATGGACGACAATCAATACCTTGCATTGATGTATGTTTTTCTAAACCTAATTCTTTAACAGTATAATTATACGCATCTTTAATTTGTTTTCCAACACTCCAAACATGTTTTGTAACTTCATAATCATTATTATTTAATATTTCTATAGTTTTTTGAGCAGCTCTAAGGTGATGTGTTTCTCCCCCATAAGTTGTAGAAAGTAAAAATACTCTTTCTTTATCGTGTTCTATTCCACCAAGTTCCATGATCTCTTTTTTACCTACAAGTGCAGATATAGAGTACCCATTTGCCATTGTTTTTCCAAAAGTTGATAAATCAGGAGTAACACCATATAAATACTGTGCTCCTTTTGGATGAAATCTAAATCCACTTACAACTTCATCAAAAATCAAAACTATATCTTCTTTTGTACAGATGTCTCTTACTGCTTGCAAATAACCATCGATAGGTTCTTCTGTTGAAGCTGGTTCCATAATAACACAGGCTATACCATTGTCTTTATATAAAGAGATAGTATCTTCTAAGCTTTTTATATCATTATATTTAAAATTTTTTGTTTTATCTTTTGAGCCTTGTGTTACTCCTGAACTTATCTCAGTATTTCCTATAAACCAATCATCAATGGAGAAAAATGGCTGATCAAAACATCTTAATACAATCTCTTTTCCTGTAAATGCACGAGCCAATTTAACAGCAGATGTTGTTGCATTTGAGCCATTTTTAGCAAATTTCACCATTTGTGCTGATGGTATTTGATTACACATAATTTCAGCTAATTCAGCTTCTATAAATGAAGGTCTGATAAAATTAACACCATTATCAAGTTCTTTTTTTATAACATCAATTATAGGTTCATAAGCATGACCTAAGAGTACAGAAGTTAATCCCATGCCCCAGTCTACAAATTCATTACCATCTACATCAATAATTCTTGAACCTTTTCCACTAATTATTGAATGTGGTGATAACTCTGGAAATTGGTCATCACCTTTACTATATGTATGAGCACCTCCAGGTATTAGTCTCGATGCTTTTTTTCTTAATTCATTAGATTTAGTAAAATTAGTTATCATTTATTTTTCCTAGTATATACACATTTGTCCATTTAGAATCAATATAACATTCGTCTTTTTTAATTCCTTCTACAATAAAGCCATTATTTTCAAGTGTTTTTTTTGATCCGATATTATCTTCATAAACTCCGGCGCATAATTTATGAAGATTTAATATATTAAAAGCATACTCTAGAATTAATTCTATCGATTCTTTTGCATATCCTTTAGACCAATAATCTTTATTACCTATAAAAAAACTGATATCTGCTTTTCTATGAATCCTATTAATAGGACCTATTTTTATATTGCCTATATGATTATCTGTCTTATTATCACAAATAGCAAATAAAATACTATTACTATCTTCCTCTATTGATTTCACAAAATTTTTTATATCAGACAATGAGTG
>NZ_JAEMVA010000105.1 GCF_029215955.1 Sulfurimonas sp. SAG-AH-194-I05
TCCTATATATAAAATCTTTGGGGATAAATTTACCCTTGAGATCTATATCCTTTTGTATCAACCATCTAGCTACATCATTACCATTTTTTGCATCATAGTCATCTGTTAATATCTTACCATCTTTCATTATCATCCCTAAATCATGATCAAAACTAATCATATCTGGACAGCCGTTACTTTTCATCCAACGTACTGCTTCCGTAAAAGATCGAACAACTACCCACTCTCTAGTATTGTCTGGAACTCTTAAATCGTCTAAATATAAAGAAAGCATTCTACTACCTCTAAACTTTTAATTTAAATATAATCTCCATAACAACTCTCAGAGAGATAACCAAATAAATCACATATGTATTTTATCTCATTATGTTCATACTCAATGTTATCATAAGTATAGTGTAAAATTTTTACTTTACGGAATTTTACACTATACGATGATAAATATTTATACCATCATATACGCTAAGTTCTTCTGCTACTCACACCCTTTTTCCCTTAAATGATACATCTAATTCACAGTTCCCATATTGACCAATAGAAGCTACTTCAAAGTCTAACCTAAAGTTTTTTCTATCTGCATTAAGTTCACCTATAACCGGAAAAAGATTGTGCATATCTAATTGCATTAGTTTGTATTTAAAGAAAATAACTTATTCCTTGCATAATCACCAAAAGAGTTCCAAAATGAATTAGTTCTTTTATTCCCTCTCCAAATAGTCATATATCTTGCTATATCAAGCTGCGAAATAGATATTTGCATAGTTTTTATATTATATACGTGATATACTTTTGAAGTAGTGATATAAATATTTATCGTTAATAACTATAGACTTATGCTAAGTAAAAAGAGAAAGCATATAAAAATATCGTACTTTTTATATTGAAAAAACTACAGAATTTAGAGGAATTAAAATGAAGAAAGTCATTGTTGGTGTGAAGTCGTGGACAAATGAACAATTTGGCGATCCTATGAATTACTATCTTTGCGTTGAACCCGTTGCGGATGAGATTGAGAAATGGGAATGTCCTATACGCTTAATGGGGTATTTAAATTCATTGGATGAAGAAATGTGTAAAGATTTACTTGTTACTCCTGATAAGTGTAACTATGAGTTTGATATGAGTACTGTTGGTAATCAGGCAATGTTTTATATGATAGAACATGGCTTAGGTGTTGATGAATATCTGCAAAATTTATCGAGGGTTCAAGATGGACTTTAATGGTGAAATAGCAAAGTTAAGTGATGAAGAGAAAATTAGTATTATTTTTGATGAGCTTCATAGTAAAGAAACCTTAACGGACGAAGATATAAAAGAAAGAGCCTATAGAAAAATAAAATCTATGAAGCATATTTTGCCAAATAAATTCTTCCATTATAGAAATAAAAATAAGAAAATAATTTTTATGGCTGGTAGTCCAGGCGCAGGAAAGAGTGAAACAGCGCAATTACTTTTAAGTAAAGATTTAGAAATTGATATAATTGATACGGATGAGATAATAAAAGAATTAAATTCAGATGGTGGGAAAAACTCTCATTTATATCAAAAAGCAAGCTCAAAGGGTGTAAGTATCCTTACCGATTATGCTTTTAAGAACAATTTATCTTTTATCCTTGATGGTAACTTTGCTGAGTATAATTTACAGAAGAAGAATATTGAGAGGGCGTTAAAGCATGGATATGAAATTAAAATAGTTTTTGTTAACAGAAATATTAATGATGCAAAAAGGTTTACTCGAATAAGAGAAGAGAATAGTGGTAGGCATGAACCTGATGATATTTTTATACGTAAATCATTTGGATGCATTGAAACTGTTAAAAAATTTCTTCCTACAATTGAAGTTAGTTTTTACGATTTGTCAAATAGGAGCATTATAGAGAATATTTGCGAAAATGATTTTGATTTACATACAAAAGCTAATTTAGAGATTTTAGACAGTATGAATGAGAGACGCGGGTTATGATGCCTTTCATCCATCGCCTGAACTTTCTAATATTATACTAGGGCATCTGTTCTTGACGTTAAGTATAGCAAAAAAATAAGTATAAAATTTTGTTTCGGTTAGTTTAGCATACAAATTTAGGAGAATAATATGTTTAATTTAGGAAGTCTTCGGACTATAAAAGAAGATTCAAAAGCAGCAGAATTGATGATTGAATTTAGAGGGCTTAGTGGTGAGGAATTACTCAAAAAAGCTGTAGGGCAGAAGTTGCTTATAGATGATTATGAAATGTATTTAAAAAATTATATACTTGATTTAGCACAAGCAAAAGATGATATTGGGAAGCTTGAAGAGTTAAAAGAAAGACTAGAATTATCA
>NZ_JAEMVA010000106.1 GCF_029215955.1 Sulfurimonas sp. SAG-AH-194-I05
GTAATGTATTGGTTACTCTGTCTTGTTATGTCTTTCGTGATTTCCAATAGTTAGGTTTTCTTTGAAGTTGCATAACTGCTAAGATGATTATTTCATTATCTCTTTGATAGTAAATTACGCCAAATGGAAAACGGTTTGTTAAGCATTTTCGTATATCTCCATCTAGTTTTTGCCAAGCATTTGGAAACTCTATAATTCTTTGGATTGTTTTGTAAATTTCGTGTGCAAATTCTAAACCTAAATTAGTTTGACACTCTTCGTAGTAATCTACTGAAGCATTAAGCTCTTCTTCTGCATCAGGATGAAAGGAATATGGCATACTATACGTTTAATCTTTGAGAGATTTTTTTGAAAACTTCATTTCCATTAACAAGTGAAACTTGATTTGTTTCTATCTGATTTTTACGTTGATTTACCTCTTTAATCCATAAAGAGTCTATTGTAGCATTTGAAGGTGTAATACTTGCTAATATTTTATCAACAATTTTAGTTTTTAAATCTATTGGTAAAATATCTATCTCTTCAAATAGTTGTTCTTGTTTTAAGGCTAACATATTGAGCTCCAAATTTTAAATATACACTATTATAGCAAAATAGTGTATATTTTTTAATTATTGATTTTTAGTCATATTACTTTTAATATTTCCTTGTTTCATATGCTCAATATCAAATTTTAAACCCATTGAAACATAAACTGAAATACTAGCCAACTGATGTTACGATAATCTAAATTTTCAAACTTACAGAAAGTAGCATCTTGAATTTTATAGGCACTCAAAGTACTTAAGTGAGGTATGCAACAACTCCAAGACATATATATAAACTTTACACTTAGTTCATTTGGAAAAATAGAGATGACAAAGCTTTCAAAATTAACAGGTAGCAGCCATGATGTTTTTACAAAACATTTGTTATGAAGTTATTTATGCCCTCCTACTTAGATGATATGCTTATGCATAAGCCATGGACTAAAGCCAATGATATAGTTTGTTGGCACTACGACCATGTATCTCAAACAATGGCAAAAGGTATCTTGATGTTAAACTTTCATTATACAGATGATACAGGTATATCCATTCCCTTAGGATATGAAATCATCACAATGAAATAAAATACAAATATATCCTGTTTGATAAATGGTTTGCAAGTATTAAGAACCTCGTGTTCATCGAAGAAGAACTCCAAAAGAAGTTTGTGTGCCCAATAAAAAGTAATAGAAAAGTCGCCCTTACGCTAGAAGAAAAAAACAAAGGAAAATATGTTAATATCTCAACTATAGATATAGAGGGTGGTAGTAGTCGTTTGGTATATATTGAAGGTTATAATAAACCTTTAAGACTTATCAAACAAGTAGTCAAAAACGGCGATGATGGCGAATCTACTTATCTGTATCTTGTTTCAAAGACTTTTTAAAGTTTTTGTTTTATGTTGGCATGTGGAACTTTAAATCCACATGCCAAAAACTTTAGTTTTTTTACTGTTTTAATTTTAAGTAAGGTGCTTATGGTTGACTCATAACGACTGTCGTGAGCGATAATTTTCCCGCTAGGGTAAATTATTGGTCTCCTCGTACTTGTTATATCTGAACTTACAAATATCTTTCTATCGACAAAGCTCCATGGAATACACCTAAGATATCTACAGTTTCTATATCTTTGATAAAATATGCAATCCTGTAATGCCCATAAAGTAAAATTCTAATTTCATTATTTGTATCATTTACATAAGGATAGCCGACTTTTGAAAATTTCGTTTATGACTTTTTTAGCAATTTTTGGATTATCTTGTGCGATATAGTCATGAATATCTTTTAACCAAAAACTAGCTTCATCAGTCCAATTGATACTTACCATTGTTTGATTCTGTGTTCCATGTCTTTATTTGAAATAGTTTTACCATTTTTAGAATCTTCTAAACCTTTTTTTATCATTCTATCGAATGCAAGTTCTTTTATAATTTCATCGTATGATGTATCAGTAGGCAGAGACTCAATGATATTTCTTGCCATGATTATTGGTGCAGTCATAATTTCCCTCGCTTGTTTAATTGAGTAATTATAACAAAACCCAAGTAAATTAAACTTGAGTTTTTAATATGTGAGATTTTACCTACTGAAGTAAGCTGTTAAACTTCTGATTATTAATAATCTCTTTAATTAATTCTTGAATTGCAGGTTTAAATGCATCTGGCATCATTTCATTGCATGCAATAGCCCCAATAAAGCTTGTATCATAAATATATTTTGAAAGCATGTCAAAACTTTTT
>NZ_JAEMVA010000107.1 GCF_029215955.1 Sulfurimonas sp. SAG-AH-194-I05
TTTCTTACCTTGCAAAAAATTATTCAGATTCTATCAAGTACTATGAAACTTCTTTACTTTCTAACACATATTCTATTGATCCTAAGATAGGGCTAATAAAAATTTATTTAGATACACATTCTTTTGATAAAGTGCAAATGATAGCCTATGAAGTTATAAAAGTTGATTATAATAATTTCTATGCAAATCTTTATATGGCGCAAGCACTTATAGCACAAGAAAAGTATGAAATCGCGACAGAAATTGTCCATAAAATACTACGTTTGTATCCAACAAACGTTGCATTCTTAGAAACTTTAGCTGCAATATATAAAAAAACTGATACAAAAAATATCAATGAACTTTATGAAAATATTCTCATCCTCGATCCTAACAATATTTTTGTCCATAATCAAATGAGATAATGTTTAGAATCCTCGTTTGTGAAGAGAGTTTATCACTTAGTGTAAGTCCTTTCTTTTCTAAGTACGAAGTAGATTTTATTTATAGTGAAGAAGAACTTTTAGAATATACATATAGCAAAAGTTATGACATGTATATTATTCATATTAACTACATAGATACACTTAAAGAAATTTTTCAGGAAAACACTCATCCAATCATTTTTTTTATAGATGATTTTTATAGCTTAGCACATGTAAAAAAAGCTTTTTCTTTTGGAGATGAATATCTTATCAAACCACTTTATATAGAAGATTTTGAAGTTAGAGTCTCTTATCAATATAAAAAACTTTTTAATATTACAAGTAGTATTTTGCGGTACAAAGATTTTTTTTATCATACTTCTTCGAAGCAATTATTTTATTTAGAGAACAAGGTAAAGCTTTCTCCAACAAAAAGAAAATTAGTCGAATTATTTTTAACACGTAAAAATAAATACTTAACAAAATTTTTTCTTTATGAGATGATAGGTAGTAGTAATAATGCGTCCTTAAGAGTATACATGTCAGAACTTAATCGACTAGGTTTGACAATCCAATACGATAATGCAAACGAAAGTTATATTTTAATTGCGTGATTTTTTTATGAATAGAGATTGAATAGTAGTAAGTAATATTGAGGTAATAGTATAATAGTATACTTCTCTATAACAAAAAAAGGAATTTAAAATGACGCATAAAAATTCACAAATTTCAAGAAGAACATTTGTAAAAGGTGTTGTTGCTTCTGCCTTAGTTGCTTCTTCTTCATTAACATTAAACGCAAGTACAAAAATAGCACAAAGAAAACCTACAGAAGAATTAATTGGAACTGAGTTTAATCTCACAATTGATAAAATCAATGTAAATATCACGGGGGAGCCGGCTATTGCAATAGGCGTAAACTCCATGATTACTGGGCCAACGCTTAGATGGAAGGAAGGAGATGCTATTACCATCCATGTGAAAAACAATCTCAGTGTTACTAGCTCTATTCATTGGCATGGAATTATTATTCCACCTGAAATGGATGGTGTCCCTGGGATTAGTTTTGATGGTATTCCTGCTGGAGAGACTTTTACATATACATTTCCAGTTGTCCAAAGTGGTACATACTGGTACCACTCACACTCAGGATTTCAAGAACAATCAGGTGTATATGGGGCAATAGTGATTGAGCCTAAAGAAGAGATTTTAGACTATGACAAAGAGTATGTTATCTCGCTTTCTGATTGGTCTGATGAAAAACCAAGTTCTGTATATAGAAAGATAAAACTCTCAGCTGATTACTATAATTTTAAACAAAGAACAGTAGGTGACTTCTTTTGGGAAGTCAGTGAAAAAGGATTTTTTTCGGCATTTAACGATAGGAAAATGTGGAACAACATGGCGATGGCAGATAGAGATTTATCTGATGTAACCGGGTATACCTATACATATCTTATGAATGGACAAAATCCTGCTACAAACTTTAAAGCACTGTTTAAAAATGGAGAAAGAATCAGACTGCGTTTTATAAACTCTGCAGCTATGACTTTTTTTGATGTAAGAATACCGGGACTTAAAATGACTGTGGTAGCCTCAGATGGAAACTATGTACAACCAGTAGAAGTAGATGAATTTAGAATTGGTGTAGCTGAGACGTATGATGTGATAGTTGAGCCACAAGACAATAAAGCGTATGCAATTTTTGCACAAAGTCTTGACAGAAGTGGTTATGCTCTTGGTGCTTTAACAAACGATGTAAAGAATATAGCGACAA
>NZ_JAEMVA010000108.1 GCF_029215955.1 Sulfurimonas sp. SAG-AH-194-I05
CTATTGGTCTTATTCAAACTGCAGATGGTGCTTTAAGTGAGTACTCTAACATTCTTGATACTATTAAAACTAAAGCTGTTCAAGCGTCTTCTGACACACAGAACACTTCTTCTCGTTTAGCTATCCAAAAAGATATTGATAAACTAATGGAAGAGTTAAATGTTATTTCAAAAACTACTTCATTCAATGGTCAAAAACTTCTCTCAGGGAACTATACGAACAAAGAGTTCCAAATGGGAGCAAATGCAAATGAATCTGTTAAGTTAAATATAAGTTCAACTGAAACAAACCAAATCGGTCATACTTCTCGAACTACTTTAGAAATCACAAACCCGGGTGGTGGTGACGTTGCCTTAAGTATAGTAAGTGCAACAACAGGTGCAGCGATTCAACTCAAAGATATTACTTTAGCTTCAAATAATCAAGCAGATAACGGTATGGGTGCATTAGCAGATGAGATTAATCGTTTTACTGGTGAGACCGGTATTTCAGCTAAGGCAGTTGTAGAAACTTCAACTACAAATGCTATTACAGCGGGTACTATGGGTAGTGACTTTACAATAAATGGTACCATTATTGGTAATGTAATCGTTGAAGACAATGACAACAATGGAGCATTGCTAAACGCAATTAACTCTAAAACTACACAAACAGGTGTTGCTGCTACTATTGAGAGTGGTAAAATGACACTTACTTCTACTGATGGTCGTGCTATTAAAGTAGAAGGTACTACAGCTAGCAACATTCTTGGAAATACAAATGCAGATATGAGTACAATAGGTCATCTTGAATTAGTTCAAGTGGGTTCATCAGATTTCCAAATTACCAACAAGAGTGTTGGTGCAGTTGGATTTGACTTAATTACAACTACCGATGAAGTTACAACAGAAGAGTCAACAGTAGCATCTGGTTCAACTTTATTAACTGCTACTATTTTAAAACAAGGAAGTACCATTGGTGGTAGTGCAACGATTGGAGCACAATCAGGTCTTAAAATTGATCAGTTAATTACGAAAGGTTCAACAATATCAGCAGCAGCTACTATTGAAGTTGGTACTACACTTGGTGGTAAACTAACGAATAATGGTGCTTTAACTCTAGACCAAGACATGCTAGTAACAGCGGGAAGTTTACTTAAAGCAAATACAGCTTTAGCAGCAGGAACAGTAATTACAACTGAGTTTAAAGATATTAATGGGGATATTCATCCAGTTGGTGAAACTCTTAATGCTTTAACTTCTTTAGCCGCAGATATTACTCTATCTCAAGATATGGTTATCAAAAAAACATCTTCTGCAAATAGTATTATTGCAACTGGTTCAGAGTTTAATACAGGTTCAGTAGCAGGTGCTGATTTAACTTCAACTCTGGCAATTATAACAGAAGAAGATATGGTACTGAAAAAAAATAGTGTGCTTGCAACTGGAACTATTTTAAAAGCAGGTAGTACAATTGGTCAAGATGTTAATTTAACTGCTGATTTAGCTGTGAGTGATGACATGACACTTGCAACTGGTTCAACTATTAAAGCTGCGTCTACACTTTCAACTGGTAGCACAATCGGGAATGATACTTTTTCATTGGGAGCAGCGACTACGCTAACGAGTGATATGAGTATGAAGTCTGGTAGTGTTGTTGGAGCTGCGAGTATACTTAAAGCTGGTACTGTAATGTCTACAGATACTACAGCTGCACAAACTGGTGTAGCTTTTAAAGCTGGTGAGATTCTAAAAACTGACTTAAGTGTAACTGCTGTATTTACGTTAACAGCAGATATGACTATCTTAAAAGGTTCAGAGCTTAGTGCTACAACGGTACTACAAGCAAATGATGGAAAAACTGGTTCTTTAAATATGGGAAGTACAACAAATGATACTTTAGCTGACATTGATGTTACTACACTTAGTGGTGCTATGAAAGCAATAGATACAGTAGCCGCAGCGATTACATCTCTTGATGCAATTCGTTCAGACTTAGGTTCTGCGCAGAATCAAGTTGTTTCAACTGTAAATAATATTTCAGTTACACAAGTAAATGTAAAAGCAGCAGAGTCTAGTCTTCGTGATGTCGACTTTGCAGCAGAGAGTGCGAACTTCTC
>NZ_JAEMVA010000011.1 GCF_029215955.1 Sulfurimonas sp. SAG-AH-194-I05
TCTTCTGTTGTTTTAGAGTCCAAAATAAAGGCTAATACATCTCTTGTATCTTGTCCTGTTAAACCAGCCCGTACTCTCATATGTTGCATAGAAAACCTCCAAGCAAGTTTACTTAAGTCACTAGGTGCTCGTAAGTTATGACATCGCATACATGTATCGGCCCATACTTGTGCCCCATTTGCAACATCAACTTGAGTCTCATCTATTTTTGAAATAATTGATGCTTGTAAACTAGAAAAAAGAAGACCTGTTATTATCCCTGTGTATAGTAGCTTTTTCATTATATATCTCCTAAAAACCAAATGCTAATTGTAAAAGTATACGGTTGTAATTTATTGCTGAATTTTTATCATTTTCATCTGTGTTATTTTCATATGCTATTTTAGCAATGAGATTATTTGCAAAAAGATAATTTAATCCAATCGCTAATTGATTTTTTTTACTCTCTGGGTTATGGTAATCACTGTACCGAATAATTGGTTCTATAGGGAGTGAAGAAAATTGGTAAGAAGCTTGAAGGTACCAAGCTGTCCATTTTCCACCTTGCAATGTGCTAAGAGCGTTTAAACCAACTTCTTGTTGCACATATTCACCTTTGAGGTCTAGTGCATCTATTCTATGCATGAAGTCTGCTCCAAAAACATTATAGCTTCTACTTATTGTATTATTAGTTGCAGTTAAATCTTCAGCAATTTTTCCCGTTGCAGCTGAAATTCCAATCTCCATAGTGCCGATAGGACTAATAGCATATCGACCACCCCAAGTTTTTGAAACACCTGAAGTAGTCGTTGCACCCTCTGCACTTATTATAACATCACCGTCTGCAGCTACTTTAAATGTTGGTGCATTTGCAACAAAAAGAACATAATTATTTCTCATGTCTCCAATTTTTGGTAAACCACCACGTAATGCAACTCCAACATTGGAAGTAGGTGCTGCTCCATCATGTCCAAATCCAACTGGAGTACTAGGTAATTTATTTATCCAAGATGGATGTTGATTTTGAACAAATTGTCCAATCGGTGACATGAATTTTCCAATTTGAAGACCCATATAATCATTAATAAATAATGTTCCCGCTGCATATTCCAATGTTGTTTCTGTAGTAGCGTCATTTGCGGTTGTAAATTCAAGTTCACCTTCAAACTGAAAGATATTTCCATACTGATAATGAAAAATAGGTGCAAATTTAACACCACTAAATTCATTTGTTGCATTTTGTGAATCTGTCCAATCAAAAGATGCATAACCAGCTAGCTGAAAACCTGATTTAGCATTACTTTCAAGAGTAGACTGAACTTCATGTATACTTGATTGCAATTCATCGTATTGTTGAGATGTAGGACTAGAAACTATAGGTGTATCGATTGACTTACGTTGCATTAAATCATAACTTTTTTGTCTCGCTTGAAGTTCTTTATTTGATTTTAATAGTTCTGCAACTATTTTTTTTAATGCATCAACTTCTTGTCTAAGTGTTGTGTCTTTACTTTCTGAAGTTGCTAAAAGTACAGAAGCCAGTACGGAACTTATTAGTAACGAATTTATTAATTTTTTCATTTCTCCACCTTTTCATTGATTAGGGATATTTTGTAGTATACAATGAAAAGTGTGTGGTATATGTGAATTTTTATTTAATATTTTGTAAGAAATTACTTATCATTCTTACACCTGCACCTGTCCCTCCATATACGTTACAATCCCAAGGACTATCTGTATATGCTGATCCAGCTATATCAAAATGAAGCCATTTGTCTTTATTTTCTTCACGAATAAATCTGTCTAAAAATAAACCAGCTGTTATTGCTCCTCCATAAGGTTTTGAAGAGATGTTTGAGACATCAGCAATACCACTTTTAAGAAGTTTTTTGAGGTGTCTATTAAATGGAAGTGTTCCAGCTAATTCACCAGAAGCAGTAGCACTTCGTAGTACCTCATGTTTAAGTTTTGAAGAGTGTCCCATTACACCAGTTGTATACTGTCCAAGTGCTACCATACACGCACCTGTTAATGTTGCAAAATCAAACATATAGTCAGCTTTTACCTTGTCTTGTGCATAATCAAGAACATCACAAAGAACTAAACGTCCCTCAGCATCTGTGTTTCTCACCTCTATAGTTGTACCACTACGTGAAACAAGAACATCATCAGGTTTGTAGGCATCACCACCTATCATGTTTTCAACTGCACCAACAAAGGCATGAACTTCAACATCAAGTTTTAACTCACTTATAGCTTTCATTATTCCAAGAACTGCACAACCACCAGCCTTATCCATTTTCATTGTTACCATAGAAGTTCCAGGTTTAAGGCTCAGTCCACCACTGTCGTATGTTAAACCTTTTCCAATTAAAGAAATCACTTTTTTAGCTTTTTGTTTTGGCTTATATGTTAAATGAATAAGTTTAGAATCATGACGTGATGCACGACCAACAGCGAGCATTGACTCCATTTTTTCTTTACGTAATTCTTTTTCACCTAAAATTTCACAGGCTAAACCATTCGATTTTGCAAGTTTTTTAGCTAAGTCTGCAAAAGTAGGTGGGTTTAGGTCTTCGGGAATAGTGTTTACAATATCGCGAGTAAAACATGTCGCATCTGCAATAATAATAGCTTCTTCAAATGTAGATTGTACTTTTGCTATATTTCCACATGCTAAATAGATATTTTTTAGTTTTGATTTTTTTGGTTTTGATTTATATATGTTGTACTCATAGCCACCAAGAACAATACCCTCTACAACAGCCTGAATATTTGTTTTATCAACATTAAAGCATGCTGAATTGTTACTTGAAGCTTTTAAAGTTTTAATAGCTACACTACATACACTTCTTATGTCATCGTTAGAATTACTTTCAATTCCACATGCTAATATACCTGTTTCATGTAAGAAACATACACTATCTTGGTCTGCTGAAAACCCAGCACGTTGAAGCGTTTTATACTGTTTATGTTTTTTTAAAGACTTTACATCTAAAAACTCTACTTTAATATCACTTTTTATATCATTTACTAAATCTATTTTCATCATTGTTTATCCCTTTTTTTTAATCAAAATTTAAAATATCTTTTGCTTGAATCATATCTTTGTCACCACGACCAGATAAATTTATAATGATTAGCTTGTCTTTTATATTTTCCATTTTCTTTAAATAAGCCACAGCATGTGAACTCTCAAATGCAGGGATAATTCCCTCTTTACGTGAGAGCCAAACAAAAGCATCAAGTGCTTCTTGGTCCGTTACGTTATCATAACTAATTGATTTATTATCATTATGAAAGGCGTGTTCAGGTCCTATTCCTGGGTAGTCTAGTCCTGCAGAAATAGAATGTGCTTCTAAAATTTGACCATCGTCATCTTGTAGTAAATAAGACATTTGACCATGTAAAACTCCAGGACGACCTTTTTTCAAAGAACATCCATGTTTGTCAGTTTCTATTCCTAATCCACCCGCTTCAACACCGATACACTCAACACCATTATCTTCTAAAAAATGCTGAAACATACCAATAGCGTTTGAGCCACCACCAATACATGCAACAACATGATCAGGAAGTTTTCCCTCTTTTTCTAAAATTTGAGCACGTGCTTCATAACCAATAATCGCTTGAAAATCACGTACCATCATAGGATAGGGATGCGGACCAGCAACAGTACCAATTATATAAAAAGTATCACGAGCATGTGTAACCCAGTGACGAATAGCATCATTCATAGCATCTTTAAGTGTTCTACTGCCACTCTCAACAGAGTTTACTTTAGCACCAAGTAGCTTCATTCTAAAAACATTGAGTTCTTGACGTTCTACATCTTTTGCACCCATGAATATCTCACACTCTATACCAAGTAATGCACAAATAGTTGCAGTAGCAACACCATGTTGACCAGCACCAGTTTCAGCGATAACTTTTTTATAACCAAGACGCTTTGCCATTAGCCCTTGGGCAATAACGTTGTTCACCTTATGTGCTCCAGTATGGTTTAAGTCTTCACGTTTAAGATAAATTTTTGCGCCAAGTTCTTTAGAAATATTTTCAGCAAAATACAGTGGACTAGGGCGACCAACATAATCTTTTAAGTAGTAATGCACTTCACTCCAAAACTCTTTGTCAAAACGAATCTTTTCATATTCATCTTTAAGTCGTAGAAGTGCAGGCATAAGAGTTTCAGGAACATAACGTCCACCGAAAATTCCAAAGTGACCGTTTTCGTCAGGGTCGTATTTACTTGCTGTTGGGATGTACATACTCATTTTAGTTAAATTCCTTTTTTTGTATTGCAGTATAATGCGGTGTTTAATTCATCTTCAAAATGCGTAACAGTTTCACTATTATTTGAAGCTCTTGATATTTTTGTTATTTTATCATTTATAGTACAAGTACAGCACATATATGCTTCAATTTTTCTATTTTGAATAATGTTATTTGCTTTAAATTCTTCAATTGTAGCTTTTAGCTGTTCTTCGGCTGTTCGTCTCCATCTTTTCCAAGCTGTTCTTTTACTATGTTTAAGCTCAATAAAACAGATAGTTCTTTCATCTGATATGCTACAATCACAACGCGTATTATCAGAAGAATCGTATATGCAAGAATCTATTTTAAGAAAATCAATAGGTTTATCTGTACTATTTATAACTTCAAATTCACCATTTTTATCTATAATATAAGCAGGTTTTTTATCATTAGTCTCATTCTCATCTTTAATAAAAAAATGTTTATGTTTTACAGTTTCTAAGCATTTTTTAAACTTATTTTTTCATGTTTATATTCTCGATATATTTCCATTAATTCTTCAAAGCTATCCGTAATAATATCGCCAATATTATCGATTACATTTTCTTGTATCATTCCAGTAGATTTACCTTTAATAGTTATTGAAATTCCATTTTCAATGAGGTATGCAGAAAACTCATCAGGGTTTATTTGTTGCTCTTTAGGAATGATAATAGATATTTTATCGTTTAGTATGTCATTCGTATTTGAAGCTTTGTAGGCAAAAAGTAAAATATTGAGAATAGATAATATATAAGGACTGTGTGTCATAATATAGGTGTCATTTTTAGTTGTAGTTTGAATAATATATTTTATGGCTTCGATTTGTGTTTTAGGAAATAAATTAAGTTCAGGTTCTTCAATAATTATATGGCTATAACTTGAAGAAAAATATTGAAGTGTTAAATACATAGGTAATGCTGATTGCATACCACTTGAACTGCTTTCTAAAGGCAAATAATTATCATTATCGTAGTATATTACATCATTCCCATTTTTATTTACATATTTCATATTTAACAAGTTAAATTCTTTAATCTCTTTTCGTGCCTTATTGTATTCACCTGCAAATTTCAAAAGTGTATCAGGCAGAGGTATTTTAGCAAGTACTATGTTACTAATCGATTGATTAAATATTGATATTAAATTTCTTTCTGCTGGTATATATTGAGATTCTAGACGACCTGTTACACGATTTGGATTTATAGCTGATAGTTGGTTTATTAGATTTCTTTTATATTTACTTGGTTGGTGATATCGTAATATATTATCTGCTATATGTACTAATAAATTTTCATCCTCTTTAAATAGTATAACTGTCTCATTTGTAATAAAATCAATATTAAATTCTTTAAATTGATTTAAAAAGTTTTCTGGTACTTCATTTGTTACAATCGTGATTAATTTAGCTAGTACACTCTTTCCACTACCATTATCACCAATAAAAACATTTGTTTTGTTGAGTTTTATGTTTATATCTTTTAGAACTCCAAAGTTTTTAACGATTAGGTTTAGCATTAGTCTACTTCTATTAAAGTATAAACAGGTGCTTTTTCTTCAAGTTTTTTAATGCCATCTAAAAACGTTAAGCCCATTATGAAACATGATTCTACGCATGTGGCACCAGCTTGTGAAATGAGGTTTGCAGCAGCGTTTGCTGTTCCTCCTGTTGCTATGAGGTCGTCTATCATTAATACTTTTGCATTTGGTATAGCTGAAAAAGCGTCTATATGTACTTCTACTTCGTCTATTCCATATTCTAGTGCGTATTTTTCACTTATCGTTGTAAAGGGAAGCTTTCCTTTTTTACGAATGGGTACAAAACCGATTTTTAACATTTGAGCGAGTGCTGCACCAAAAATAAAACCTCGTGCATCTATACCTGCTATGTAGTCAAGATTATAAGACTTATAACGTTCGCATAAATGGTTCATTAAAACACCATAAGCCTCAGCATTATTTAAAATAGTTGTAATATCTTTAAATACAATTCCAGGTTTTGGAAAGTCTTTTATATCTCGAATAGAGTCTTCTATTATTTGTCTTTCAGTTGTGCTTAATACCATTTTTTTTCCTATTAAAAAAGTTATTTTTCTATTAGAGTAGTGCGTCTATACGCGTCTCAAGTGCTTTAATTTTTCCATTGAGTTTATCAGTTTCTTGTCTATGTTTTGAATTTCTTCCCTTAAGGGCTTTTAATTCATTTCGTAATTTTGTTAATTCTTCACTTAAAATATCAACATTTCCAAGTGCACGTTGAAGTTGAATTTGGTACTTTCGTATGAGAATTTCGGCTTCTTGAAGGGTGAGTTTCATTAAGTCATTACTGCGTTGCTCTCTGTTTGTAATACTTTTAAAGTAGTACATTTTTACAAATAAAAAAACGGATAACAAAGAAACGAGTGTTAAAAGTGACCATTCCCAAAACATGTATAATTCCTTAACTACGTTCTATTTTTGCTATGCGACCAGCATGTCTTCCGCCATCAAAGCTTCCTGCAATCCAAGCATCAAGAATGGACTCAGCAACACCACGACCGACAATACGTTCTCCAAAACAAAGCACATTTGCATCATTATGTCCACGTGCAACTGTTGCAGTGTATGCATCATGACAAAGTGCTGCTCGTATACCCTCATGACGATTTGCTGCCATACTCATTCCTATGCCTGAACCACAAATAAGAATTCCACATGTACGAGGGTCATCTAAAACCTCTTTACAAAGCTTGTGCGCATAATCAGGGTAGTCTACTCTGTCTGGTGTGAAAGGACCTAAATCAATGACTTCATGCCCCTTTTTCTTTAAAAAATTCGACTGTATAGTCTTTTAAATCTATTCCCGCGTGGTCTGTTGCAACAAAAAATTTCATAATGCTCCTTTAGGCTGTAAGTAGTAAACCGAGTATTGTCTGTACTGGTAACATGAGTACGTAGTCTTTGAGTGGTGTCATAAGGATAATGAAGACTACAATAATTCCGTATTTTTCATTTTTATAAAAAAATTCGGCTACGCTATTTATTTTATATTTCAGTGCTAAATGCGATACAAAGTGTGCCCCATCAAACTGTGGTATGGGTAAGAGGTTAAACACTCCTAAAACCACGTTAATTATAAGAAGCTGAAAAACAAATATATATGCGAAAATATATAAAATATCATCTGCTGTAGTTGGTTTGTCCATAGCGATGATAGCAATAGAAGCAAATACTCCAAGGGTAAAATTATATACTATACCAGCTAAATCAACTTGCATAGCTCCATTGTATCCAGCATTTTTAATAACAGTAGCTGTATTAATAGGAACAGGCTTTGCCCAACCAAATAAAAATCCACTCTCACCATAGGCATAGGCTACATATCCGTGCATAATTTCATGACCGATAACTGCAATTGCAAGTGCTAAAACAGCAGCCGCAATTTTTAGTAAATCAATAGATTCCATGGTCGTCTTTATCTCCATGTAGTCTTTCTTTTTTTGCAAGGTCAAGATGTCTTGGGTCTTCTAGGTCTGTTGGAGTTTTTCCCATTCTATCCCATCTTATTTCCCAGTTTTCGTCTATTGAAAAGTAAATAAACCAAGGTGTTCCTTCTATATTTTCATAAGGAACTGGACCCCAAAAACGGCTATCATTTGAATGATCACGGTTATCACCCATCATAAAGTAGTAGTCTGCATCAACACGAATTGGAGCAAGGTTGAAGAGTGGCATCATTTGAGGATGCCCTTTGTTGATGATTTTATCATCATGGTGAATACCAGGGTGTTTTTTCATATAAGGATTTTTTACCCAAAGTTTTTCATTCAAAGTAATGATTTCAAAATCTTTAAACTCTTTTTTGATGTACGCATCACCTTCATTATGGTGAATATAAAGGTCTTTGTTTAAAACAAAAAGTTCATCACCTGGAAGTGCTACACATCTTTTAACAAAGTGTTGTTTTGGGTTGTGTGGGTATCTAAAAAATTACAATATCTCCACGTGCAGGCGTGTCACCATCTATTAAACGTAAAGAATCGCTCCACGGCATAATAGACATTTCTATAAAAGGAATATGAGGCATAGAAACACCATAAGCAAACTTTTTAGCAAAAAGATGGTCACCAATTAAAAGAGAGTCTTTCATAGAACCACTTGGAATTCTAAACGCTTGCGCAATAAAGAAAATTACAAAAAGAACAATTATTATTGTACCTGTCCATGAGTTTGAAAATTTATAAAGTTTATTTATTGTTTCTTTCATCTAGCTATTTCTCTCTTGTGAATTTATTTTTGCGGCACTGAGTGTGTTACTTAAAAGCATTGCAATTGTCATTGGTCCTACACCCCCTGGAACTGGTGTTATAAATGAACATTTTTTACTAACGTTTAAAAAAGTCAACATCACCAACAAGTTTTCCATTTTCAGCTCGGTTTATTCCAATGTCAACAATGATTACATCATTCTTAACCATGTCTTCTTTTATAAGGTTAATTACCCCAACACCCACTAGAATTATGTCAGCATTAAGCGTATGCTTTTTTAAATCATCTGTAAAAATATGACAAACCTCAACCGTAGCATCAGCATTTAAAAGTAATGATGCCATTGGTTTACCAACAATGTTCGATGCACCAACAACAACACAGTTTTTTCCCTTAACATCAATGTCATATTCTTTAAGAAGTTCCATTACGCCAAGTGGTGTACATGGAACAAAGCCATCAAGACCAGTTGTTAGGCGACCAACATTAAAGGGGTGAAATCCATCAACATCTTTAGCAGGGTTTACAAGTTCAAGAATTTTTGTTGTGTCTATTTGTTTTGGAAGTGGAAGCTGGATTAAAATACCATCAATACTTTTATTATTGTTCATCATTTGAATTGTATTTTCGATTGTTTCTTGTGAAATATTTTCAGGCATTTCATGTGTAACTGAGTAAAAACCAACGCGATCACATGCTTTTTTCTTCATATTTACATACGCCGCACTTGCTTCGTCATGTCCAACAAGAACTACTGCTAAACCAGGAGTACATCCACATGTGTCTTTTAAAGTTTTAACATCCTTGGCTACTTGTAGCTCTATTTTTTTGGAGAGTTTTTTACCATCAAGAAGTTGCATTTATACCTCGTAAACTATTTTTTTTGTTATTATACCCTTAATTAAATTATATTTAGGTTTACCATGAAACATCTGTTACTACTATTTTTGTCACTTTCTTTATATGCTGAGTCTACTTTTATAACAGACATGGAGTATGCCGCACAACTTTATAAAAACCCTCGTGGTATAGGATGTCATAACTGTCATGGGGACTTTGGCAAGGGAAAACTTATAGCAAAGTACAAACATAAGGGAATCAAAAGAGAACTTCGTGGTCCTCAAATAGACGATCTTCCTTTCGATGTTTTTTACGAAGCTTTGAGTAAAGGGCAAAAAGGTATGCCGAGATACTATCTTACAAAAAAAGAAGTTCAAGCACTCTTTTTATTTTTACATCAAGATAATTAAGTGAAAAGTATTCAAAGCGAAGCAATTATTGTAGCCTATGAAAACAAAGATTTACAGACACTTCTTTGTCTCACTAAACCACATGCTAGAGTACAAAATAAGAGTCAAAATTATCACTCAGTTTTAATGCTTTCTTGTAATAAAATACAACATTTAATGAAAATAGAATCACTTCAAGCTGATTGTATTATGCTAAATCTTGAAGATGGAGTCTCAAAACAAGACAAACCTTTTGCCCTTGTTCTTTGTGCTTTTTTCTTGTCAAAAATACAAAAAAGTAATAAAAAGATAGTTGTACGGGTAAATGCCTTGGATGAAGGAGGCGATGAAGAAATCAAATATTTAAATGCCTTTATGCCTGATGCTATTCGTGTTCCAAAGATAAAGAACAAAAAAGAAGTGCAAAATATTTTAGATATTTTACATGTGGATATTGAGTTACACCTTTCTATAGAAACAGCAGAATCATGGAATAACCTTGCTACTTTAGCTTTGAGTAAGAGAGTTACGACCTTTTATTTAGGTGTACTTGATTTATTTGCAGATATGCAATTACCTCAAAGCCTTATAGAAAAAGACAATCCAACCATGCTTTATATACTTTCACATTTCTTAGTTACTTCTAAAGCCATGGGAATTAAACCTGTTTCTTTTGTCTACCAAGACTTTAAAAATGTAGATGCATTTGAACAATGGATTAGCTTAGAAAAAAAGATGGGTTATGATGCTAAAGGATGTATTTCTCCTTCTCAGGTAAAATGCGTTAATCAGAAATTTTTAGATGATACAAAAGACTTAGAAAAAGCAAAAAAAATCATAGAACTCTTTGAAAGAAATGAAAAAGAAGGTGTAACTGGTTTTACACATGCAAATTTCGGGTTTATAGATGAACCAATATACAAAGGTGCTTTAGCACTGCTTAGGAAAAATAAATGAGACAAATAATACAAAAATATGCAACAACAAATACCTTAGTTATTTTAGGAATTGTGTTAGGAATCGCCTTTGGTAGTTTTTTTACCAGAACTTGCATTACAACAACAAGTAATAGGGCAAATATTTATAAACTTTTTAAAAATGCTAGTAGTACCTTTGGTTTTTTCTAGTATTTATATAGCTATAGTTGGACTTGGAAGTTTAGAAGACTTAAAAACTATAGGTTTACGTACTATTGGTTTATACCTTATGACAACTGCTTTAGCTGTATTTTTAGCAATTATAGTTATGAATATTTTCCCTATAGGAGAAGCTGTATCTTCTACAGGGTTAGCGTATGAAAAGGCTTCTCAAATAGCTGAGTTTTCACTCTCAGCTATGCTGTTGAGTTTTATTCCTACAAATATTTTTGGTTCACTCTCTGAGGGTTCTATGATGCAAATTATTGTATTTGCCATCCTTTTTGCTGTTGCTTCTCTTCATATGGAGTCACATAGACAAGAAACTATGCTTGATTTTTTTACAGCAGTGACGAATGCAATGCTTACAATGGCAGAGTGGATTATAAAACTTACACCAATAGGTGTTTTTAGTTTAATTTCATACGTTATTGCAGACCAAGGGATAGATGTGATTTTAGGTTTATGGAAGTATATTTTAATGGTTCTCGGTGTTTTACTTCTCCATGCTCTTGTAACACTCCCTTTAGTGCTTTCTTTGTTTGGTCGTGTTAACCCATACAAATACATAGCGTCGATTCGTGAAGCTCCTATTATGGCATTTTCAACAGCTTCAAGTGCAGCAACGCTTCCTGTGTCTATGCGAATAGTTACAGATGTTGGTGGGGTCGATAAGAAAAATGCTTCTTTTGTTCTTCCTCTTGGGGCTACTGTTTCTATGGATGGTACAGCTGCTTATCTCACAATAGCCGTCTTATATATCTCTCATTTAGCAGGAGTAGACTTAAGTTTTATGGAGCAAATTCTTTTGGGAATTACAGTAGTTGCTTTGAGCGTTGGAGTAGCAGCACTCCCAAGTGCTTCTCTTGTAATGATGGTGGTTATATTAAACCAAGTTGGGTTACCCGTTGCGTACATTGCTGTAATCGTAGCAGTTGATAGAATTTTAGATATGGCACGAACTTCACTCAATGTTACTTCAGATCTTGTTGTTGTAAAAATCATAGACCAAATGCAAAAATCTAAAAACTAAGGGTGTCTTTAATATTATTTTAACTTATAGAGATGTAAAATGTCTCTATAAGGAAACTCATGCGAAATATACTTTTAATTTTTCTTCTTACTTCTGCTCTCAATGCTAAGGTTATCACACCAAATGACGTTTATACTCTTTCTGTACTCATAAAAGAACATGTTGAGTTTTTACTCAAACACTATGCAGTAAAACATCATCATGATGCTATTATAGAAAAAGGAAAAATATTTTCTACAAAATTAAAACCAAGAAATACATGGCAAAAAACCTATGAGATTCTTGTCAAAATAAACATGTTACGTAATGTTCATAGTCTGCCAAGAATCGAACCTGTTGGAATTGAAGCGACACTTGAACTTAATCCGGACATGGTTTACGAAATGAACCAAAGAATTTTAACAGAATTAAGAATTTTTGAAATTAGAAATAATATTAAAATGCCAGAGTTTACGTTGAAAAAATACGACAACAAAATACCTCTTGATAATTATAATATGTTTATAAATATTTCTTCAGCATTAGATGAATTAAACAAAAGACCACTTACACCAAACTATGTTTATTCTGAAGTGATGCGCATTTATGATGACTTAAGCATTATATTAACTACATTAAAGATTCAAGATAATTCGATTCCGCCGCAAAGAAATGATGCTGCACAACCTAAAGATGTTCTCCAAATAGCTATGAAATTTTTGGAAAAAATTGCATATTTACAAAATGCAGTTGGTATAGAAAGTGTTGATTTTTCAGAATTTAACAAAAAAAATGCAACTCCAGGAGATGCATACACAGTAACAGGTCTCATAATATCGGAAATGCAAACCTTAAAAGCATATATAGGTTTGACTCAAAGTATAACCCCTCCCGCTACAACATTTACAAATAAAAAACCAGCACATGTTGCACAGTTAATGCAATGGAATTTACAAAGACTCTATTCTATTAACAAACTCAAAAGGGGTCGTTAGTGAAAAATTTATCGCTTTATGGAAAAATATTTTTCATTTTTGTGCTTACCTTAGTTTTTTCCATAGGTTTTGTAGGTGTTTATGGCATGAAAAAAATGTCCGATGCTTACACGAAATCCACGTATGATCATTCTTATGAGAGTACAAACTCCTTAGAAGTTTCTATAGAAAGTGCTCTTTTGCATGTACCAACAGATCTTATGTTTATTTCTAACTTTTATGCTTTAAAAAAGTTTTTAATTTGGCACTCTATGGGTGAAAGTAAAAAAGCTACACAATGGAAAGGCGTTTTTACAAATGCTCTTGTTGATTTTTTAGATACAAAAAAATCATACTACCAAGCAAGAGTCATTGACATAAATGGCGATGAAATAATTAATGTACAGTATAACAAAAGTTTAGATAGCACGCGTGTTATCAGAGAATCCGAATTGCAAAATAAAAAAGGTAGAGATTATCTTGAAAAAACAAAAACACTACAATCAGGTGCTTTTTATCTTTCAGATATAAATTTAAATATCGAACATGGAGCTATTGAAAAGCCATATATACCTGTTATACGCTACGCAACACCTATTTTTGGAAGTGATGGTAAGGCGATTGCTGTTTTTGTTATAAATGTATATGCTACAAGCATTTTACAAATGATAGAGATGCAAGAAAGAAAGAATGAAGAAAATGCTGTTAAGTATTATTTAATCGATAAAGATGGAAATTATTTTTACCACAAAAATAAAGATAAGAGATGGAATGCACAGTTAAAAAATGGATACAACTTTAATGAAGAGCATTTAGATATTAACACTTATTTTAAGGGAAAAAAACACGGTTCTTTTGAAGAAGATAATAAAATTTATTCTTTTCATGAACTACAGCCTTTAGAAAGTAATGAAGAAACGTATTGGTATCTTGTGTCGAGTGTTGATGCAAATATTGCACTTGAGAAACTAAGTGAAGTTAAAATGATTTTTCTTTTGATTATACTTTTTGTAATTCTTTTTAGCTATATAGTAATTCGTACCTTTGTGCTTAGGTTTACTGGTCCTCTTAGTATAGTTACTGAACAGTTAATCGCCTTATCTAAGGGTGAAATACAAAAAGAAGAGATTCGTTATAAAAGTAATGACGAGGTTGGAAAAATCATTAAAGCAACACAAAGGGTTGTTGGCGCGATTGAAAAGACCATTAAACATGCGGACTTAGTATCGAGCGGAGACTTAAGTAACACGGTAGATCTTTTAGGCGAAAACGATGCCTTAGGTTTAGCAATAAATGAAATGACAATCCGCTTAAAAGAAATAGAGTATTTAGCACAGAGCTTATCCGTAGGTAATTATGACATTCAGGTTGTAGCAAAAAATTCTAACGATAAGCTAGGTCTAGCGCTTATAGATATGGTACGTTACTTAGAATCTGTAACGCAGGTAGCTGAAATGATTTCAAAGGGTGAGTTAAATGTTACTTACCAAAAACGAGATGCTAAAGACAGACTTGGAATAGCAATGCTCAAAATGATGAGTTATTTAAAAGCTATTCTTAACCAAGCAAATGCTATTTCAAAAGAAGATTTTTCACAAAGTTTACGTATAGCTTCCCATGATGACCAACTGGGTATTGCTATGACTTCTATGACAGATATACTTTCTTATAATGCGCAAAAAAATAAAGAAGAACTGTATTTTTCTGAGGGAATTGGAGAATTTAGTGATACACTCACGGGAATGGACTCTACACAAGAGCTTTCACAAGTGGCCATTACAATGGCTTCAAGGTATGTTGATGCTAGTAGTGGTGTTTTATATATTTATGATGATGAATATAAAAATTTACGTATGATTGCATCATTTGCTTTGAATGAAGTTGCAGATACTAAAACGGTATTTAAACTAGGAGAAGGAGTTGTTGGTCAGGTTGGAGCGGATAAGAAGCACATGCTCATTAAAGAGATTCAGGATTCTTCTCATAGCATACAAAGTGCTACAACATTTGCCCAAGCCAAAGAGCTTATAGTTTTTCCATTACTTCACGAAGGAATACTTTATGGAGTAGCTGAAATGACAAGTTTTACGCACTTCACAAAAATACATCAAGACTATCTTTTAAAAGCAGCTGGTATTTTTGCTGTAGCCTTACACTCTACGATACAAAATGTACAAATTAAGGCACTCTTAGAAAAATCACAATCGGCTTTTGAAGAACTACAAATGCAAAGTGAAGAACTTCAAGAAACAAATGTTCAAATGGAAGAACAACAACAGCAGTTAACAATTCAGTCTGTAGAGTTGACACAACAAAATGAGAACCTTGAGAAAGCAAAATTAGAAATAGATCAACGTGCAGAAGACCTTGAAAAAGCTTCCAAATATAAAAGTGAATTTCTAGCAAATATGAGTCATGAACTTCGCACTCCTCTTAACTCTATTATATTGTTATCGAAACTATTATCCAAAAATCCAGGAGCGAACTTAAGTAGTAAAGATATTGAAAAAACAAAAGTTATTAACAATGCTGGTAATGATTTACTCATGTTAATTAATGATATCTTAGACCTTACAAAAATAGAATCTGGAAATATGGAACTTGATATTTCTGATGTATATTCAGGTGATTTAGTTGAAGAAATGAAAGGACTCTTTGGTGCGATAGCAGAGGACAAAGGAATACACTTTAGTATAGAAGATAGTTTTAATAATCATTTTTCTTCTGATAAAACAAAGTTGGCACAGATATTAAAAAACTTACTTAGTAATGCTATTAAGTTTACAAGTGATGGCACGGTAGAAATGTATATAAGAGAAGAAAATGACACCTTGATTATTGATGTAAAAGACACAGGTATTGGGATTCCTCAGGACAAAATTCAAACTATTTTTGAGGCATTTAAACAAGTAGATGGAAGTATAAGCAGAGACTTTGGTGGAACAGGATTAGGTTTGTCTATAAGTAAAACTATTACTGACTTGTTACTAGGTGACATCTCTGTTTCAAGTATTTTAGGTGAGGGATCTACTTTTACATTGATTCTTCCTTTAAATGAAGATGCTGTAATAGAAAAAACAATTTCAATTCCAATTAAAAATGAAATAGTGGAAGTTCAAACACAAATACCACAGGTTATAGAAATAGAAACTATGCTTCATGAAGAAAAGCATGATGCATCTTTTGAAAATGAATTTAAAGGGAAAAATATTTTAATTGTTGATGATGACAGCCGTAATATTTTTACTCTTATTTCAGCTTTTGAAAATACAGGGGCAGAAGTATATACTGCTTTTAATGGAAAAGAAGCTATAGAATTACTCGAAGATGAAGCAGATTCAATGCATATAATTCTTATGGATATTATGATGCCTGTTATGGACGGGTTAGAATCTATTAAACGTATTAAAGAAAATAAACGTTTTAGTCATATTCCTATTATTACAATTACGGCAAAAAATTCAGAGAAAGACAAGCAAATATGTTTAGATTCAGGAGCAAGTGATTACCTTGCGAAACCTGTCGCCTTTAATGCCCTGTTTTCTATCATAAAAGCATGGATTAAGTAAATGATTCGATCTTTTAACGCAGGTGGTACATGTCACCTGATGTTACAAGACCCTATAAAAAAAGATGATATTACTTTTTTAAAAAATGCTTTGAACAAACACTACGATTCTTGGCATGTGGAATTTGGAAATAGTTATACTGTTACTGTTGCTATAATTGATTTGCTTTATTATGAAATATTTGAAAATGAGAAAGATATTTCTCTCACTCTCTATAGAAGTAAATTAAACAGATATTTTCAGTCCTTAGGTTTTAAAACGAAGTTTGTGTCTTTACTCAAAAATGAAGTTGTAGATTTTTCTGAGGTGGAAGTGATTCTTCTAGGTGGAAGTGCTGGATCATCTGAAAAAATAATAAAGATGGTTTCAGATATTTGCTTAGAAAAAACGACCCTTGTCCTTGTCCAGCATGTACAAGCTGATACTATAGGGATATTTGATAGCGTTTTACAAAAGTATACAAAGTATAAAGTTTCTTATGCCAAAGATGGTGAAAAATTATTACAAAAGCATATTTATATAGCTCCTAGGTCGAAACACTTAGCAATTGTAAACAACTGTTTTCACTTGAATGATGCACCTCAATACAACTTTGCTAAACCTTCTATATCTTTAAGTTATGAATCTTTTTCCTCTTTTTATAAAGAAAAATTACTTATAATTCATTCATGTGGTTACTCCAATGATGGAGTCGATACACTAGAGCATGTACGACATAATAATTCGAAACTTATTATTCAAGAGCCATCTGAGTGTAAGGCGAAGTCTATGATTGAAGAAGCATGTACAATGCAACTGCACAATTATATTTTAAAAGAAAAAGAGATAATTCTTTTGCTTAACATTATAAATAAAAATATGACAAAAGAAGCGTGGTGTAGATATTTATTTGAACATATACGTAACACTTTTGAATTTGACTTTAGTCATTACCATGAAGATATGCTACAACGAAGAACTGAAATTTTTATGATTAAACATTCCATTAAACATATTCAAAATGCCATAGCCGTAATTATGTTTAATGCAAGTGCCTTGAAAATATTTTTTTTAGAAATTTCGATTAATGTAACAGAACTTTTTAGGAACCCGACATCATTTAAACATATGCATACTTTTTTAGAAAAAAAATATACAAAGCAACACCATGTGAAACTATGGAGTGCTGGATGTAGTAGCGGGGAAGAAGTATATTCTATTGCTATTTTACTTGATTCTTTAGGTCTATTTGAAAAGTCAATTTATTATGCAACAGATTTTAATGAGGTTGTTTTAGAAGAAGCTAAAAATGGAATGTATGCAAACAATGCATGTATACAAGCACAAAAAAATTTTGAAAAACTAGATATAAACTTTCCTTTAGATAAATATTTCATAAAAAATTCTAATTATGTTAAAATAAGTGAGAATATAAAGAATAAAATACTTTTTTTTAAACATAATTTAACGCATGATAGTTCTTTTAATGAATTTGATATTATAATGTGCAAGAATGTAATTATATATTTTAATTATGATTTACAACTAATAGTTTTTCAACTTTTTTATGATTCATTAACGTTTGGCGGACATTTAGTTCTTGGAGAAAGTGAAATGATTTTACCTGCTTTTAAAAACAAGTTTAAACAATACGCACCAAACTCTAAAATATTTATAAAGGTAACCTGATGATGAAGAAGACAATACTTTGTATTGATGATATTCAAACAAACTTGTTTATTGTTCAAAGTCTTATAGAAGATTTTGCCGATGACTTATATGAAGTTGTTTTAGCTAACTCCGCAAACGAAGGTCTTTCTATTTTGTTAAAAAAGAAAGTAGACCTTATTTTGATGGACATTATGATGCCAGAGATAGATGGACTTCAAGCTACTAAAATGATTAAATCAAACAGAAAGACAAAAAAAATCCCAGTTATTTTTGTAACAGCAAAAAACGATGATGAGACTATTGGAAAATGTTATAAAGTTGGAGGGGATGATTATATTAATAAACCCTTTAACTATGTGGAACTTTTAGCACGGATTTCTTTTCATTTAGCTTCTCGTGAAAAAGATGAATTGCTTCTACAAGAAAAAGAGTATGCACAGTCTATTTTAGACTTACAAGAAAACTTAATTTTAGTAACAAGCGGTAAAAAAGACACAACAGTAAACAAAGCGCTTTTGAATTTTTATGATGTCACAAATATTGATGAATACCGTATAAAAAATCAGTGTATTTGTGAAAAGTTTTTAAGAGAAGATGATTACTTTAGTTTAGATAAAGTAACATCTCCTGATTCTTGGGTTGAGGATGTTATACATTTGTCCAAACAAGAAGATGTTTTAGTGAAACTTTTAAAAGATGAAACCGAGTATATATTTAACGTAAAAGCACAATTGTTTAATGGTCAGTATATTGTAACTTTAACAGACATTACGCAAGTTTCTCAACTTGCCTTAGAGTATAAGCATGAAGCAAGTTATGATTCTTTAACACAGGTGTATAATCGAAATATGTTCCATAGACAAATGGAAAGAAGATTAGCTATAGCGTATAAAGAAGAGAGTATATTTGTTGTTATAATCCTCGATATCGATCATTTTAAGCTAGTGAATGATAATTTTGGTCACTTAGTAGGTGATGACATTCTTATAAGTATTGCAAACCTTATAAAGGCACATATTAGAGATGATGACCTTTTTGCTCGATGGGGTGGAGAAGAGTTTGTGTTAGCATTTGATGTAGAAATAAACAAAGGCTTAGAAATTGCAGAAAATTTACGAGCATTTATAGAGAAAAAAGAGTTTGATGTTATAGGAAGCATAACATGTAGTTTTGGTGTAACAGCGTATAGACAAAACGATACCACTGACCTCATGATAAAAAGAGCAGATGATGCTTTATATGAAGCAAAAGATACGGGTAGAAATAAGGTATGCACAAAAGACTAAATATGTACTCTTTAACAATGCTTTAAGTAAAAATCAAATAGAGTATCTTTAAATAAATTTAAAGGTTTTTTATGATTTTAAACAAAATAAGTATACGTGCAAAACTTGCACTTATATTTTTCATTCCAACAATCGCTCTGGTTGTTCAAATTGGAATTTCTGTAGTACATAAAACGAATGTTGTTAACGAAGTGACTGTCTTAGAAACTGCATTACAATTATCTGTTGAAATGAGTGCATTAGTACATGAAACACAAAAAGAAAGAGGTGCTACTGCTGGATTTCTTGGTTCGAAGGGAACAAAATTTTCTACCATTTTAGCAAAGCAAAAAGAATCTACAAATGCAAAATATGATGTACTCAACAAAAAAATGGATGCAACAAACTTAACTAAACTCCCTTCTTTATTTGTTAAAGAGCTACAGTCTGCATTACAAGAATATTCCAAAATCCAAAGCGTAAGAGATGATGTACAAAGTTTAAGTATTTCTAAAAAAGATGCAATAGCATACTATACAGGTATAAATACACAAATGTTACATGCTATAGCTCGTCTTGCTAATGAATCGCATTTAGAAACAGTTGTGAAAGACTTGAATTCATATGCAAACTTTTTATACTCTAAAGAAAGAGCTGGGATTGAAAGGGCTGTCGGGAGTGGAATTTTTGGTTCTGCACATGCAAGTGCTGCTGATAGAATTAAATTCAACTCACTTATAGTGGAGCAAAAAAGCTATATAGAATCATTTGAAGTATTATCTACTCAAAAAAGCATTACGTACCTTCGACAAACTGTATCTGGTTCAGATATTGATGAAGTAAACCGTATGAGAGAGGCCATTCTTAGTGGAGAAAAAATATCTAGTTTTACTATAGAAGGTGCCTACTGGTTTAAAACGATAACGAAAAAAATAAACTTACTTAAAAATGTGGAAAATTATTTATCTGAAAAACTTTTATTACATATTCAAAATAAACATGCGCAAGAAGTATCTGCTTTAACATGGTTGCTTATTATAAATGCTATTATAATTTTATTTGCAGGAACGATAGGTTACCTGATAGCAATCTATATTATCCGCGCCTTAGTAGAAATGAGTCGTGTTGCAACAGAGTTAGCAACTGGTAACTTAACAGATAAAATTAATGTGAATGCACGTGATGAAATGGGACAAACTGCTGATGAAATGAATAGTTTCATTGCTATGGTTCACGATACTGTTGGTCAGGCAAAAAGTTCAAGTGATGAAAATGTTGCAATTTCACATGAGTTATCAACAACTGCTATGACAGTGGGACAACATGTGGAAGATTCAGTTGTTTTAATTTCTGACGCTACGCGAGAAACAGGAAGTATTTTAACGATTGTAATGAACGCTATAGTTGATGCTAAAGAAAGTAAAAATGACATAATAAAAGCTAATGAAACACTAGTTAATGCGAGAAAAGATATTACTAAGTTAACATCACAGGTGCAACAAACTGCTGAAAATGAAGTGGAACTTGCTAGTAGAATGGAACAAGTTTCTCGTGATACAGAAGATGTTAAATCAGTTCTTGTTGTTATTTCAGATATTGCTGACCAAACAAATCTACTCGCGCTTAATGCAGCTATTGAAGCAGCACGTGCTGGAGAACATGGACGTGGTTTTGCTGTTGTTGCTGATGAAGTAAGAAAACTAGCAGAGAGAACACAAAAATCACTTACTGAGATTAATGCAAGTATAAATATTATTGTCCAGTCTATTACTGATTTAAGCGCACAAATGAACACTGGTGCAAAAGAGATTGAAGCCTTGTCTCATGTTGCTCTTAATGTAGAAGAAAAAATTACGTTAACGGTGGACATTGTTGGTGAAGCAGTTGTTGCTGCTGATAAAACAGTAGATGACTTTACTGCTACGGGTGAGAGTGTAAAAACTATTGTAACAAAGGTAGAAAACATTAATGACATTTCCTCAATAAATGCAAGAAATGTTGAAGAAATAGCATCCGCTGCTGATCATTTAAACTCTATGACACAAGCACTCCACTCTAAACTTGAAACATTTAGAACCTAAGCGTTTAATTCTTATAGGTGCATCTACGGGTGGACCTATGGATATTAAAAAAATTCTTCAATCAATTCCAAAAGATTTTAAAGCATGCATAATAATTGCACAGCATATGGGCGATCAGTTTTTAGCTTCTTTTGCTTCTCATATGGGAGGTGAAACACATCTGCATGTACAATTAGCAAAGCATAATGAAACTTTAGAATGTGATACTGTGTACGTCGTATCAAAATGCACACATGTGGAAAAAGCAAGAAATACTCTTGCATTTAAGGTGAGAGAAAATACAAAAAAAAGTTTTAACCCAAATATTAATGCGCTCTTTACTTCCTGTGCAAATTTTTCTAATGATATAGATGTTTTAGCGTGTATTTTAACAGGAATAGGTGATGATGGTTCTTCTGGTATGCTTTGTTTAAGTAAAACCAAGGCAAGGTGTATAAGTGCAAATAAAGAAAGTTCAGCAGTATATGGAATGCCCATGCGAGCACAAGAAGTATCATCGCGTGTACAATCACTTTCACTCGATGAAATAATAGCAACGATAAATACATTTGGAGAGTAAATGTTTGATTTTTTTAAAGTTCAAAAGGTAGTAGTAAAAAAACAAAGTATTCCAGAGGCAACAGATATTGCAAATATTCATGCAATAGCCCTTTATTTTCAAAAGCACACAGGTATAGAATTTGATTCAAGTTCAAGTGTTTTTCAAATTAAAATGAAAAGTTTTTGCAAAATGCACAAGGTGTCTAGCTTTAAAAATATTTTGATAGAACTTCAGAAAAATCAAGATCTTAAACAGGAGTTAATTAATTACCTCACAACAAATGAGAGCTATTTTAATAGAGAATTTCATCAAATTGAATCACTAGTTGCGAGTGTAAAAGAATCTTTTTCACATGTAAGAATTTTATGTGTTCCATGCTCCCATGGAGAAGAACCATACAGTATAGCTATAGCACTTCTAGAAGCAGGAGTAAGTAGCACAAAATTTGATATAACTGGGATAGATATTAATAAAGAGGTGATTGCCCAAGCACAGCAGGCAATTTATAATGAAAAAGCTATAAGAAATTTATCGGCTAGTGTTCGGAGCAGCTACTTTACAAAAGAGGGAAGTTTATTTTCTTTACATAGTGAAATAAAAAATAAAGTTACTTTTAAATGCATAAATATTTTTGAAAGTTCATTCCAAAAACTAGAAAAATTTGATTATATATTTTCGCGTAATATGCTTATTTACTTTGATACTTCAACACGGATTAAGGCACAAAAACTTTTTGAAGAACATTTAGTGGATACATCAAAAGATATCTATTATGGCCATGCTGACGTAACACACCTTCACACTTTATCGTAAATTATAAATCACATTATAGCGTATGAGTACCTTTTCTTCAGGAATAGGGTATTTGCTATACGCAAATTCGATTGTTGCTTTTGTAAGATCATCAAGTGTATAATAATTGCTTTTTTGTAAAAATTTAAAATCTGTCATATCTCCATTTGGATGTAAATAAAATTCAATTATATTATGGGTATTGACACGTAAATTATAAATATCACTGACCTGTGCTTGTCTGTTTAATACTTCTTGCGTAATACGTCGCATAATTTCTTGATTATCTATAATGTATTTTTGTTGCCCTTGTGTTAATGTATTAAAATCTGTTCCATAAAGTTTTCGTATATTACTACTCGCATGCATACTATTCGCGCTTGCATGTGGTTTATAGTTTTGTATAATCTCTTGGTCGGATTTGTCCTCATACAGCCAACTTGTAGGAGTTGTGATTCTCTCTTTTTTGAGAGGCTTGTTAAGAGGTATAAAGAGTTTTTTTTCTACAAATAATTTTTGCTTAAGAACTTTTTTAATTGCTTTTTTAAGAATTTTTTTTGGTTTTTCTGATTTTTTAAGTCTTTTTTGTACTTTTTTAATTGGTTTTTTAATTGGTTTTTTTATAATTTTTTTTGCTCGATATGTTTTCTTTTTGGTATAAATCATGGGCTTTTTTACAATGTGTTTAAGTTGAGAGCCTTTTGGAATAATTTCTTTTAATGAAATTTTAAACTTTTTTTCTTTCACTGGTTTTTTTATTTCAGGTGCTAGGGTACCTAAAATTAAAAATAGCAATATAAATAGAATATGGAGTAACAATGCTACAAAAAATGCAAAAGAAGAACGGTTCATAAGAGAAGTATAACAAATGAAAATTAACACTACTTAGCTATAATTAGTAAAATACAATTTAAGGTTTAGTATGAGTACACAAGCGTCAACAAAAGCATTTAAAGAAGCACAAACATTAATTCCAGGGGGAGTGAATTCTCCAGTACGAGCATTTAAAAGTGTTGGAGGTATTCCTATTTTTATTAAAGAAGGCGAGGGTGCGTATTTAACAGACGTTGATGGAAATAAATATGTTGACTTTGTTCAAAGTTGGGGACCATTGATTTTTGGTCACAGAGATGCAAGTATAGAAAAAGCTGTGATAGAAGCTGTAAAACATGGTCTTAGTTTTGGTGCTCCTACACTGGCTGAAACAGAACTAGCGAAACTTGTAGTTTCTTGTTTTGATTCCATAGATAAGGTACGTTTTGTTAGCTCTGGAACAGAGGCTGTGATGAGTGCTATTCGTCTTGCACGTGGATTTACTGGTCGTGATGATATTGTTAAATTTACAGGATGTTACCATGGGCATAGCGATGCTCTTCTTGTCGAAGCTGGAAGTGGTGCTGTAACTTTTGGAAATCCAAGTTCACCTGGAGTACCAGCTGACTTTACAAAGCATACGCTTTTAGCTGATTATAACGATATAGAGAGTGTGAAGAAATGTTTCGAAGACTCTAAAAACATAGCATGTGTAATTATCGAGCCTATTGCTGGAAACATGGGTTTTATTCCAGCGCAGAAGAGATTTTTAGAAGAATTACGTGCACTGTGTGACATACATGGAACACTTCTTATTTTTGATGAAGTTATGAGTGGTTTTCGTGCTAGTCTTAATGGTGCAGAGTCTATTACTGGTGTAAAACCAGATATGCTTACCCTTGGCAAGGTTATTGGTGGTGGTATGCCAGTGGGTGCATTTGGTGCAAGAAATGAAATTATGGCGATGCTTTCACCTGAGGGTCCGGTATATCAGGCTGGAACATTAAGTGGAAACCCTGTTGCAATGGCAGCAGGATTTGCAGCACTTACAAAGTTAAAAGAAGATACAGAACTTTTTTCTACACTTGAGTCCCGTGCTATGAAACTTGTTGAGGGTATGAAAAAAGCTGCACAAGCATACGGTGTAGAGATACAAATAAATGCTATAGGAAGTATGTTCGGGTTCTTCTTTAATGAAAATGAAGTTTTAAATTTTGCAGATGCCCAAACATGTGATGCTGAACTTTTTGCAAAATTCCATGCCTACATGTTAGAAAAAGGTTTCTATTTCGCTTGTTCTTTATATGAAACAGGTTTCATCTCAACTGCAGTAACAGATGCAATGGTTGATGAAACTATAAAAGCTACTGCGTCATTTTTTAAAGAACAATCAAATGGATAAGGCGGAAGAAAAAGCTCCAAGAATAAAGCCAGTCATAGAAGCTGCAGATAATTTATCTTTAGGTATCTCTATGGTGGTCGCTGTTGTTATGGGTGTTGGAATTGGATACCTTCTGCGAAGTATGACCGAAATAGCATGGACTTTTTGGATAGGTGTTGCTATAGGTATCGCAGCAGCTATTTTAAATGTGTATAAGGCATATAAAAAACAGCAAGAAATGTATGACGAATTAGCTAAAGAACCACGCTATGCGATTAAAAAACAACTTGATGATGATGAAGATGAGGACTACGGTGAAAAAAGTTATTAAATTTATACTTTTTATAGAAGTAGCAATTCTTTTAACATACTTTATATCTTTTTCTTTTTACATCAATATGCAAGTGGCTTTTCTAAGTAGTTTCTTTGTAATTATGGCATCTACTTTTGCTTATAGGAAAATGGTTGTAAATCAAGTAGAAGCAAAAGCAGTAGATGGTAAACGTGATTTACTTGATGCAATCGAAGATCCACATGAGCTTTATGATGATACGCAAATAAACAATGCTCCAGCAGAAGAGTTGGACTTAAAAGAGATTGTTAAAGAAGAAAAAGCAAAAATAAAAACATTAAGTATGTCAAGTGTCAAATATGGAGCAGTTGGAAGTGCTTCTTTTGTAAGACTTGTTGCATACTTATTTTTAGTTATGGGATTCATTGCCTTAAAAAATAACAATGTATTAGAGATAGCTATTTATCTTCCTGCCTTACTTGTTGGGATTATTGCAGGGTATACGAGTTCGAAGGAAGTTTTTAAGAAGTAATCATTGGTATATTAATGGTTACATTTTTTGTAGTACTTTTAACTTCAACGAAAAAATTTGAATTTTTAGCAAAAATTTTTAATTCATTTATTTTCGTGAAGCTATCTGCTTTTACCTCTATAGAGAAAAGACTATACTTTTTATCTTCAAATTTAATATGCTCACCTATTCTAAAATAAATTTTTGTACAAACTACTTTATTTTCCCTAAATGATACATATATTTTATTTAAGAGTTTAATAAACTCATTTGAATTAATCATAACCTCTGGTATAGTAGGGTCATAATCTCTTGTATAGGTAATGGTTGAACTAATAGAGTTTGTTGAAATACACAAGTCAACTAAGGTATATATATTTGTAAGTTCACCTGTGGGTTTTGGTTTGTCGATTTTAAAAGAGGGTTTTTGGTAAAGCTTAATGCCGATTTCATCTTCATTTTCATAGCCAACGGTGAGACCAAAAAATTTATAACGACCAAACTCTAGGTCTAAAAATGTAGTTTTAAAGCCAAATGTGATATTCGCGTAGCTTGAAGCTAACTCAAATATTTCTGAGGCATTGACAGCTCCAAGAAGAAACTGTGCTTCTGAATTAACAGATTTTATTTTTCCATTTGAGCTAAACAAAATGAAAGGATTGTAATCATACTCCAACCATTGCTGCTCAAAATTCATAGTTTATTCTTCTATGTAGTTTTTAAGTTTACGACCAACTTTAGGGTGTTTCAACTTCTTGATTGCACTTGATTCGATTTGACGGACACGTTCTCGCGTTACACTTAGCTCTTTTCCAATCTCTTCAAGTGTTCTATCACTTTCATCGTCCATAATTCCAAAACGAAGTTTAATAACTGCTTTTTCTCTTTCATTAAGTTGTTCAAGAACAGTTTCTATTTGTGTTCTTAGGTCATCTTTTAAAATTGCATCTGAAGGAGAAAGTGATGTTTTATCTTCGATAAAGTCACCAAATCTACCATCGTCCTCACTTCCAATAGGAGCTTCAAGAGAAATAGGCTCTTTTGTGATTTTAATAACATTTTTAACTTTCTCGACTGAAAGACCAACTTCAAGTGCGATTGTATCAACATCTGGCTCTTTACCATGTTCTTGAAGGTGTTTACGCATGATTTTATTAATTCTATTAATAGTTTCAATCATGTGAATAGGAATACGAATAGTTCTCGCTTGGTCAGCAATAGCACGAGAAATAGCTTGACGAATCCACCATGTAGCATATGTTGAAAATTTATACCCTTTTTGATACTCAAATTTATCAACAGCTTTCATAAGACCAATGTTTCCTTCTTGAATTAAGTCAAGGAAAGGAAGACCACGGTTTGTATAACGCTTCGCAATAGAAACAACAAGTCTAAGATTTGACTTAGCCATTTTTGTTTTAGAAATTTCAGAAATATTTTTACCACGTTTTATTTGTTCTAAAATATCTGATAATTTATCTGGTTCCATATCAAAAGAATTTTTTGATGCTTCTTTTGTTTGAACAAGTTTTTTAATTTCCATATATGTTGAAACCATAGTAGCTTCTGGAACCATATTTGCAATATCTTCTTTTTTGAGTTCTTGAATTTTATCAACTAAAACTTTATGGTTCGCCTTAAGTGTAGCATTAAATAAAGGAAGTTTATACTCAAGACGTTTAAGTTCTTTATCGTAACCATCATCACTCTTTAAAGCAGTTTCCATAGCTTTAACAAGCTCATTAATAAGTTTAGAAGTTGGTCCTAAGTCAAGTAGCTTTTCTTTTAAAACAGACTTTCTAAATGCAATACCTAAAGAATAGTTAATAATTTCTTCTGTAACTTCACCATCTAAATCTTGCGGTGCTTTTTCAGTAAGCTTTATCCACTCTTTTTTTGCTTTTTCTAATGCTTTAAAACTAAAAGTTACTTTTTCAACTCTATTTTTATCATCAGTTAATGATTTCTTTGTCTCTTTTTTAACTTCTTTTTCTGCTGTTGCATCTGTTGTAGTCGTTGTTGTTGTATCATCCGTTTCTTCTTTTTCATCTTCAAAACTTTTAAAAAGTTCTTTTACTCTTCTTTCACGATTAATAAGAGGTTCTTTATAGTCTAAGATAAATTCGATTAGGTAAGGTACAGAACAAATTGCATCGATGATGATACTTTCACCACCCTCGATTTTTTTACTGATTTCAATTTCTTCTTCTTTTGTTAAAAGTGGAATTTGCCCCATTTCACGTAAATACATACGAACGGGAGAATCAGAACGTGACCATTCTAAAAGTTCGTGTTCTTTTAGAATATCAAATTTATCTGATTCATTGTTTTCAAGCATTTTTCTTTGTGCATCTCTTCTTGCTTCAGACTCTCTATCGTTGAGTTTTTTTGCATGTTCAGATGATGTATATAAACAAACTTTGTTTTTAACAGCAAGTTTATAAATATTTTTTGCTTGAGCAGCGGTAGGTTGTTTTTCAAACATTTCTATGATTGATTCATACGTAGCACAATCTTTTGACTTATGTGTACTGAAAAATGTTTCTATTGCTTTGTTGAGTTCTTTTGTTGTCATAGTTGACTTTACCCCATACTTATATAGTAAATTAGAAAAAGGATTATACCCAAATAATATTAGATTTTTCCATGAATATACTTTTAATATTTGTGGAACATACTTTGCTTTTATAAAATAATAAGAAAAAATAAAAGGTTAAACATGCAAACTGGATACTACAGCGCAGCAGCAGGAATGGTTACTCAATTTAATCGTCTTGATGTTATCGCTAATAATTTAGCAAATGTAAATACCGCAGGTTTTAAAGAAGATAATGTTGTGGTCGGTGATTTTATGAGGTTGTATAAAGAAGCTCGTGATGAACTTCCACATGCAAACCAAACAGAAGATGGAGCACAATTTCTTAATAGAACCTTAACAAAAGCACCACAAATAGTAGAAGAGTACACAAACTTTGCAGTAGGAACACTTCAAAAAACAAACAATACTATGGATTTTGCACTTTCAAAAGAGGGTCTGTTTTTTGCTGTAAAAACGCCTGATGGTGTAAGACTTACTCGTGATGGGTCTTTTACAAAACGTGATGACGGTACACTTATCACAAAACAAGGGTATGAAGTTTTACCGGATAACTATTTAAGTACAGGTGAAAGTATTGTTTTTGGTGAAAAAGACAACCTCATTGAAGTAGATAAAAATGGGCAAATCAATACAAATATTCCAAATAGTGTTAAGTTTGGTCAAGCTTCAAAGTTTTTTATAGTGCAACCTGACAATGTGAAATTTTTAAAAAAAGATGGTGATAACCTCTTTAAATATGAAGGACTTGAACCTTTAACAAATGTTGAAGAAAGTGGCGCAGTCCAACAAGGCTTTGTAGAAAAAAGTAATGTAAATGCTATAAAAATGATGACACAGATGATTGAGACCAATCGTCTTGTTGGAATGTATCAAAAAGCTATGAATTCACAAATGGATGATATGAATAATGATGCAATTAACAAACTTGCTAAGAAAGTTTAAATAAAGGAACTCAGACTATGATGCAATCACTTTATACTGCCTCAACAGGAATGTTGGCGATGCAGACACAAATCGATACAACGGCAAATAATATTGCCAATGTTAATACCATAGGTTTTAAAAAATCTCGTGCTGAATTTGCTGACCTAATGTACCATGTAATGGAGTACGCTGGAACATCTACAAGTGACTCTACAAAAAGTCCTACGGGTATAGAAGTTGGTCTTGGTGTACGTGCAACTGCGATCAATAAAATTTTTACAGAAGGTTCACTCAAACAAACTGATAACCAACTCGATATGGCGATTACTGGTCGTGGTTTTTTTAAAATGGAATTACCAGATGGTAGTGAAGTTTATTCTAAAAATGGTGCTTTTAAAATTGATGACAATGGTACTATTGTAAACAGCGATGGATATAAGCTTGTTCCAGAGATTGTAGTTCCAGCTGATGCTACAAATATTAGTATCGGTACAGATGGGATAGTTACGGTCATTCAACCGGGTGCTACAACAGCTGCACAAGTTGGTCAAATAAATACAACAAATTTTATCAATCCAGCTGGTCTACATTCACTTGGTGATAACTTGTATTTAGAGACAGATAGTTCAGGACAACCTGTTGAGGGTGTACCTGGTATTGATGGTCTTGGTACGATTCGTCAAGGTTTTGTTGAGCTGAGTAATGTTGAGTTAGTTGTTGAACTAACAGACCTTATAACAGGACAACGTGCATACGATTCTAACTCAAAAGTGATTACAACTTCTGATGAAATGCTTCAAACAGTAAACAATCTTAAGCGTTAGTATAACCTAAAACAGGCTTAATACTAAAAAATATTAAGTCTTTCTTCTTCTTTTGTAATCATAATGTGAAATAATTGAATATAATTGCAAAAAAGGAATTATATGCTTTTAGCTAGTTTATTATTTTTAATCACTTTAGTCTTTGTTATTTGGCAACCTCGTGGACTACAAATAGGTACTACTGCTGTTATTGGAGCTGTTGTTGCTCTTGTGTTGGGCGTGGTGAGTTTTGATGATGTCTGGATAGTTACGGACATAGTTTGGGACGCTACTTTAGCGTTTATTGGAATTATTATTCTTTCGATGGTTCTTGATGCGATCGGCTTTTTTGAATGGTGTGCTATAAAAATGGCTAAACTTAGTCATGGGAATGGACATTTAATGTTTATTTATGCGCTTTTGCTTGGTTCGTTTGTATCTGCTCTTTTTGCAAATGATGGTGCTGCACTTATATTAACTCCTATTTTACTTGCAAAAATGAGAATTTTAAAGCTTGATGTAAAAACTATACTAGCCTTTATATTAGCAGGTGGGTTTATTAGTGATAGTGCTTCACTTCCCTTTGTATTTTCAAACCTTACAAATATTGTAACGGCAAACTATTTTAACATTGGTTTTACCCAGTATATGTCAAATATGATGCTTCCCTTCTTGGTGAGTGTTTTTATTTCTATTGTTGTTCTTTGGGTAGTTTTACGAAAAGATATTCCAAAGTATATTGATATAAGTCTTCTTAAAAATGAAGATGATGTTCTTAAAAGTAAGATTTTATTTAAGTTTTCTTGGTTTTTTCTTTTGATTCTTTTAGGCGGTTATTTTATAGGTGATACGTATAACTTACCAATAAGCCTTTTTGCACTTGGAGGAGGGCTTCTTTTTCTAGCAATCGCTAGTTACACTAAAAATGTAGATGCTAAAGAGATTATAAAAAATGCACCTTGGCAGGTTGTTTGGTTTTCCTTAGGTCTTTATGTTGTCGTGTACGGTTTAAAAAATGCAGGTTTAACAGAACACTTAACTAGCATACTCCAAGACTTAGCAACAAGAGGTGATTTTATAGCAGTTATAGGAACAGGATTTATTTCTGCTTTTCTTTCTGCTTTTATGAATAACATGCCAACGATTATGATTATGGACATAGCACTCGCAGATATTGATAACATGAAGTTAGTTTATGCAAATATCATAGGATGTAATCTAGGACCCAAAATGACACCCTTTGGTTCACTCGCAACACTTTTATGGTTACACGTATTAGCGCAAAAAGGTGTTAAAATTACTTTTTGGCAATATTCTAAATTTGGTCTTATTGTAACGCCACCAGTGCTTTTTGCTGTGTTGTTAAGTTTAGTATAGGAAGGGTTTTATGAATAAAAAAGTATTAATCATGTGTACGGGAAATTCTTGTAGAAGTATTATCGGTGAAGCGCTTGTTAACAGTTCTTTGGATGGAGTTGAAGCGTATAGCTGTGGCATAGTGCCATCGGGGAGAGTACATCCACATGCTAAAGCAGTTTTAGAAGAGCATAACATGTGGAAAAGTACATACCACTCCAAGCATTTAGACGAACTCTCTTGTATGAACTTCGATTTAGTAGTAACAGTTTGCTCACATGCTAACGAAACATGTCCTGTATTTCCACATGTAACAAAAACGCTCCATGTGGGTTTTGAAGATCCAGATGGTAAAGAGTATGAGGCTTTTGTCGCAACATATAAAGAGATACAAGAAGTGTTACTTCCTGCTGTAAAAAAGGCATTTGCATAGCATGTGGAAAGAGAGCGTTGATTACTTTACTGTAGAGATTTTACAGCTCGGTGGAAGCGTGAATGATATGGTGAATTTTTTCATTTATGATACCGTAAAAATTTGGTTTCTATTAATTAGTATCATCTTTGTAGTTTCTTTTTTACGAACGTATTTTAATACTGAATATGTACGTGCGTATTTGCAAGGAAAATCAAAACTAACAGCAAACATTTTCGCTGCATTGTTTGGCATAATAACACCCTTTTGTTCATGCTCTGCAATACCTCTTTTTTTAGGATTTATTCAAGCACGGATACCTCTTGGAGTAACCTTTAGTTTTTTGATTAGTGCACCTTTAAATAACGAAATAGCAATAGCAATGCTCTTTGGAATTTTTGGCTTTAAAATTACAGCTATTTATATAGGCTTTGGTCTTTTCGTTGCCATTATTGGTGGTTATGTTATAGGTAGTTTAAAGATGGAAAAGTATATTTTAATGGATGTTAAACCGATGGAAGGTTCGCTTGAAGATGTTACAATAGTCTTAACATTGAAACAGCGTGTAAAAGAAGCTTGGGATTATTCAGTAGATATATTTAGAAAAATTTATATATATGTAATGCTAGGTGTAGGAATCGGTGCTTTTATTCATGGGTACATTCCAACAGACTATATAGCAGACTATACAGGGGCGAACAATATTTTTGCAGTTCCATTAGCTGTTTTAATGGGAATGCCAATGTACTCAAACGCAGCTGGAGTGATGCCCTTAGTTGAAGTTTTAACTTCAAAGGGAATGCTTCTTGGAACTGCTCTTTCTTTCATGATGGCAGTTACGGCTTTGAGTTTACCTGAGGCGATTATTTTAAATAAAATTTTACATTGGAAACTTATAGCATTATTTTTTACAATTGTAGGACTCGGTATAATTGCTATAGGATATATTTTTAATACGATTTTATAAGGAAAAAAATGAAAATAGAAATTTTAGGCACAGGCTGTAAAAAATGCGCAGACCTTGAAGCTGTAGCAAAACAAGCAATAGCAAAAGCATCTGGTTTTCATAGTGTAGTCAAAGTAGATGACTTACAAATTATAATGGACTATGGGGTGATGAACACTCCAGGACTTGTAATAGACGGTGTTGTAAAATCAACAGGAAAAGTTCTTAGTGTTGATGAAGTTGTAGCACTTTTTTAATGCATAAATACCTTCTAGTACTCGCTTTAGTTTTTACTCTTAGTGGATGTGGTGTAAGTGATTATAGTTCTATTATTCGTGCGGGAATGAGTAAAAACCCTTCTCTTGCTTTTGAGGGTTTAGCCAAACGAAAGGCTGTCAGGTATGCAGCAAATCCTAAGTCACTTTCTTATGACTTAGAAAGTATAGATAAAAACTTTGTAGGTGTTTTACTTGGGTTCATTACTAACGCTTCAAAAAAATGGGGTGAAGAAAATGTAAAAGTCCCTAAAAAAGAAGAGTATGTAAAATACATGCAAAACTATAAGAGTAGGGCACTTGTAGACTTTGACAAAGGCATAGTGACGGTTGAAACACTAGACATTACAAATACGAAACAAAGTCTTAAAAATGCAATTGTTACAACGCTACTTTTACCAGATGACCCACGTAGTGCAGATTTATTTGGTGCAAAAAAAGTCAAACTAGGAGCTACTCCTTATCTTTTAGGTGAAGTAAAAGATTATGACAATAAAAATATTCGCTATACATGGAGAGCAAAGCGTTATGCAAATGCACTTATAAAGAAAAAATATCGTATGAAGAATATTATTAAAAACAACAAAAGTGTCCCTGTTTATTATGTGACATTTCCAATGGTTAAAGATCATGTTAGTATACGAGTTTCAAAGTTTAAAGTATATGTGCAAAAATATGCTGCACGTTATAGTGTAAGTGAAAACCTCATTTATGCCATTATAAAAACAGAAAGTAACTTTAATCAGTACGCTGTAAGTCATGCTGGGGCTTTAGGTTTAATGCAAATTGTACCAACAAGTGCAGGACGTGATGCGTATACATTTGTAAAAAAATCTAATGCGACACCGACGAAGTCTTATCTTTTTAATGCACAAAATAACATAGAATTAGGTGTAGCGTATATACATATACTTAAACAAAGATATTTAAAGGGTATATATAATCCTTTGGCACGAGAATATTGTGTCATTAGTGCGTATAATACAGGTTCTGGGAATGTACTCAGAACATTTCATAAAGATAAAAATAAAGCAAAAAATATAATAAATACAAATAAACCTTCTTTTATTTACTATAAACTACGTCATGAATTACCGTACAAAGAAACACGGAGATACTTGGAAAAAGTAGTGCAATATAAAAAAGATTTTGTTAATTTATGAGTGGCAAAGAGTGCTTAAAGGAAAAAAAATCACATTTTGGATATAATCGCAAAATATTTAGTCACAAGATAGGATTATAAAGAATGCAAAAAGCAAATATTGATGGAAAAGTTTGGACTTTTGGAAAAGATGTTGATACAGATTTAATTATAGCTGCGAGATACCTCAATACTTCAGTTCCAGAGGAATTAGCAAAACATGTAATGGAAGATGCTGATCCAGAATTTGTAGGGAAAATGAAAGCTGGCGATATTATAGTTGCTGGTGAGAATTTTGGTTGTGGAAGTAGCCGTGAACATGCTCCAATAGCTCTTAAGGCTGCTGGTGTTGCTGCAATTATTGCTCCAACTTTTGCAAGAATTTTTTATAGAAATGCTTTTAATATGGGTCTTCCTATTTTCGAGCTTGAACAAAGTGCAGAAATAACTGAGGGTGATACAATAAGTGTAGATATGAATGCTGGTACTATTACAAATAAAACTACAAGTAAATCATATGAATTTACACCTATTCCTCCCTTTATGCAAGAACTTATCGATGCAGGTGGTTTAATGAACTTTGCACAGAATGAAATAGAAGGTAAATAATGAAATCATATAAAATAACACTTATTAAAGGTGATGGAATTGGTCCTGAAATTATTGATGAAGCAGTGAAGGTTTTAGATGCTGTAGCATCATGTTGTGAGATTGATTTTTCTTATGATGAAGCACTTATGGGTGGTTCAGCGTATGATATTACAGGTGATCCACTTCCTCAAGAAACTATCATTAAATCACTTAACAGTGATGCTGTTCTTTTTGGTGCTATTGGTGGTCAAAAGTGGGACACTTTACCACGTGAAAAAAGACCAGAAAGTGGACTTTTACGTTTTCGCAAAGAACTTGGTGTGTATGCAAACCTTCGTCCAGCAGTTGTATATGACGAACTTATTAATGCCTCATCTCTCAAACCAGAGATTATCAAAGGTGTTGATATTATGGTTGTACGTGAACTTATTGGTGGTATTTATTTTGGTGAACCAAAAGGGCGTACTGAAGATAAAGGCTGGAATACGATGGTGTATACACGCATGGAAATTGAGCGTATTGCACACCGTGCATTTAAAGCAGCACAACAAAGAGATAAAAGAGTTTGTTCGATTGATAAGGCAAATGTTTTAGATGTATCTCAACTTTGGAGAGATGTTGTAACTGAAATTGCAGCGCAGTACCCTGATGTTGCACTTACCCACATGTATGTTGACAATGCAGCAATGCAATTAGTTTTAAACCCTAGACAATTTGATGTAATGCTTACTGGAAATATTTTTGGTGATATTCTTTCAGATGAAGCATCTATGCTTTGTGGTTCTATTGGTCTTCTTCCATCAGCTTCTATTGGTGATAAAATTGGTGTTTATGAACCTATACATGGTTCCGCTCCAGATATTGCAGGACAGGGAATAGCAAACCCTATTGCTACGATTTCTTCTGCTTCAATGATGTTACGTTATGCTCTTGGAGAAATAGAAGCTGCTGATAAAATTGATGCAGCAATTAAAAAAGCACTAAGAGAAGGCTATAGAACACAAGATTTAGCACTTTTTGATGCGAAAGAAGTTTGTTCTACAAGCGAAATGGGTTCATTGATTGCGAACTATATAGTAAGATAAACTTTTAAAAATGCAAACGTTAACTCTCGCAAATATTTATGAGCTTCAAGGTTTAAAAGAAGAAGCCCTAGATATTTATAAAGAGGTTCTCAAAAAGGATCCTTCAAACTCAGATGCAAAAATTGCTATTCGGAGATTATCAGGTATGCGAAAGAAGTTTCTTAAGGTAAATGCCGAGATGAAAGACTTTTTTATTAAAATGGACAACGAAATTGAGTTTAATGAATTTGAAAGGTGGTTGTTGAAATCATGGAATTAAAAGATGTAATTTTATCTACTTTGGCGGAGATGGAAGAAACTATTTCTAGGCCAGAAGTTCAAAAATTTGAGATTAAAGAAAAAATAGTTATGCGAGAACCTATTCCTATAATTATGCCTGAAGTCAAACAAGTTGAGAAAGTTGAAGTAATTGAAAAAGTTATTAAGATTGAAGAAGTACTAGAAGAAGAAAAAGTTCCTGAACCTAAGGATGCGACATCTTCTCAAAATGAACTCATGTATTTAGCTTCTATTAAAGAACGTTTATTAGTGCTTTTTGAAGGTTTTCAAGCACCAAATAACACAAATATAGAAGCGAAAATCGACATGACATTAAACTTTTTAGAATATACCCTCGCTACAATAGATTCTAGAATAGAAACATTAGAAAAAGGGAATACATAGTGGCACAGTACCGAGTCTTAATAGATGCAAATGATGAAAAAGGTATTGTTCATAAGGTATCAACTCTTTTTTATGAAAATGATTTAAATATTTTATCTAATAATGAATTTGTAGATAAAGAGAATAATAAATTTTTTATGCGTAGTGTTGTTGATGGTGCTATAAATGCTGATGAACTTCAAAGATCATTAAGCGATGTTTTACCAACAGGTGGATGTGCTCACGTGATAATTCCTAAAAAGAAAAATATTATAATTATGGCAACAAAAGAGATGCATGCACTTGGTGATATTCTTATACGTCATGAAGCTGGTGAGCTTGAAGCAAATATATTAGCGGTTATATCAAACTATGATGTACTTGAATCTCTCGTAAGTAAGTTTAACATTCCCTATATTACAGTTTCGCATGAAAACTTAGAAAGAGATGCGCATGAGAAAAAAATCATAAAGGCAATTCAAGAGTTTGAGGATGTTGCATATATCGTTCTTGCTAAATATATGAGAATCCTCACACCGCAATTCGTAGAAACTTTTAAAGATAAGATTATCAATATTCATCATTCTTTCTTACCTGCATTTATAGGAGCAAACCCTTATAAACAAGCGTATGAAAGAGGTGTTAAAATTATTGGTGCAACTGCACATTTTGTTAATAATAATCTTGATGAAGGTCCCATTATTGCCCAAGAAGTTATTCATGTAACCCATGCTTATAGTTGGAGAGATATGCAACGCTCAGGACGTGATGTAGAAAAAATAGTTTTATCTCGTGCATTAAAATTAGCACTTGAAGATAGAATTTTTGTACATGTAAATAAAACTGTAATTTTTTAAAGGTATTTTTATGTCATTTAACTTAGTTCTTGTTCATCCTCAGATTCCAAATAACACAGGTGCAATAGGGAGACTTTGCGTAAATGCTGGAGCTTCACTTCATTTAATTAAACCTATTGGTTTTGATATTGATGAGAAAGCTGTACGTAGAGCAGGACTTGATTATTGGGATAAGCTTGATTTGCATGTTTGGGAAAATATTGAAGAATTTTTTGAAAATAATGACATTAAAGATAATGCATATTTTGCAACTACTAAAACAGATAAACCTTATTTTGAAGCATCTTTTAAAGATGGTGATTTTATTTTCTTTGGTAGTGAAACAGCAGGTATACCAGAAAATATTTTAAATAAATACAAAAGTCAAAATATCACTATTCCTATGACTGCAAATGGAAGAAGTTTAAACCTTGCAATTTCTACTGGTATTATACTTTATGATGCAATACGACAAACATATTCTAGCTTTTCAAAGTAAAATAAAATGATTTCTATTTTAAATACAGCAATGCTTATTCTCTTCGTGCTCTTTATGGTTTTTGTTCTTGGTGGTTACCACAGAACAAAATATAAGCAAAGAAAAGATGATACATAAAGAATACTTTATTTAAAATAGCTTTTTTGCTAACTTTTCTATACTGTTTTCGAACCTTCTAAAGAGACTTTCTGCATTTTTAATAACGATAGACATACTAAATCCTTTTCTTAAACTGACAAATACTACACAAATATCAATATTTATAATAAAAATATGACAAATTGAAATGAAAACTTTGACTTTATTTCAAAAATACATTATAATTTCTAATATAAAGAAAAAAAAGGATGTCTAATGAATGCTTTTAATGCAATAGTAGAAGAGATAAAAAGTATAATATCGAGTGACTTTAGTGGAAAGAAAATATTTGATAAAGATGTTGCTGACACCTTAGGAATATCACAAATGAATTTTGCAACGATGAAAAGAAGAGATAAAATCCCTTATCTAGAACTTCTTGACTTTTGTGCTACAAAATCTATTTCAATTAACTGGTTACTTTATGGTCAGTCACCAGAGAGTCTTGTAGAAGCTACAAATAAGTTTTTTATGGTTAAGTACTTTAATGATGTCCACGCCTCTGCTGGTGGAGGGTCTGATACTGAATCTGAATCTGTTGAAGAACTGGAAATGCCAGAGCAGTTTGTTATGATGCTTGGCGGAGAGAGAGAATTAAAATACATTGAAGCAGTGAATGTTTCAGGCGATTCGATGGAACCTACTTTTTCTTATAATGATATCGTATTTATTAACAGAAGTAAGACTGATCTTCAAAGAGGTGGTATTTTCACAATTCGAACAGAATCTGGTCTTTTTATAAAAAGAGTTCAAAAAAGAATTGATGGAAAAGTGGATATAATATCTGATAATAAAGTATATACAACACAAACACTTGACCCTAATGAAATAGAAGTAATTGGCAGGGTTGTAAGTCGTTTTGGTGATGTTGATTAAAGGAAAGCAGTGAAATATACATCTCTTGTTTTAGTAAGTTTTTTACTCACGGGATGTATGTCCCCTACACTACAACACAATGTAGAAAGAACGCATGAGGCAATAAAAAAGAAAAAAAAATCATACAGTACTACACCTGATGACTTACAAACATTTCCACAGAATGTGAAAGAGTATACAAAAAATATTCATACTGATAGCTTATATACTATTCAAAATAATTATGAAAAATCTTACTTTCGCATGTGGAATATAACCAAGCCAAAGGCAACGCTTGAAGATATAAAATGGCCTTTTTATATTTACCACGAGAACAATAGTTATGGAGAAAATTTACTTCCACGAGATGAAAGATTTTTTAATACTATGTATAAAAAATCAAATTTTGATGCTTATTTAACAATAAATAAAAAAGCATTAACATTAAAGCATGTGAATTTAAGAGCTATGCCTACTATGAAACCGATTTTAAGAGATCCTAAAATTGCTGGAGAAGGCTTTCCTTTTGATTATTTACAAAACAGTTCTGTTAATGCAAATGTTCCATTATTTGTTTCTCATTATTCAAAAGACAAGCAATGGGTTTTTGTTTTTACTAGTTTTACACATGGTTGGCTTAAAAGTGATTCGATTGTTTTAATTAAAAATAAACATGCAAAAAAATGGAAAAATGCAGAACAAATATTTATTACAAAAGAAGGTGTTCCTCTTTACACAAAAAAAGGAAAAGCACTTTTTGACACGAAAATTGGTATGATGTTTGCACTTGTGAAAGAAGATGAAAACTTTTTTACGGTTCTTAGTATTTCATCATATAAAAATCAATACCCAATGTTTAATACCTCAAAAATACCTAAAAATATTGCAAGTAAGACTGCATTGCGATTAAATACTAAAAATTTAAATACAATTATAAGTGAAATAGTAGATTCAAAATATGGCTGGGGAGGTATGTTTGAACAACGTGATTGTTCATCAACATTAATGGATCTCTATACTCCTTTTGGTATTTGGTTACCTAGAAATTCATCTAATCAAGCTAAAGTTGGTCAAGTAACTGATTTAAGTAACTTTAATGATGAGGAAAAAGAGAAATATATAAAAGAAAATGCTATTGCTTTTGAAACATTTCTTTACAAAAGAGGGCATATAGTTTTATATACAGGAATTTATAATAATGAAATCACAATTTTACAAAATGTATGGGGTATTAGAACCATAAAAAATACTATTGAAGGTCGTTATATAATAGGTAAAGTTGTTTTTAGTAGTTTAAAGTTTGGAAAGAATATAGAAAATTATAATAAGAAAAAAGAATTATTACATACTATTACTAGCATGAATATTATTACTAGATAAAAGCTATGCTTTTATATCTAGTAATGATCCGAGCATTTCATCTTGAACTTTTATAGTATTCACATTTACAGCCACTGCATCTTCTGCGACTATTTGGTCTGTGAGTTCTTTTGCTAAATCTGTTTGACTACGCTGTAGTCCGTTATTGTCGCTTTTTCTAGTATTAGCAGTCACGGAATTACCCGTGTTAGATATTTTTGTATCTTTTGGAACAAAGCCATCGGTAGTAACATTTGCAATATTATTGGCACCGGTATTTAGCATTGTTTGCTGGGCTTGTATAGATGAAATATTACTTGATATACTCATAAAAACCTCCTTGACTTTTACCTATTATAGTAGTAATTAGATAAAAGTAAGATTATATATTTAACTTAGTGCAAATCAGCGTTGAGTTTAATTTCTCTTGTTGAACGAGAGGCTGTGATTTCACCTGTCATAGAGTTTTGTCTAAAGTGAAGACCACTAAAGTTAGCAAGTTGTTTTCCTTTGAAAACTTCACCTGCCATATTTGCATTTGTATTGACTTTCATAATTTTTTCTAATTCTTCTGGGTAAATACCAATTTTAGTTCCTTCTAAAATAGCAAGACCTGCATCGATAATACAAGCATCACCTAGTGGAATTCCACATGTAGAGTTTGCACCAAGAAGACAGTTTTTACCAACCGAAATAGGATTGCCATCTGTTCCGCTTAGAACTCCAAGAATAGAAGCACCACCTCCAACGTCTGAGCCATCACCAACGATTGCAGAAGAAGAAATACGTCCTTCAACCATCACTGAACCTGTTGTTCCAGCATTAAAGTTAATGTATGAAGCACCTGGCATTACTGTTGTTCCAGCAGCTAGTTGTGCTCCAAATCTTACTTTTGAAGTGTCTAAAATACGTGTATTGTCTTGTGGAATTATATGCTGTAAGAATCTTGGAAATTTATCTACAAAATCAATATGTGGGTATTCATTTGCTAATTTTAATTCAATTTCAAATTCTCTTAAATAATCTAACTCGATTGGTTGTCCGTTTGACCATGCAACATTTGGTAGTGCACCAAATGCACCATTTAAGTTAATCTCACGAAGTGACACTTTTGCTTGAGAAATTGCATAAAGTTTGAGGTAGGCAGCTTCTAAGCTTTGCACGGGTGCATCTTCAAAAATAAAAGTAACTTTAAACTCACCGTAGATACTACCAGTACTTACCATTTGTGCATAGAGTGAAGATACTACTTGAATGTTTTTATGCGCATCACCATGTGCCTCATCAGAGTAAGGCGTAAATGCATTTAAACATGATTTTAAAAATGTAACATTTACATTATAAGTAACTTCACTTTGTGTGAAGTCTATTTCAATGCCTTGTTCTTGTAATGCTTTCATAAAAATAGCAGCAGAACCAAAGTTTTCATCCCAGTTAATTACAGGGTATGTTGCTTGTAGCGACTTGTCTACATTTAATTGACCTAGGTCCACTCTCGATATTCCAAATGCCAATGGATCTCTATATCCTACTGTTCTTGATTTTATATCTTCTATTAATGCTTTAAAAGCATCTGTTGTCTCAATAGTTTGCATTGTATTCTCACTTAAGTAATTTGTTACGCGATTATACTTAAATACTATTAATGAAAAAACTTACCTTGCTTGTCGTTATCGAGAGGTTTTCTTTTTTCTTTAGCCAACCATTCTTGTAGTAAGGACTCTATAACCTTACTTAAACTCATTTTATAACGTTGTCTAGCATATTTCATAGAATCTTCCCATGTGTCTTTATCTATTAATAAGCTACGTGTTATTTCATTTTTTGGCTTCATATATTATGAAGCTTGTAAAAGACACATAAAATCTTTATAGCTATCGACTATTCTTTGATTTCTCGTACTTTGTGTATAAAATTCTATTGCTTTTTTACCGAGTCTTGGAATTTCATTTTTAACGGCCCAACTACTTACTGTACCTTCTGGAACTTCAAGTATCTCTGCTAACTGTTTTTGTGTAATACCTAACTCTTTACATACGAGTTTCACTACATTGTCTTTTCTACTTTTAAGTTTTTTTGCAGGTTTAACGACGTGAAGTTTTTCCATTTTTGGTTTTATGAGAGCTTCTTTTCGTTCTACCTCTTCTTCTTGTGATATTTTGATTTCTTCTTTAATACTATCATTTTCAAGAGAATCTTCTTCGTTCTCTTGAAGCCATCTCAAAACATCTACTGCATCTAAAATCCAGTCTCGTGTGTTAAGACGTTTTATTACTTCTTGTGTGAATTTAAGTACATGCTTATTTGCTGTATCTCTACCTTTAATTTGATAAAGTACTGAAAAAGCTAGTTGCATAGATGCTGGACCATTATGACCCCAGTCAAATCCTTTACTTGATTTTTCATATAAATCATAACGAAGAGGAAGTTCTACTTCTCCGTATGTGACATACTTGCTACCAAGTAAAGTTTTGTGTCCTTTAAATGCGTGATTGTTCATATTTAGTGCCATAATAATTCTCTTTATATTTTAAAAATGTATTTTTATTTGTTCTTTTTAATTATTTTACTTTTATTATTAAAATATATATATGAATATAAATTTATTTTCTAAAAGTAGCAATAATCAAACTAAGTTAATAACTTTCCTTGACTAATGTACACTTATATCGGCAAGAATACTAATTATATTAGTTTTTTTCTTATACAATAGTATTGTAAATATAGAAATATGTGTTTTTATTATTTGATTAGTCAAACTCATGAATCTTTCATTAAAGTTTTTGATAAATTATTGTATTATTTCTTAAATAAATTGAAGGGCATTATTATGGCTAAATCTCAAGCAGAGAAACTAGAAGAGTTACTTACCAAAAGCGTCATACCAGACTTAGAAGAAAGACTAGATGAAATCTTTGAAGAGATTGCAGACAACAAAGAAGCAAGCGAGGATGCTAAAGAAGAGATAGAAGAGCTTCGTGAATTTAAAGCTGATTTACAAGATGTTTTAGATGATATTCAAAGTGGTGATATTGATGAAGACGAATGTAAAGAATTAATCGATGATATTTTAGAAGCA
>NZ_JAEMVA010000109.1 GCF_029215955.1 Sulfurimonas sp. SAG-AH-194-I05
CAAGTGGTAAATAATACATTAGTATAAAGATGGCTGTTAAGGTTGGAGGGTAGAGAAGAGTTTATTAATTATTTAAAACCAAGACAGAATAATATCTTGGTAGAAAAGGGCACTTAGAAGATTATTTTCTTCTAAGTTCTTTGATACGAGCTTTTTTACCTGCAAGATCACGTAGGTAAAATAATTTAGCGCGACGAACACGTCCACGACGAATAACTTTAATTTCACTGATAGAATCAGTATAAATTGGAAAAATTCTTTCAATTCCAATACCATTAGCACCAATTTTACGAACTGTTATAGTTTCACCAGTACCTTGACCACGTCTAGCTATACAAACACCTTCGTAGCTTTGAACACGAGATTTCTCGCCTTCTTTAATTGTTACTGCTAATCTCACAGTGTCACCAGCACGAAAATCTGGAATAGTTTTCTCAGTTAATTGTGCTTTTTCAAAATTTTCTATGTACTTATTTCTCATAAGGTTTCCTTTAACGCTTTGTTATTTTGTGCTTTAAAAGCTGCTCTGGTCTAAAAAACTTGGTTTTACATTTAGACAGGGCTATTTTTAGTGTGCGAATTTTACTATGATTTCCCTTTAGATATTCTTTAGGGACACTATTTTCCTTATAAAGTTTTGGTTTAGAAAATGATGGTGCTTCTAAAAGCTCCGTTTCAAAGCTTTCTATGCTCAAAGAATCACTATTTCCAAGCACACCTTCAATATTTCTACTAATTGCATCACACAAAACTAAAGAAGCAAGCTCTCCTCCAGTTAATACATAATCCCCTATACTAAATACTTCATCTGCAAACTCTTCTATTACTCTTTCATCTATTCCTTCATATCTGCCACTTACAAATACCACATGCTCCTTTTTAGCTAAACGTTTTGCATCATTTTGTTTAAATTGCTTTGCAACTGGTGTTAAAAAAATTATATGTGCATTCTTATTTTTACTTTTTAAAGAATCAAGAGCATCAAAGAGTGGCTGTGGATTCATAACCATTCCAGCACCACCACCAACAGCTGTGTCATCAACTTTAAAATGTTTATTGAGAGAAAATTTTCTTGGATCAAGATAATGTACAGAAAATAAATTTTTATCTATTGCGCGTTTTAAAATGGAGTCTTGAAAGTACCCTTCAACCAAATTAGAAAAGAGCGTTACGAAAGTAAACTGCATCTATGAAGCTTCTAAAATATCCATAGCACCATTTACTGTGATGATTTTTTTCTCTATATCAACACTTACACGAAAAGGTTCTTCAAAAGGAATTAAAAATTTCTTTGGAAGACCTTTTTCAATGAGCTTATCATCCGTAAGCATTGCCAAATAATTTGTCACTGCAATACGTTCAACTTCATGGACTATACCAAGACGTGTACCATCTTCATAAACTTCACAATCATCAATATCAAACCAAAAAAATTCACCCTCTTCTAAATGACAATTTTTTCTCGTTTCATCTCGTGTTGTAAAAATTTTAGCATTTGTATATTTTTTAGCATCTTCAATAGTATTTATACCAGCTATTCGTATAAGACCTCTATTAAGATCAACATCTTCAAGTGTAATTTCTTTTTTTAAATTTGTAAAAAAAGTTGCACCATCAAAAAACTGTTCAGGGAAATCAGATTTATCGTGGAATTTCATATCACCATGTATGCCGACAGTTTTACCGATTGTTGCGATATGGAGCAGTTGCTCTTTAAACTGTTTCGACATTAATTCTATAACTTACGCCATCTTTAGCTTTACAACCAGAGATTACAGTTTTAATAGCACCAATCATTTTACCCTCTTTACCAATAAGTTTACCGATATCCGATTGATTAGCAAAGAGAACAATTTCTGTGACTTCATTACCTTCTTTAACTTCGACTCTAATATCTTCAGGGTTTGAAGCAATAAGTCTAGCAAACTGAGCAACAAAATCACAAATCATGACTAACGACCAGTTATTTTTTTAACTCTGTCACTCATTTGAGCACCAGTACTTAACCAATAGTCAAGTC
>NZ_JAEMVA010000110.1 GCF_029215955.1 Sulfurimonas sp. SAG-AH-194-I05
ACAAAAATTTCTGCTCTTAAAGTTGATAATGGATTGGACACTGGGGACATATACTTAAAAGAGGACTTTAATATTTCTAAAGGAAGTGCCCAAGAAAATTTCACTAAACTATCAAATATAGTTTTTGATAGAATGATACCTGAATTATTATCATCAGATTTAACACCAAAAAAGCAAATTGGAAATATTGTAAATTTTAAAAGAAGAACACCTGAACAAAGTGATATAAATACATTAGAAACTAAATCAATTCATAAACTTTATGATTTTATAAGGATGTTAGATGCCGAAGGGTACCCTAGAGCATTCCAAGAACTAGAAAACTTAAAAATTGAATATATGAATGTTGAGAAGAAAGATAATAAATTAATTGGAAGGTTTGAGATAATAATAAATGATTAAAAAAATATTGATAGTAGCATCCCATCCAGATGATGAAGTGTTAGGTTGCTTTGGTACAGTAGCTCGACTTATAAAAGAAGGTTATGAAGCATATACTTTAATCCTTGGTGAGGGTAAAACAAGTCGAGATGAACAAAGAATATTAAAAAATAGAAAAGAGGATATAGAAGTACTCAATACAGAGATACAAAAAGCAAATGACATTATAGGTATTAAAAAAGTCTTTATAGAAAAGTTTCCTGACAATAGATTTGACAGTGTTGATTTACTTGATATTGTCAAGGTCATATCAAGAGTAAAAGAAGAGGTACAACCTGATATTATATTCACTCATTTTGAAAATGATTTAAATATAGACCATCGTATAACATACCAAGCAGTTTTAACTGCTACAAGACCAATGCAAGATGAATATGTAAAAGAAATATACAGTTTTGAAATACTTTCATCTACAGAATGGAACTATCCACTTTCATTTTCACCTGATACCTATTTTGATATAAGCGATACAATAGACCTAAAAGAACAAGCAATGCAAGAATATACTTCTGAATTATGTGAATATCCTCATCCCCGAAGTTTAGAAGGTATAAACTTAAATGCTAAATACCAAGGTATGAGAGTTGGTAAACAATATGTTGAAGCTTTTAAATTAGTGAGGCTTATTAAATAATGTTTGAACTTATTTTAGATTTTAATAACGTGACATATCAAAATAAATGTGATTGTAGATAGTGAAGTTAATAGTTTTTTCAGATATACACGGAAATATATATTCCTTGGAAAAAGCGGTGAAACTAATGGAAGAGTACAAACCTGATCAGTATTTATTTTTAGGAGATATGGCTGGGTATTATTATTATCAAAATAAATGTATAGAATTATTAAAAACTTTGTCAAATCTTATATCTATTAAGGGAAATCATGATGATCTGTTTTTAAAATCAATATCTGATGGTAAACTATTAAAAAAACTAGACAATAGGTACGGTAAATCATATAGTATGTTGAAAAATAATATAACAGATCTTAGTTTGGAGTACTTGAATAATATGCAGGATTATGAAAAAAATAATATATATGAAGCATATCACGGTTCTCCAAATAATTACTATTTAGAATACATTTATCCAGATAATAAAGATTTAGCACTAGGTGATAGTCATGCACCTTATATGTTTTTAGGACATACTCATTATCTAATGAATAAATATATTAATGGTGTAAGGGTAATAAATCCAGGCTCTATAGGGCAACCAAGGGATTTAAATAAACCAAGTTTTAGTGTTATTGATACTACTGATGGCAAAGTTGAGTTTGTACGTTATACTTATAATAAGAAAGAGTTAGTAAATAATATATTACTAAATAATGATAAAAGCTATCTAACTACTATTTTACAAAGGAAGTGAGTATGAAAACTATTAATATATTAATAACTTCTGTAGGTGGAGATATTGGTTCAAATATGATTAGAATACTTAAGGAACAAAATATATTTAAGTGTCATATTACTGGAACAGATATACAAGATTATATTTTTTGCAAAAAAGATCTTGATTGTTTTTACAAAGTGCCTAGAGTTTTAGCTAAAAACTATATGAATGAAATAATGA
>NZ_JAEMVA010000012.1 GCF_029215955.1 Sulfurimonas sp. SAG-AH-194-I05
TGCTTTTACAGATTCTAGGTTTGTTTGTTGTTCAGCAAATGATGTTTTAGCTGCTTCAACTTGTTCTCTTTTCGCTTCAACAATTTTGTCAAGTCTTTGTATTTCTTCGTTTGCAAAAGTAACTTGTTCTTTTGCTATTTCTTCTTCTAGCTGGAGTGATTTCATTTCACGTTCAGTTTTAACATCACCACTTTTTTTAGAATTTTCTTCTAATTTTTGAGAAAGTTCAGCAAGATGTAATTCATTCTTTGCTTTTTTTAACTCTTCGTCTTTAATTTCGTTTGTTAAATTTTCAATATCTGACTCAACGCTTTTAGTTTTTGCTAAAGCTGCTTCGTAGTTGTAGTTTGCTTCTTCTATTTGAGGCTCAAATGCATCGATCTCTTTGTCTACTTTAGAGAGGTCAATTAATTGCTTAAGATGCTGGTTCATTAGGTTCCTTTTCGGTTTATATATGTGAACGGATTCTTTGATGTTGCAATTATAGCTTCTAAACCTAAAATTTTCAAATCATTCCTTAAAATTTCTCCAAAAAAGCACTCACTTTCATAATGACCTATATCAATAAGTGACAATCCTATACTTTTTGCTTCCATTGCATCATGGTATTTAATGTCTCCAGTTAAGAAACAATCAGCATCTATTTCTTTAAGTAAAGAGCACCCAGAACCCGTTACTAATGCCACAGTTTGCACATGTTCATGACATTGAACACTTTTTATATAGTCCAGCTTAAATAACTCCGCAACCTTCTGTGAAAAATTACTAAAACTATCATTTACTTCCAAATATGCAATAAACCCATCTTTTTTTACAATTTTATAACCTAAAACCTTCTCACACACAAAATCATTCAGATGTGTTTTGTCAAAATTTGTATGCATTGCAATATTTGAAATGTTTTTTTGTATCATTTTTTGTAACAGATTTGATGGGTACTGATTAAATTGAATTTTCTTCAAACCACTAAAAATAATAGGATGATGTGTAATGAGTAGCGTGTCATTATCGAGGGCATCAATAAGTTCTTCATCAACATCAATACTTACTGTTATTTTTTGAATATCTTGTGAAAAATCACCTAGTAATAAACCAGAGTTATCCCATTTTTCTTGTATATCAAACGGGGATAGTTCATTTAAAAAGTTATAAATATCTAAAAGTTTCATTCTCTAATTTTCCTTGAGCTTCGCCAATTCTTCTTTTGCCTCAAGAAATTCAGGATTCAATTCAATAGCTTTACTATACATTTCTTGCGCTTCTTCAAAGCTTTCTATTTCAACAAGGAGGTTTCCATAGTTATAATATGTAATTGGATTCTCATCATCTATGTCTAAAGATGCTTTAAAGTGCATTTTTGCTGATGTATATTCACCATTAGCTCTATAAATACTAGCCATCGAGTTATGAATGATCTCATTCTTTTTGTCAAGAGCAAGTGCTTCTTTATAGTACTTTAAAGATTCTATATTATCTCCACTTTTTTGTAAAATATATGCTATTTTAAATAATATTTCTTCATTCTTTTCATCTTTTACATTTGCTTCGTTAAGGAAAGCCAATGCTTTTTGAAAATCTTCTTCCTCATACGCAGTATCCGCTTTTTCAAGTAATTCTTCTGAAGAAAAAGGAGAAAAAGAATCTATACTTTTTTGCGCATCATCTTCTTCATAAGGAGTGTCTGTATTTTCATTATTTTCTTGTGGGTCTTGAAGTGTTTGAATATGCTCGTAAATTTTAAATGCGAAAAAAGCAGATGCCCCAAGCATTAGTATTTGAAATAAACTCATAGTTATTTGTCCTTCATTTTTTTTTCGTTCTTTTTTCTTAGCAATGTACCATTCATTAGTTTTACAAACTGGAGTGGATCCACTTGAACACCAGCAATACGAACTGAAAAATGCAAGTGAGGGCCAGTAACCCGTCCACTCTTACCAGAGAATCCGATAACCTCACCCTTTTTAATCTTGTCATTTTGCTTTACTTTAAAAGCACTCATATGGTAGTAGCAGGTGTATATACCCTGTCCATGGTCTATTATAACCGTTCCACCAGAATAAAACCTGTCTTTTACTAAGACAATTCTACCATCATTACTTGCGATTATAGGAGTACCTATTTTAGCACGGAAGTCTGTTCCACTATGGTAGCCTTTAAGTGTGTCATTATACACTCTTGCTTTTCCATAGTCACTTGTAATAAAACTATTTAAAGGCAATACAAATTTTGAAGATAGAAAATTTTCTTTTGTTGCAGTTGCATAAATTTTCATTGCTTCATGGTACTCTTTTGAAATTCTTAGGGAGTGCTTTTTCTTAGGATTTACCTTTGATTTAGTAACGTGAATGCTTTCTTTTTTATACGCACCTTGTATGATTTTTAAAGCTATTTTTTCAGTTTTTTTTACACCATTTTTCGTATAATGAATTGTAGCAGTTTTATTTTTTGGTTTAGCATAGTAACTTACAGCAACAAAGGCATACATTTTTGTTCCATCAACTGGGTTTGGATATATAGGAAAACTTTTTTTATCTAAGGTTATTTTTTGATAAACAATATTTTTTTCTTTGTCAAAAGTAAGTAAAGAGCTCGCACCATTTGCAATATTTGTATTTGTTACCTCAAAACTTAAAGCATAGATGAGTGTCTTAACAAAGAATATCATTAAAAATATTTTCATCAGTAATCCTTCATTGCACGAGCAATATCACGTTTTTGATCTTTTGCTTTAAGATCTTGTCTTTTATCATGAAGTTGTTTCCCTTTAGCAATTGCAATTTGAATTTTTACTAAATTCCTTGTGTTAAAGTAAAGCTGTAAAGGTACTATTGTATACCCATCACGGTTTACGGACTTCAACATTTTTTCTAACTGTTTTTTATGTAAAAGGAGCTTTCTACTTCCTCTTTCTTCATGCCCATAAAAACGATGTGTAGTGTCGAGTCTTCCTATATGTGCATTAAAAAGAAAAGCTTCACTTCCTATAAAACGGATAAAACTATCTTTTAAATTTACCCTTTTCGCACGGATTCCTTTTACTTCACTCCCTGTTAAAACCATTCCAGCCTCAAATTTTTCTTCTATAAAAAAATCATGATATGCTTTTTTATTTTTTGCTAATGTTTCACCCATTATGTACTCTCTTATCCTTGTATAACTCTAAAAAAACTACTACCACTTCCGCTAAAGTGCCAGCCTTTTTTGTGATGGAGTATAAGTTGTGTGTATTCATCTTTTGCTGGGACAAATAAATCGTTTGCTTCATCAGCGTCCATTGATGTTAGTATATCTATAGATAAAGCTCTTTGTAACCTTACACTCTCAGCTTCAGTAATAGGAGCATAAAAAGTACTTCTATATTTTTGATATACCTTTGGCGTACTAATTTCCACTTTTGGAGTGAAGACTTCAAAAGCTAAACTCTCTTCATTAAACTCTACAACTCGTTCACCTATGCCACTCACGTTTGCGCTGTTGTATCCATATATAAAAAAAGGAACATCTGCCCCAACTTCTAAACCAATAACAGCGAGTTCATTTAAACTCAAGCCTAAATGAAGTACTTCATTACACATTTTAAGGTAAGTAGCAGCATCACTACTCCCACCACCAAGACCTGCAAAAGCTGGTATGTTTTTTTGAACACAAACACCGTGTGTCCGCATAAGTTGTTCTAATTTTTCAGATTCAGTTGCTTTTTTCAGTGCAAAGTATGCTTTATAAATCGTGTTTTGATAAACATCACATGCAAAGTCACCTTTAATCACAAATGCTTCTGTTTTACCACCACAGTCCTCTTTTGAAGCAAAATAAAGTTCATCATATAAAGTATCAACTTTCATAAATCTACTGATAATTTCATGGTAGTTATCTCGCAAACCAGTTATTTTTAAAAAAATATTTACTTTTGCATATGCTTTATAAACTTTCATAAAAACTCTTATTTTCCGATAAGCTTACTCAATGCACCAATAGAATCTGTATCAACTTCTACCGCAGATGCAAGGTTTGACTCTTTAACCTCGAGGAGTAATTCATTTCTAATGATTGAAATATCTCGTGGAGCATCAATTCCTAATTTCACTATACCCTTGTCTATCGATATTACTTTAAGTGTTATATTATCACCAATAACTATTGATTCATTGAGTTTTCTTGCGAGTACTAGCATGTGTAAATCCTACCTAGTTCATATTTTACTTTATTTTTTTGTATATTTATTATTGAAATAGTATCACTATTATCTAACCAGTAATACCCTTCTTCTTGTATTTCTAAGTCTTCTATAGCAAGAACTCTTCCATAATCTATATTTTCTTGCTTGCCATTGTATTTATTTAAGGGAATATTCAAAGACTTTTTAATATCAAGTACTTTTTCATCCTCATAAACAAATTTTCCCTCATTTAATCGCTCGAGTGCACTTAGGCTTCCATGTGAAACACCTAATTTATTTGCTATTATTTTTCCAAGAGACCGTATATATGTTCCCTCTGAGACAGTAGCTTCAAACGTTACAAAGGGATGCATGTAATGAAGTAGTTGTATATCATAAATTTTAGAATTTACTTTATTTAAAGTGAATTCTTTTCCCGCGCGTGCTAAATCATATGCACGTTGTCCATTTATACGTTTTGCACTAAAAATAGGTGGTTCATATTCTAAAGTTCCTTCAAGTGATTGCACCGCTTTTTGAACTTCTGCTTTTTCTAATTCTGGGAGGATTTCCACATGCTCAATCATCTCAGTATCTAAACTGTCTGAGTTTGCGCCTAACCATAAAGTCGCTCTATATTTTTTAGGAGTTTTGTCTAAAAAACGAAAAAGTTTAGTATGCGAACCCATTCCTATGATTAAAACACCTTTTGCAAAAGGGTCCAGTGTTCCCGTGAAACCTGCTTTTTTATTTTTGTATTTTCTTTTTAACTTTGTAAGAAAAAAATTTGACGTAATTCCAGAAGGTTTATAGGCAACAAAAAGTCGGTTCATTTAAAGTCTTTCTATAAATGAAGCAAGAATTTCTTTTTTATTTCCTGCAAAATTTATGCTTAACTTAAACTCACGTCCTGACTTACTCACACCACTGACACGTCCTGTTCCAAATATTTTATGACGTACTAAATCACCTTTTTTAAAAGCCGTTGTACTCTCTACAATTAAAGAACCCTCACAAAGCCCTGCTTCGTTAAAAAATCTACTTTTTTGTAAATCACTTCGTCGTCCCTTATAAAAACGACTTCCAACATGTGAAAGTGTTAAGGTATCTTTTGCACGGGTAAAAGAAACATACCCTAAACGTCGTTCTTCTTCTAGGTCACTTCCATCACCCACAAGTGGCAAGAAACCTTCTTCTAAACCTATGATAAAGACATGTTGAAATTCTAAACCTTTTGAAGCATGGATACTCATCATATAAATGGACTCACCCTCAACTTGGTCTTGTTCGCTCTGTAGTGTAAGTTCATTTAAAAATTCATCGAGTCCAGCATCAGGACCTTTTTTTATAAAGTCACGAAAGAGTCCATAAAACTCATCCATATTAAGAACTCTATCTGCCTCGTCTTGCATTCCTTTATAAATATCTTTTAAATGAAAAGTTTCTTCTAAGAGGTCTATAAACTCGTAAGTAGATTCTTGTGCAACTTTTGAAACTGCTTCAATATCTTTTATAAACTGCTTGAGTGTTGCCGCATTTTTTTTACGTACTTGGAGTTCAAGTTCAGCTTGCGTAGCCGATTTCACATATTGATAAATAGACGATTGATTTAAAAGTGCAGCGAGTTCAATTTTATCTAAGCTTGCTTTTCCTAGTCCACGTTTTGGTTTGTTTGCAATACGTTTAAAAGAAAAATCATCATGAAAGTTTGTAATTACACGTATATAAGAAATGAGATCCTTAATCTCTGCTCTATCATAAAAACGTAATCCACCAACAAGCTTATAGGGAATCCGCGCACGATTCAAGCCCTCTTCTATAGAACGGGACAAAACATTCACACGATAAAGGATAGCAATATCATTTGCAGAAGTTCCAGAATTTAAAAGTTTAGCAATGTTCGCTGCAATTTTTCTTGCTTCTTCATTTTCATCGTTTGAATTAAGAACGCAAACATCTTCGCCGTTTCCACGTGTTGCAATAAGTTTTTTTCCTAAACGTGAACGGTTGTGTTCTATTAAAGAGTTTGCAACTTCTAAAATAGGTACACGTGAACGATAATTTTCTTCAAGTTTAAAAACAGTTGCACCCTTAAAATCTAAGTCAAATTCCATAATATTACGAATGTGTGCACCACGCCATCCATAAATACTTTGATCATCATCACCCACAACACAAATATTTTTATGCGTAGTACAAAGTTTTTGAATAAGTTTTAATTGTAACTCATTTGTATCTTGGTACTCATCTATCATAATGTACTGGTATTTTTGACTTGTTGATGTAGCAAGTTCTTCGTTTTCATTAAGCAGTTTATAGGTAAGTGCAATGAGATCATCAAAATCAACAAGATTATTTTCATTTAAATAATTTTCATACTCTTCATAAACCTTTGCAATTTGTTGGTAGTTAAAAAGCTCTGCTTGTTTGTATGCTTCATCAGGAGTTAGAAGTGAATTTTTATAACGTGATATTTCACTTGCTATTAAAGGTGTTGGAAGTTCTGCATTGATTTTTTTGATGATTTTCTTCTTATCATCTGTGTCAATTACTACAAAATTGTTCTTTCTTCCTAGTAAATGTATATTAAATTTTAAAAATAATAACCCAAACTTATGAAAAGTACACAATAAAGGTGGATATGTTAGGTTGTTTATCATAGCTAGAGAGCGTTCTCGCATCTCTTTTGCTGCTTTATTTGTAAAAGTAAGCGTTAATGTGTTCGATGCAGGGATACCAACTTCTTCTATTAAATATGCTAATCGGGAAATTATCGTTGTAGTTTTACCACTTCCAGCTCCAGCTAAAATAAGTACAGGACCCTCTGTTTGCTTCACTGCCTGTGTTTGTGCTTCATTTAGTTTATCAAATATTTTATTCATCTGCAACCATTTTATTGAGTAATATGTTTTATAATTATTAATATTATAACCTAAATTTTATAAATTATCACAAAACTATTGATTTAATTATAATTCTGAGTTATAATTTCACTTATCAACTAAACTTATAGGAATTATTATGTTAAGAGATTTTGCCAAATTACAAACATTTTTGATGGTTATTAAAGAGAAAAGTTTCTCTAAAGCATCAGCAAAACTAGGTATATCACAACCAGCAGTTACACAACAAATAAAATACATTGAAGATTATCTTGACACTAGAATTGTAGAAAGAAAGAAAAATGGTATATTATTAACAAAAGAAGGTGAGGATTTATACAGAATCGCTCAAAAACTAGATAAAACAATCGCAAATAGCGAAAAAGAACTTCTAAGAATTATGAACAAAGATTTCACTTTCATTATGGGTGCATCATCTACCATTGGTAATTATATTCTTCCAACGTACCTTGGTGACATTAAGAAAAAAATCAATAATGAAGTCTTTATGAATATTGCACTTTCAAGTGAAATAATTGAGCAATTAGAAGACAAAAAAATAGATATTGCGCTTATTGAATCTCCAATTTTTAAAGATAATATTATTTATCGAGAATGGGTGGAAGATGAACTTGTAATTTTTTCAAACCAACAACTTCCAAAAACATTAAAAGCAGAAGATATGCACAATTTCGATTGGATTTGTCGTGAAGAAAATTCACATACAAGACTTTTAACTTCAGAAGCTTTTGAAGAAATAGATGTTGCTTGTGATAACTTTTGTGTTCTAGGGACACTTTCTAGTCCAACCGCAATTAAAGAAACTATTCTTCATGCGAATTCAAATGCACCAAGACCTGTTGCTTCTGTTATGTCAAAGCATGTTATTAAAGAAGAAGTAAAAGATGGAAAACTTTTTGAAGCAAGAATGAAAGACCATAAAATTGAAAGAAAATTTTATATTGCTTATCTTAAAGAAAGAAAACATGATGCTTTTGTTGATAATGTTGTCAACTATCTGCTAGGAATTAGCAAAGTATAAAAGTAAGGATTTTCCTTACTTTTTAAACGCCTCTTTTGTAAACTACTATTTTTTTAAAAACTTTGAATTTTCTGGATTATTTAAAAATGAAGCCATAGAATTTTTAACTCCATTGTCATCTTTCTTTTTCTCTACTTCTAATGTTTCACTATATGTTGACAAATTAATGAGTACTGGTGTTTCATCTATAATTACTTGCATAATACTTAGCAATGGGACACTCACAACACTACCAAAATTATCTGCTCCAAAGCCAGCTTCAAAAACAAGCATATTATCTACAATACGTGCTGTCTCAAATGTATAGCCTGCGAGAAAAAAAAGTGTCAAAGGACGAAATTCCGAGTTAATATTTTCTGGGAGTTCTGGGTTAAATGAAATCTCTTCTATTTTACAAAGAATACCAAAATTTTGTTCCTCTTCAAAAAAATGAACAACTAAGTCTTGAATATTTTTTTGCATTAAGAGGGCAAATTTTTTATCGTTGATTATACTTTCTAACACTTTATTTCCTTTAGTACGTAAAAATTATGTTTGGAATTATAGCAAAATCTATCATAGCATTGAGTAAAGCCACCTTTTTAAAAGTTTTTACATCTGTGAGTTCAATCTCTGCTTCTCGTATTTTTCCACACTCTAAATACCTTTGCCTCGTCACTCCCTTAAGTAGAGCATGTGAGGGGGTAAGCCACTCTTTGCCATTAAAAAAAGCTATATTTGCTATAGATATATCAGTTATAAAACCATTTTTTACTATTAAGACATCATCACACGTATCTTTTTTTTCAAAAAGCGTATTTAAATATTCCCTATTTGTAGACTTCTTATTATATTGGATAGTATTATCATGAATTATTTTAAGTGACGTTATATTTCTTTTTTCATATGTATGATAGCTAATAGTAATCGTACCATCTAAAGTATAAACAACTCTACAGCGATACGTACCATGTGAAGGTGGGTTTAACAGAATATGTAAGTTTTGAAATTTGTAGATATGAAAGTATTTTAAAACACTTTCATATCTTTGTTGATGGTAGTGTATATGAAAAACTTCCCCATCAACAGCTTTAATAGTTTCTAAAAAGCTATTATTCTTCACTGTAAAGAGCAGTACTTAAGTATCTCTCACCTGTATCGCAAAGGATTGTTACAAGTGTTTTTCCTTTAAATTCAGGACGCGATGCAACCTGCATAGTTGCCCAAACATTTGCACCAGAAGATATTCCAACAAGAAGACCTTCTTTTTTCGCAAGCATACGTGATGTCTCAAAAGCATCCTTATTTGATACGGTGATTACTTCACCATACACTTCTGTATTTAAAATACCAGGAATAAAACCCGCTCCGATTCCTTGAATTTTATGAGGACTCGGTGCTCCTCCTGAGAGAATAGCGGAATCTTCAGGTTCTACTGCAAAAATCGCAATGTTCGTCACTTCTTCTTTTAAAACCTGTGATGTACCAGTTATAGTTCCTCCCGTTCCAACTGCTGCTACAAATGCGTCTATATTTTTGTCTGTATCTTCTAAAATTTCGCGCGCTGTTGTTAGCATGTGGATTTCAGGGTTCGATGGGTTCTCAAACTGTTGTAAAATAACACTATTATGCGTCAGTGCTTGAATTTCTTCAGCTTTTGCAATAGAACCTTTCATACCTTTTGCAGCAGGAGTAAGTACTAACTCCGCACCAAGAGCTTTGAGTAAATTACGTCGCTCAACACTCATGGAATCAGGCATAGTTAAAATAAGTTTTATCCCTTGAGCAGCACAGTTTGCAGCAAGTGCAATCCCTGTATTTCCACTTGTTGGCTCTATAATTGTTGTGCCTTCTTTAATTATTCCAGACTCTTGCCCACGACGAATCATATTGAAGCCTATTCTATCTTTTACAGAACTTGTTGGATTTAAAAACTCACACTTACCTAAAATAGTAGCGCCTGTTAGCTCCGAGGGAGTATTTAAACGAACTAAAGGTGTATTTCCAATAAGTTCTGTTATATTTTTTGCTATTTTCATTTGTTCTCCATTGCGTATTATTTGTATTTTATCTAATTATTGGTGAAAAAGCCTTAGTACTGACATTTATTTTTTTTCCCACATGTAAATCGTGCACTTCATCTTTACCTACGACTACCTCAACTATTTGCTGACCTATGGCAATAATTGCTACGAAAATAACATCAACTTTTCTTATTTCTAAGATTTCGCCCTCAAATGAGAACTTTTGTGAACCACTTAATTTGAGCAAAATGTCTTTTGGATTTCCATCATTTATAATCCTGCCTTGTTCCAAAACAACTACGCGTGATGCTAGTTTATATATTTCACTTGGTTCATGTGTAACCATAATTGTAGTTGTTCCAAACTCTTTATGTAAGGCTAAAATCTCCCCTTGAAGTTTTAATCGCATGTGGGAATCTAATGCTGACAAAGGCTCATCCATAAGTAATAACCTTGGTTTTTGCATCATCGCTCGACATAAACTTACTCGTTGTTTTTGTCCACCACTAAGCGTCTTTGGCATTCTCTTTTTAAGTGTAGTTAATTCTGTGATTTGAAGAAGTCTCTCTGCTAATTCCTTGTCTTTTTTTACAAAAAGTAAATTATTTTCTACACTCATGTTATCAAATAAGGCATAGTCTTGAAACACAAAACCAATAGCTCTTTGTTGTGTTTTTAACACTACTTGAGAGTCCATCCATACTTCATCATCAACTTTTATAAAACCTTTTGCAGACTCTAGTCCTGCTAGTATTCTTAAAAATGTTGTTTTTCCACTCCCACTTTTTCCACTTATGGCTACAAAACTACCATTATTTATTTTTACATCAATATCGAGGTCCATAATACCATGTGCGCCATGTAATTGTTTTTGAATTTTAATTTCTATCATTTATATGAATCCACCGATTTTTTTAGACTTTGCATTAAATATATAAACACCTAAGAGAACACAAAAGCTAACAACTAACATAATCCCACTATATATATGCGCACCCTCGTAGTCTAGCATCTCAACCATTTCATAAATAGCCACAGAAGCTACTTTCGTTTCTTCAGGAATACTTCCACCAACCATTAAAACAACACCAAATTCACCCACAGTATGTGCAAATGTAATAATAAAGGCTGTTAAGACTGCTGGTTTCATATTTGGAAGTGCTACATAAAAAATCGTTTGTAATGTACTCTTTCTCGCAATATACGAAGCTTCTAAAATATTTTTATTTATAGACTCAAATCCACCTTGGAGTGGTTGCACCATAAAGGGAAGTGAGTAAAAGCAACTTGCAACTACAAGTCCTGTAAAGTTAAAAACTAACTCTATCCCAAAGACCTCATAAAAAAAACTCCCTAAAGCAGAATTTTGCGAAAGAGAAATTAAAATATAAAACCCTAAAACTGAAGGTGGTAAAACAATAGGCAAGGCAGTTATAGCTTCAAGTACAGGTTTCAGTTTTGATGTAGTTTGTGAGAGGTACCAAGCAAGAGGTAAACTTATAAGAAATAAAATCATAGTTGTAAGCATTGCTAGTTTAAATGAAAGTAAAAAAGGCGTATATTCTAAACTTAAAAGTATCTCAAACACTATAAAACCTCAGCTATAGCTATTTCATTTGCTTTAATAAGAGCTATCACTTCATCATTCTCTTGTAGGTTCATTCTTTGTGCTGATTCTTTGGTGATTATAGATTCAAAATGCCTACCTTCACATTCTAAGGTAAGAGATGAAAGTAAAGTACCATGTTCTATACAAACTATACGTGATTTGAGTTGGTTGGAATAACTCAAATCTCCACGTACATTTTTTGCAATCGCTACAGCTGTCGCTTTTATATTTAAACGCACATCTTTACCAATCACAACATTTTCACTTAACGCAAGACTCATCATTTTTAAAGAAGTTGCGCCAAGGGTAAATGCAACTATATTTAAACTTTCGTTACTTTGTATATTTGCAACACCGACAATCATTTTTTTCATCTAAAGAGTATATCCAAATGCTTGGAGTATTTTTTGTGCATGTATCTCTAACATAAAAGTATAAAAGAGTTGTGCATCTTTATTCTTTTTGGCTCTCTTTAAAAGGACCATACCCTGTTGTATTGGTGTGTAAAGGTTCGAGTCAAGTTCTACCCAATGTATATTTTTCTTAAACCTTTGTAGTTTAGGCGAGTACAGTGCAGATGTAGCAACTATACCTATGTCAGTTGCATTCACAGTGTAGCTAAGTGTTTGCGAAATAGATTCACCATAGACAACTTTATATTTTATTTTCTCCAAAATTTTCGCATTTCGGAGTGCTTCAAAACTAGCCTTTCCATAAGGAGCTGTTTTTGGATTCGCAAGTGCTATTTTAGAGATACAATCACTTTGAAAAAGAGTAAGAACATCCCCTAAATCTCTTTGTGTTACACTCAAAACGGCTAAAGAACCTTGTGCATAAACATGTGGCTTTTGAAGCGTTTGCTTATCATGATAAAGAGACTGTGGATACATCATATTTGCAGACATAAAAATATCATAAGGGGCATGATTTTTAATTTGTGCATACAATTTACCACTGCTTCCAAGAATTATACGGAGCTTTACATGTGGATACTGCTTCTCAAACTCTTTTTTAATTTCTTGTATAGCATACGATACATTTGCAGCAACTGCAAGTGTCACAGTATTTCCAAAAAGTAAAACTTGTAAAATTAAAATTAAAAATAAGATTTTAAACATACGTAAATTATACACATATTTCTTTAGTTTTCTCTTGTACGCTATAATTTAACAAACTCTTCTAAAGGAAAACAATGAAAATATATGCACCATGGGAAAAAGTTTTTAACAGACTGGCAACTCCTTTTGAGCATTTCTTACATGCACAGACTACTACAGGTATTGTTCTTATTTGTATGACTATTATTGCTTTAATACTTGCAAATACACCCCTTACTGAAGCGTATGCCCACTTTTTTCACGTGAAAGTTAACTTATCCGTAGGTGACTGGCATTTAGAGCATACCATTCATCACTGGATAAACGATGGACTTATGGCTATATTTTTCTTTATTATTGGACTCGAAATTAAACGTGAAATTTTAGTTGGTGAGTTATCAAACATAAAAGTCGCAATGTTGCCTATTTTATCTGCTATAGGCGGTATGGTTTTACCAGCACTTATTTACCTTAGCATTAACTATGGAGAACAAAGTGCTGTTGGTTGGGGAATTCCAATGGCTACAGATATTGCTTTTGCAATTTCTGCTCTTGTACTTTTAGGAAATCGTGTCTCACCGGCACTTGTTACTTTTTTAGTTGCACTTGCTATTGTTGATGACCTTGGTGCTGTTCTTGTGATTGCTCTTTTTTATACAGATCAAATTAATATGCTACCTCTTGGTCTTTCAGGTGTTGCATTTTTAATCATGGTTATTTTTAACCGTGTTGGAATCCATATGATTTTACCTTACTTTATAGTAGGTCTTTTCATGTGGTTTTTTATGCTTGAGTCTGGTGTTCATGCGACTATTGCAGGGGTAATAGCTGCAATGGCGATACCTTCAAAACCACGACAAACACCTGTTGATTTTGCAATGTCCACAAGAAATTTACTTGATGAGTATGAAAACTACCCTTGTACAACTGATCATGTAATGCATGAGAGACAAAAAGCAATACTCCTTAATGTAAAAGATAAAATAGATGCAGTTGGTACTCCAGCCGCAAGATTAGAACATGATTTACATCTACCAGTAGCCCTGATTGTCATTCCTCTTTTTGCACTTGCTAATGCTGGTATTTCTATAAATTTTTCTTCAATTGGTGAGACAATTATGACTCCTGTTTCTTTAGGCATTATTTTTGGGCTTATTGTAGGAAAAGTGATAGGAATAGCTGGTGTTGCTTGGGTAGCTATTAAAATGGGAGTTGCTAAACTACCAGAGGACAGTACAATGGCACAGGTGTTTGGTGTTGCTTTTCTTGGTGGTATTGGTTTTACTATGAGTATTTTTGTGGCAGACTTAGCCTTTATTGGAAATGATCTTCTCATATTTCAAGCAAAAACAGGAATTTTACTCGCTTCATTAGTTTCAGGATTTATTGGTTATTTTTTACTTCGTTTTCTAGCGAAAAAAGAAACTACAAGCTAAAATTAACTTTATTATGACTATAATCTAAAAATTTCACTTTACGTTTAGGTATATAATAATTATGAATATAACTCCAAATCAAAACGAGAAAACATTTTCTAAAGATGTTTTACTCGTTACAAAAACAGATAAACAAGGCAAGATAACCTATGCCAATCGTTCTTTTTTAAAAATTGTAATGATGAGTGAAGAGGAGCTTATTGGACAACCTCACAATATCATTCGCCATCCCGATATGCCAAAAATTATTTTTAAATACTTATGGCAATACTTAAAATTTGGTACAGAGGTCCATGCTTATGTGAAAAATATATGCGCTGATGGTTCTTTTTACTGGGTACTTGCAAATGTTACGCCCTCTTATTCTCGAGTAAAATCTGTAGAAAAAATCATTGGTTTTCACTCTTCGAGAAGACAAGCTTCTCTCACAGCATTAGAAGTTATTGTTCCCCTCTATAAAAAGCTTTTAGATGCAGAAGCCCTAGGTGGAATCAATGAAAGTGAAAAAATAATATCAGCAATACTACACGATAAAGGAATGGATTATGAAGAATATATTCTCTCTATCTAAGTTAAAAAACCTCTCATCCCTTGACAAACTTTTTTATGCAAACTATGCACATATTGTTGTCATTTCTCTAGGAGTTGTAGCATCTGCACTCTTTTTTGACTTTAATCCTACTCTTTTATTTTTTAATATTTTGAACATCGCTATTGCTTTTTTTGCATACAAGCACATACGTATCACGCAAACAAGTATTAACAAAACATCCCGTATTATTAAGTCAGCTGCTTTAGATGGAAACTTTGAGTCTCGTCAAAACAAGGTTCAAGGTGGTGGTGAACTTGCATGGTTAGCATGGAATCTTAATGACTTATTTGATCAACTTGAATCCATTTTAAGAGAAGTAAATACTTCCATAGAATACGCATCAAAAAGTAAGTACTTTAGAAGAATTTCTACAACTGGGCTCAATGAAACATTTGTAAAAACAGGGGACTTAGTAAATATCTCTCTCGATGCCATGCAAGCCGAATATGCAAAACGAGAAAAAGAAAGATTTTATATAGAACTGGGTAAGACAGGGCAAGGACTCATTGCAAACTTTCAAAGTATTCAAACGCAAATTAGTGAAACAAATGAAACACTTACTGACCTTTCAATTCAGTCACAAGAAAGTACTTCTTTATCCCGTTCGAACAACATAGTTGTTGAAACTATGAATGAAAACTTTCAAAAACTTTCAGAAATAATTACACAAAATGATGTTTCTATAGATGGCGTCACAAGTAAAACCACTGAAATCACTTCGGTGATTGACCTTATAAAAGATATTGCCGATCAAACAAACTTGCTTGCTCTTAATGCTGCTATTGAAGCTGCGCGTGCAGGTGAGCATGGTCGTGGATTTGCTGTTGTAGCCGATGAAGTGCGTAAGCTCGCAGAGCGAACACAAAAAGCTACGAATGAAATCACTATTTCTATTTCTACACTACAACAAGAAGCCGATGGTATGCTCGAGAACTCTACAGCCCTTAATGCCATTGCAGAAGAATCACTCTTAAGTGTTGCTACATTAAATGATTCATTAGGCCAGTTTAGTACAACATCAGAATCAGTGCTAAGTTCAACTAGATTTATGAAAAATAAAAACTTTATTATTCTTGCGAAAATCGATCATATTTTATTTAAAGCAGCTGCTCAAACTGCTATGGAACAAGGAATATACAAAGAATTCTCAACGCATAATTCTTGTCGTTTTGGAAAATGGTACGACACTGAGGGAAGTGCACAGTTTGGTCATGCTGTCAGTTTTGAAGAAGTTCTCCAACCACATGCTCTTATTCACTCTTCTGTTCAAGAAGCATTTAACCTTCTTAAAACGAGTGATGTTTTGCATAACGCCAAAGCTATTAAAGAACATTTTGTTATGATGGAAAAATCTTCTGATAAACTTTTTGCTGTCCTTGATAAAATGCTTTTAGAAGAAGCAAAACATGCGGATGAAAGTGTAGATGAAGGTGAGATGGAGTTTTTTTAAAGTTCTTTAAAAAACTCCATCTCTCTCTTTCTTAAAATACGAATAGTATTTGTAGAACCCTCAACTCCTAGAGGATCACCTGCTGTAAGTATATAACTTTTGTCTTGTTTTAAAATATTTTTATCTATCCCTTGGCGCATTACTTCTTTCATTACCTGTCCTAAAGAGTTCTCCACTACATTAAAGGCAGGAACTACACCCCAACAAATTGTTAAAAGTCGAGCAACTTTTTGTGAATGAACCACCGCATATATATCACGGAACGGACGGTACCGTGAAAGTTTTTTCACAGAGGTTCCTGTTGCACTTAAGGCAATCAAGCCCCAAGCGTCTATATCATTACAAAGCCTCACAGCTGATTCATTTATACTGTCCGTTGCATCATTGATAACAAAAGTAGAAAACTTATTAAATGGGTATATTTTCTCAGCACCCTGAATCGTTTGCATCATAGTTTGTACACTTAAAACTGGGTTTTGACCCATTGCACTCTCTTCTGAGAGCATAACAGCGTCTGTACCATCAAGAACTGCATTTGCTATATCACTTATTTCTGCACGTGTGGCTGTCTCATGGGTAGTCATTGAAAGAAGCATCTGCGTAGCTGTAATAACAGGTTTTGAAGCTTCATTTGCTTTTTGTATAAGCATTTTTTGTAAAGATGGCACTTCATAAAAAGGCACTTCTATACCTAAGTCTCCACGTGCAACCATAAGACCATCACTCTGTTTTAAAATTGCATCAATATTTGCAATTGCATCAAATTTTTCTATTTTTGCAAAAAGTTGTATTGTTGCATTGTGTTGTTTTAAAATATTTCTAGCTGTAATCATGTCACTTGCATTTTGAACAAAAGAAATCGCCATAAAGTCGACATTGTTTTCAATGCCCCAAAGTATATCTTTTTTATCTTTTGGAGTTATTACATCAATACCAAGACTTGTATTTGGAAAATTAACACCTTTTTTTGAAGAGAGTATTCCAGCATTTTCTATCGTAACCTTTACGGATTCTGCTGAAGCTTCTAAAACAGTCGTGCGAATAATTCCATCATACATATAGACTGCATCCCCCACTTGTAACTGTCCTAAGATAGATGGCTGGTTTATACATGTTACATAATTGCCCAAAGAAACCATGTGCCCTTCAACTTCTTTAGCAAGAAATTCTAAGGTATCTCCAGCATGAAGAGTAAAGGGTTCTTTTATATTTCCAACACGTATTTTAGGTCCACTAATATCTTGAAGCACTCCTACATAAATACCACTTTTTTTCTCAGCCAAACGGATACGTGTTAATACTTCTAAATGGTAGGCATGTGTACCATGGGAAAAATTTAAACGAAAAACATTTACGCCAGCTTTCATAAGCTTTTCTATCATCTCTTGTGAATCTGATGCTGGTCCTATCGTTGCTACTATTTTTGTTCTTTTTTTCATCGAAATATAACCTTATTTCTTCCTCTACCTTTTGCTTTATAAAGTGCGTCAAGCGATAGAGTTTCGTGTGTAGACTTAGCAATCACTTCACTTATAGTGAATTGTATAACCTTGCCATTATCTGTGTCATCTACTATTAAAATAATTTTTTTATTATCATTCACGTGTCGTATCCATCATTTGTAGTGCTTCTTTACATTTATATCTTTGTAGCATAAACTTTATTTTATCTAAAATACTGTTATCAGCTTATAAAATATATACTTTGCTATAATAAACTAAAGGCTTCGTATGTAAAAAGTTTCAGTACAACTTGAATGGAAACATAGTTTGAATTTGCTGGTTTTTATGTAGCTCAGGAGGAATAGATACAAAAATTTCTATTCGTAACAATGCACAAGGTGCAGAATTTACACTTGAATTTTCCTCGTAAGATTATACGTTATTGAAGCACCATTAAAAGTAAAATCAAGTGCATCCGAAGCCTCTTTATATAAAAGAGGACTGTCTAGGTCTATGTAACGGATAACATCCTTATACTCTAAGCATAAGTGCAAAGCAACATTTATAGAGTATGGTCCCTCAAGCATAGATCCTAGCATGCATGTGACTTTCATTTTTCGAGCGTATTGTAAGATTTCTATAGCTTTACTCACTCCTCCACATTTCATAAGTTTGATGTTAATCATACTGGCACTTTGTGTTTGAACAACTTTTTTAACATCTTCTAAAGTAAATACACTCTCATCCGCTAAAATTGGGATATGTGAATTTTGAGTTATAATTTTAAGCGCATCAAGTGCATCAGCACCAACAGGTTGCTCAATAAGCTCCACTTTAATTCCTTGCATTGCTTTTATATACTCTAATGAACTTTTTATATCCCACGCTTGGTTTGCATCTATGAGTAATGTAGCATGTGGTAATGCTTTGGCGATTTTTTTTGTAACACGTATGGCATGTGCAATATCTTTACCAAGCTTTACTTTTAAAATATCCATACCTTTTTCACATGCTTGTATGGAGTCTTCAAGCATACTTTGTTCATCTTTTAAACTAATGGTAATATCTGTTTTTAAGACACTGGGAGTGGAAGCTCCAAAATACGCATAAAGTTTTTGCCCTTTTTCTTGCGCTAAAAGAGAGACTATCGCCATATCAATAGAAGCCTTAGCACTACTTCCTATTTCACAGTTTGCATGTAAAATAGTTAAAGATTCTTCTAGACTTTGATGCAGTAAATACTCTTGTATTTTTATGACTGATTTTAAAATATCATCAATACCTTCATTTGTAATCGCTTTGGTTGCAGGCGCTTCACCTATACCAATCATACCATTCTCACATGTTACGGTAACACGAACAAATTCTACATTTTCCACCCGTCTCAAAGCTGTAATAAAAGGTGTTTTTAAAGGAATTAATTGCACCTGCGTTTCAATAGTAATAATTTTCATATTTTAATTATATCCTAAAATGGGGAACTGAAACTTTGTAAAATACTCCCCACTAAGAGTCCACCAAATGTACCGATTAAATACCCCATAATAGCCATCATAACACCGACACTTACAAGTGACTTATTATACGCCGCAGCTAAGATAGGAGCAGAGGCAACGCCCCCAATATTTGCTAGTGAAGCCACTGCAATACTAAATAAATCAAGTTTAAATATTTTAGCACCTAAAACCATAAGAAAAGCATGAATAAGTAAAATTATAAAACCTGCAAATACATAGATTCCGACATCGCTAAAACTATCAAAAACAGCCTTAGAACCAATAAGTGCTATAATCATATACAACATACTCGTAGCCACTTCACTTGAACCATTTATAGTGCTAAGCCGTGTAAAAGAACCTAAAATACCAAAAAAAGAAGCAAGTAAAACTATCGTCGTTGTACTACTTATAAATTCCACATGCGTAGCTAAAAACTGCGATACAAATGAAATAATTAAGGCAAGTACAATGAGTAACCAGTAGCGCTTTGCACCCATACTACAAGCGCAACCCACCGCACCTAAAGTAGCCACACTTGCATTACTTTTTGTAAAACGATTAAAGTACTTTGCAAAAGGAACTAAAAATAACATCAGCATAACCCAAAGCGTATAATTGACACTATCTACAACAAGGGCGTAGCCAAAGGCTTCTTGACTCACTTCAAGTGCTGAACCAACTGCTATCATATTTGCAGTTCCACCCATCCAACTCCCAGCTAAAGCTCCAAAAGCAGATGCCATTTCATAGTTAAAATCAAAAAGAATCGAAACGATAATAAATCCACATGCCAAGCTCACTAAGGCTAAAATATATGCGATAATTAAAGATTTACCTAGCTTAAAAAAATGACGTAAGTCCACTTGCAAAAGCATCAAAAAAAGCATGGAAGGAAGTAAGTTTATTTTTGTAAGCTTATAGATTGCGTTTATTTCTTCATTGTATTCAAACACATGCATTGAAGCTAAAAACATACTAAAAGCATAAATGAGAACAACTGCAGGAATATATTTTAAAAATGTAAAGTCTGTTTTTTTTTCTAAGGTATGAAAACCCGTAGCCACAAGAGCTAAAACAAACAGATAAACAAAGGGTGTACTAATCACAAGGTGCTTCTTTCATTCCTTTAATATTTAAGCGTAGGTTATCCATAAATCCTTTCCCTGGATCAAACTTTTCAGTTCTGTATCCATCATCTAATTCTAACCAAAGAGGCGTGTTTTCAAAACATCTGTACTCGTGATGTCCTACAACATACTCTACACTTGGAAATTTCTTTTTTACGTACTCGACTATGTACATATTTGCTATAAGTTGTAAGTCGGTTAAATCATCTTTATAATTTTCACCTCCAACATTTTCGATTCCTATAGAGTTATAATTAAGCCCAATCACATGCCGAGCCATGAAGGTAAGTGGCATAAGCTGATGAATCGTACCATCACGCTCAACCATAAAGTGCGTTGAAACATTTAAAGCACTTGCCTTACTTATTTCTGGTCTATCATCAGGTAAAGTTTCTTCTTTAAAGCGTGAAAGAGAATCTTTAAAAGTAGCTATTGCTGTATAATGAATAAGTATTATTTTTGGAACTATTGTAATGTCTTGCACCTGTAAACCATAGTGTTTTTCAATATACTGCTTCGTTAAACTTATACGTTTTTCACCAAAATGTATAGGTGTTTGGATTATTTCCTGTGCTGATAGAGCCCCTAAAAAAACCAAAAATGTTAAAGATATTTTTATCATCATGAACCCTCTCTTGCACACATTTATAATACATCTACCCATGTGAGAGTCGACTCTTTATAAACTTGTAATTTGCTATTTGTCGTATCATACCAAAGTGTACCATTTAGAGGGGTTAAAGGCTGCGTATCTGATACAATAGCACTATTATAAGCTCTTGTTTGCGTTGTAATTTCTGAACCGCTATAAAGTTTAAAATGGTTTAGCTCGCCCACTCCAATTTCTAACATTAAATCATCACCTTGAACAACACTATCACTTGTTGTAGTAGAAAGGATTCTATCTTCACCAGAGCTCACCAAACGACCAGCTACATTTGCATTTGGAGAAATTACGGTATCTGTATTTGCATAAGGAAGATTTGTAGCATCTAATGTACCTAGGTCTATCGTCCAGTAAGAAATTCTTTTCCCCCACGCATCTACTCCTACGCCTGCCTCTACTGGTAAACTTTGATTTGCATCTTCTTTTAAAAGTTCAAAAAATACATCATTATCTGGATCAGTTGCTAATTTTAAAAGTCTACTTCGAATCACTTCTAAAATAATTTTTGTATTTTGTTGTTTTAAAATATTTGACTGAATATTACTATAATAGTTCATTGTAGTAAAAACAACAGCAACTATACCTGCGATAATAATAGCAATCATTGACTCTACAAGTAAATAAGCCTTACGCATTTAGCCTATACCTTTGGTTAAGTCTATTAAACCTTTTTGAATAATAATTTGTGTTAATACTATGGTATAAAACTCTATAAAAACAGCAAAAGCCATTAAAAGAATCGAGACAAGGGTAATGCCTCTAAAGAAATGGGTACTTAAACGTAATGCTTCAAGCTGAGAACTTTTACTCATCTCGCTCATAACATTTCCTATTTGTATACTTGACCCTACTCCGAGCATCAGTTTTTGTTCAAGTACCTCATAAAGATCAGAATGAAAGAGTAATTTTCCATCATACTTAATACTTTGCAAAGTAAATGCAAGTGCTTTTTTATAGTGTGTTATCGTTGTCATCTCTAAAGCTGACGCAACCCCTTTTTGAAAAGATATACCACTCTTTAACATTTCACTCATCATACTAAATAAAATAAACTTATCAAACTTTTTAATAATTTTTGAAACAAATGGTAAAACGAGACCTATTTCTTTTGCAAGAAGTTGTAGCATGTTTGACTTAGAAAATAAAGCAATCATCAAAATTATAAAATAACTAAAAACTATTGCCAACATTACAAATAAAATATCTGCCATAGTTTGAGCAGTTTGAAGGTGCTCTGTTATAAGCGCTACTATTTCTGGTGTATATTCTTGTGACTTCGATATTTGGTAGGGTACTCCAAAAAATGTAACCCCGATAACAATAAAAAAAGCAAAGGTAAAATAAATAAAAGGCAAGGTTATTTTGTCATTGGATTCTCTCTCAAAATTTTCTTTTACTTCAATATAAGAAATAATATTCGCTAAAGACTTTTTAAAATTTGTACCCTGCTCTGCCATAGCTATAAAGTTTGCAACTTCTAAAGAAGCCACTTTACTCTTTTTTAAAGACTGTGAAAAAGTAGCACCTTCTTGAAGCTCTTTATAAATTCCTACAAAAAAACTTCTTTCTTTTTTTGTTGGAGAAGATTGTGATAAGAGGCTTATACCATGCGAAAGGCTTTTACCATTTTCAAGTGTAAAGAGTAAGGTTTTTAAAACACTTTTTATATCAATCTTCATCAACATAGCCTAGAGATAAAAGCTCGTAAACTAAGGTGTCATAATCGCAGATTCCATTTTCATATAAATACTGGGCTGACTCAAAGTAGCTACATGTAATTAAGTGATCCCATGCTTTTAAGACTGTAGAGTTTTTTAAAGCCATATAAAATGTGTAGCGCGTTTTCATATCAGAGGGAAGAAAAACCATGTCAACTAGTAAAACACGTTCTTTATAACCTGTGAAATTGCACTCTATACATCCGTTTTTTTCATACCCTTGCACTTGTGTTTTAAAGTATTTTTGCGCTTTTTCATTCGCAACCTTTTGTTTACATGTGCATAACTGCAAAACAAGTCTTTGTGCAATAACCCCACTTAAAGAATACGCTAAAATAAAAAGGTCACCACCCTCATCACGGATTCTCTCCAGTGCCATGTAGGCATTAGTTGTATGGAGTGTTGAGTATACCATATGACCACTATGTGCTGCTTTTAGGGCTATCTTCATACTTTTTTCATCACGCATTTCACCAATAACTATGACATCAGGATCTTGACGCATAACAGACTTCATAGCCTGCGTAAAATCAAAACCTATTGCTTCATTAATTTGATACTGCGTGATGAAGTCTATTTTATATTCTATTGGATCTTCTAAGGTATAAATAATCTCATTTAATCTATCACGCTGATTTATAATAGCATTGAGTGTAGTTGTCTTTCCGCTTCCAGTTGGTCCAACGATTAAGAAAAAACCATTTTTCTGATTTACAAAAGAATGTACATAATCATAAAGAGGATGTTTTTTGGGAAACAACTCTTCAAGGGTTTTTAAATGAGAGCTACTATTTAAAATTCTAAGTACTATATTTTCACCAAAACTCGATGGAGCAATTTCTACACGAAAATCAACACTTCCATCCGAAAATCCTTCGCTAAAACTACCACTTTGAGGTGTTTGAATATTCATTAAGTCTATGTTTGATTTTTCTTTAATTATGAGGGAAAATCTTTGTGCTAGTTCTTTACTCAACAAATACTTTGTAGTAATACTTCCATTTATTCTATAACGCAACCATGAAAAATCAGCATATGCATTTATATGGATATCACTCACATTATTTGCTACACAAAAATGTAATAGTATCTTTAAGAGTTCAAAAACTTTCGTATCATCTGCATCATACGCGTTAAATTTTTTAATACTTTTTTCAATTAAAGCAGCATCAACTGTCACTAACTGTTTAAATTTTTCGTTAAATTCTCTTACTGGAATCGTTTTTTGTACTACATTTTTTCCAAGACGTTTTTTTAATTTCTCTAATCGTTTAGGACCAAGCGCTTCTTTTGTTTGAATATAAAATGTTTGGGTGTCTTCTTTTGAGATAAGAATGTCATATTCTTTAAGTATATCGATACTATATGTGGTGGTATTTTCTTTTTTTTGTAAAAAATTATGTTCTTTTGCTATTTGTGAAAGGTCTTTAACATTACCTATAGCTTGATAATAAAGCTTTTCTTTTTGACATATTTCAAGTTCTTTATCTGTTAAATGTTCTTTTAAATTCATAATCTTTTTTTATGAATTATACCATCATTTAACGAGATAAATAAAATTTCATGAGGGTCGTTGTAGCATCTTGGGTAAGAATATATTGATTCGAAGAAAAATCATCTTCTAAGCTTTCTAAAACTGTATTATTATTAGAATTTCTATCTACTATTGTAGAAAAATAAAATTCACTTCCAGTCTGCGTTGCTTTATACTCACTAAAACCGATTAAAGGCTTAGGAACAAAGCTTCCTCTTCCACCATCTAGAGTATAACGAACTGTCGTATTACAATCTAATGTACTTAAAAGTGTATCGTTTGCTAAAGAGTCATCACTTTGTACTGGCATACTATTACTGAGTTCTTTGCATTGTAAAATCATTGCACTGAGTATACTTATATGTGATTGGAACTGTGTCTTTGTGTTTTGTTTAGCGAGAGTTGAAATATTTAAATAGCTAAAAGAAAGAATAGCCATAATACCCGAGAGGGTTATGACTATAACAAGTTCTAAAAAAGAAAAAGCACTTCGCACACTCTAATTTACTTCTTTAAGAAGAACAATTTCAATAGTTGCACCGGTACCAAAACAAAATACATTACCTAAGGCTGTAAATTGAGCAGCTGAAGTACCAAAATCTGTTGTATCATCTACATCAAGACTTAAAGCCGGGCTAATCATATTGTTAAATACTGAACAATATTCTTCATTACTTGTACTAGGAGTAACATTTGTTACTGGGAAACTAAATGCTATATCGTTATTACCACTACCAGTATAATCTGTTGCAATACTCAAAACCCAACCTGTACCAATTTCGGTAATGGCAGTTGGAGTAGTTGTTAAAATTTTTGCATTTGATGCATTTAAATCTAATACATCAGTAGGAGTAGTACCAAACTGCACACTGTATACATCATATGCATTAGAGAGTTGCGATGCTTGTTCCACTAAAGCAGCAACCCGTGCTTTTTTTGCAACCAAGTCCGTATTATAAAAGTTTGATGAATATTTAAAACCTACTATACTAATTACACCAAATAAAATAACTGCAATCATCATTTCTACAAGTGAGATACCCGATCTCATCCCATTACGGCCTCGAATTGTTCTACTTCCATGTATCATGATATATCCTTTTTCTTTATATTCTACTCTTTATATCGGCATGTCTCACTTTAACTTTAAGGAATATGGGCGTATTTTTATTAAAAATCCATAATTATCACTTGTACAATCTTTTCCAATACAGGTAGTTAATACATTCACCTCATCATTTTTAATGATATTAAGAAGTCTTTTTAACAATATATAGGAAAAACCATTATGTATGTTTCCTTGGATTTTTAGTAGTTTATTTTCTGCAAAAACCATCGCATCGAGGTTAAGTTCTATAATGATTTGATTGTAGTCGTATACTTTTGCATCAAGTTCTTCTGCATTTGCATAAACAACTATAGGACGACCAGCTGTACGTTTGAGTTTATAAAGAGACTCTACATCTTTTTTAACTAACTTATCACTATAAATAATATCTAAGTAAAAAAAGTATGTAGAAACACTTATGGTAATTAAAATGAGTATAAATAAAATAATATAATTATATTTTTTCATAACAGTATTCTACCCTTCCCTCACGTCTATTTTTATGCACAATTTTTACATTTGTAGGTAAAAGGATTATAAATGGCTCCATTTGTAAGGTTTTTACTTTTACACAAAAGTTCTTTTTTGTGTACTTCACTTGCTCAAGAGTTGCATGCGTTGCCTTTGTTAAGCGTTCTATATCTTCAAGGGCACGAACTAAATCTACTTTTTTGACTATTTTTTCAGAACGCTGAAACTCTTTTTTCACAATATCTTTATACTGTTGCGATAAATTATCTTTATTTCCAATATTAATTTGCGTATCTTGCATATAAGAATACCCACTAAAAAAGATACTTGATGTTAGTAAAATTGTAAACCCTAAAGAAATAAATCCTGCCTTCGCTTCACGGTCGATATTATCTAAATTAAAAGAGACTAATCTAACACCCTTGGAGTTATCTACATACGCTACTTTATAAGACCTTTCTTCTGCAAACTCTTTTGGTTTATCCAGTATATAATCAACAATCCTACTATATTCACATACAACACCCACATGCTTATAATCTAATTCAAAAATAACAACTGTTCTTTCTTTACACTCTGATACTTTTTGCAAGATATTCTCTTGAATAATTTTATCTTTTGGCAAAAAGGCTATAAAGTTAATACATGTGGGAGATTTTCTTACAGATATTTTCATTGCAGGGGAATCTAAGTCATGGCGTGCTAAATCATACACATTATTTCTAATTTTTCTAGGATCGTTTGTTGATTCAATGCACCCTGCTGTAAATATCGCCATCTTTATATCACTTTATAACATACTTAATGACTCGAGGAGTTACAATAATAACCATTTCAGTTTTTGTATTTCCATCATATTCACTACCACCTAAAAGTTTCGCAGCCGTTCTATCGAGTCCAGGAATTCCTTTGTAACCTTTGTCTTTTTTATGCTTAAATAATCCGGATATTACAATAGGAACACCCGGCTGAACTCGCATCGTGTTTTTAATCTTTTTTGTGCGTAATCGAGGTTGAGAATAAGAAGAACCATTCACAGTAAATGTACTATATCCTACTATTTCATTTAAATCTAATTCTATATTTGTTATCACGGTTGTATCCATAATATTAGAATTAAGTGTTACTTTTAAACCACTTAAAACTGTATCGCTTACAGTAGATGTTTGAACACTGTTGTTACCTATAGAAGTAGTTTTAAGTTCTTTTATATATGTCTCTGATAAACCATCTATAAGAATTACATCTGTTCCAGCAATACCGAGTAACTTTGGTTTTTGAATACTCTCAACCTTACCAAATATGCTTAAACTTTCAACTAAAAGAGACGCTGTGTACTGCGTACTATTTAACAGTGTTCCAAAACTAGCTGTTGTACTCGTTGCTGAAACAGAACCAAAAGAAGAAGATGTTTTAGACACAATTCCCAACTCTTTGCTTACTTTTGGAATAATGTCCCAGTTAATTCCTAAACTATAATTGTCTTTTAACTCAACATCATATATAGCTATATCGTATTCAATTACATATAAATTATTTCTCAAAACACTTAAGTAGTTCATTACATCTATATACTCTTTTTCACGTGCTGAAAATGTTATAGAAGATGTTATCGAATCATGAGTAACACCTATGGCACCTAGAGAGGTTAAAGCTTCTGTTATTTTTTCTGACAACCCATCAAGGGAAGGAACTTTCAGCGTCACTGTCTGCATTGAACCTAAATAAAAAGTATTATCTTCGTATCTAAGACTTAACTTGTCTCCAACAGTTTTTTGCAACAACCTTCCAAAACTAATGTTTGAAGAAGAAATATATACTTTTGAGTTCTTCATCTGGTACTCATCATTATTTTGTTGATTCATTCCATTGGTATTAGAACCAACACTTGAGGATTGGATATTTGTTCCTGTTTGTCCATTCGTATTTTGATTATACTTTTGACTTAACCTTTCAGATTGAAGCTGAAAAATAATATTTTGGTCTGTTGCTTCAGAGAGAAGAGAAATGACATCATTTAATTGTGCTCCAGATATTTTTACACTTTTAATAATTTCAGTGTCTGGGATTACATTACCAATAATTTGGAAATTTTCTGCATTTACTTCTATAATCTCAATAGCTTCTCTTTTTTCATTTTTCTTTTGAGGAAGAGTAACCGCGTGTTTAAGTTCTTGTTTTAATATTTTATTTTTGTCACTACCAGTACAGGCAATAAAGCCTAAAGTAAGTACTAGCAACATAAAAATTTTAAAAATATAAATCATTGTAGTGTATTCTTTGAAATATAAGAACTAAAGTAAATTGATTTAACTCTTGAATATTTATCTTTTAATAAAAGAGCATTACTTGTAATGTTGAGCACCTTATATATTTCATTTTCATCATATAATGAATCATTTTTTCTAATAATAATATTCTTCTCGTTAAAGCGAACTAAAGCAAACTTTCCCTTTTTACTATGTACAAATCCAAAATAACTTATTTCTAATTTCTTTCTTTTCACATGTTTAACGGGAGGGTAATATACCTTACTTTTCACAGTTGTTTTTTTAATAAAAGTTGCTTTGTTTTCTACTTTTTTCTCAGAAAAAAATGGATTATACAAGGCATATATATAAGTAGGAATTAGTGCAAACAAGAAGAAGAATTTTTGCATAGTCAAAACCTTAGAGTAAATATACTTAATTAAAAGCAAAAAACGTACCATAGAGCCCTTTAGGAGTCTTCCTTTACGCATTTACACCTAAGTTACTCTCTATTTTTTTTGCTATTGTATTATGAGTTAAAAGTATTATTACTCATTAATAATAAAAAGGAATCCCACATGAAATTATTTTCCCTATTGTTTTTACTCTCTTCACAACTCTTTTCTATTACCCTTAACCCAAGCACATCGAACAACTCACTCATAGTTTATAACTCAAATGTTGGTCTTGTACATGAAAAACGGACGTTAAAGCTTCAAAAGAATGACACAACTATTGTTTATAAAGGTGTTGCATCGAGCATTAATACAGATTCTGTAAATGTTACTCTGCCTAAGGGTATTTCTTTATATTCACAGCAGTACCGTTTTGATAAACTCACACAAGACAAACTATTACGGGCACATATAGGAAAAAGCATACGTGTAAAGGTAAGAAAAAACGTTAATGAATTTCAAACCATTCAAGCGAAACTGCTCTCACATGATGGGACTTCTTGTATAGTTAAAAACAAAGACTCTATTTTAATAGTGGAAAGTAAAAACATTATTTTTGACACTGTTCCTAAAGAGCTTATTACAAAACCCTCTTTAGTTTGGAATGTGAAAGCCAAAAAGAATATTCACGCAAAGATGAGCATTGACTACCTCATGAACAACATTAAATGGAAAAGTAATTATATTCTGCACGTAAACAAATCCCAAGCAAACCTAGTAGGATGGATAAACATAGATAACCGCTCAGGAAAAGCTTTTAAAAACACTTCACTACACGTTTTAGCAGGTGATATAAATAGAGTAAGGCCTACGCGCGAGAACTACCGAGTTATGAAAAGTGTTGCTATGGCTTACGATGGTGCTCCACAAGTTGCACACCAAGCACATGAGGGGTATCATTTTTACACTATTCCCTTTAAAGTGAATCTTGCGAACAATGAAAAAACACAAATAAAGTTCATTACACAAAATGGTATTGCCATTCAAAGAAAGTATACGAGCACAATGAACCATCCAAATTATTTACGCTCTGAGGTGAAACACGGTGTAACCCAACATGTGACAATGCAAGGTTTTGACTTTGTGCTTCCAAAAGGTGTTGTACGAACATACGCAAAACTCGAAAGTACAAATATTTTACTCGGAGAAACACAACTCCAGCATACTCCAAAAAATACTCCTATTTCACTCAAACTTGGTAAAAATTTTGATGTCAAAGTGAAAGAAACACTTCTTAATCGTGACAAAGGTTCATGGAATCTTGATGTTGATGTACAATACACTTTAACAAATAATTCTGATGAAATGAAAAAAATAGAACTCACTATTCCATTTACTAGAAATGATGGCAGTAATGTAAAAAGTAAAAAAAGATACACCTTTACAAAAGGTAATCTTGTGACATTTAACATTAATGTAAAAGCACAAAGTACAAAAACATTTGAAGTATATTTCACTTCTCAAATCAACAAATAAAAAGGCTGACATGTGGCAAAAAAATATATAATTCTTGATACAGAAACAACAGGAACAGGTGAAAACGATAGACTTATTCAACTAGGATATGTAGTTCTCGGAGCAAAAGAAGTCGAAGTGCAAAATGAATTTTGCTCCTCTGAAATTCCCATAAGTTTTGGGGCGATGGAAGTTCATGGCATCACACCCGACATGATTGAAGGAAAACCCACATGTCAAGAGATGGATGCATATAAAAGACTCTTAGAGTTAAACACAAACGAAAACTATATGATAATCCATAATGCCCCATTTGACTTAGGAATGCTTGAAAAAGAAGGCTTTAAGACACAAATGAAAGTCATAGATACTTTACGTGTAGCAAAGCATGTTTTACCTGATGAAGACGCACATAGACTTCAATACTTTCGTTATAAATTCGAGCTGTATAAAGACGAGAAAAAAGAAGCAGATGCCTTAGGCATAGAAGTCAAAGCACATGATGCTATCGGTGATGTTTTAATTCTTAAACTGCTTCTATCAAAGCTTAGAAGTATTGTAGAGGAAGAATTTCCACATGCTAATCCAGTGGAAAAAATGGTTGATTTAACAAATACTCCCATTATCGTAAAAACATTTAGATTTGGAAAACACAAGGGAAAAACACTCCAAGAAGTAGCCTCAAGTGATGCTGGGTATATGCGTTGGATGTTAAGTTCTATGGATAACCTTGACGCAGATTTAAAATACTCTATAAATCTTACCTTAGGTACTTAAGTAATAGTTAAGTACTTAGAAAACTCAGCTTCTAACTCCTTTGTATCAATAGGCTTCGATACAAAACCATCCATCCCTGCTTCTAAGAAACGTACTTTATCTGACTCGAGTGCGTTTGCTGTAAGCGCAATAATAGGCGTAAGAATAAGTGCTTTCGTAATTTCGTATTCTTTGATTTCTAGCATTGCTTCTATACCATTTTTATTTGGCATATTTTCGTCCATTAAGACCATATCGTAGTCACACTCTTTAAACATTGCCACTGCTTCAACGCCATCATTGGCTATATCAAAATCTATACCATAGTCCATTAAAATCAGTTTTATTAACATTTGATTTGTTTTATTATCTTCAGCAACTAAGACTTTTCCGCTGAATTGAATCTCTTCATCAAGAAGTACATCTTGTTGTATAGTCACCGCTTTAATATTTTTTATACCTGTTTCATTAAGTGCTTCTATAATTGTCCTTGGAATAAAAGGAACATAAAGAGGTACAATATGTTTTATTTCAGCAAGTTTAATCGTATTTGCCCGTAGTATTGCAACAGCTGGTATACCCGCTTTTATAATAGCAAGATTATATTCTTCATCAGGTATAAAGAAAAGAACATCGTAGCCATCTTCTTGGTATGTACTCAGTTCTAAAATAGAATCTACTTTAAAATCTTGTAAATACTTTTTGATAAGTTTTATATTAGAAACACATTCCGTATTCGTATTTAAAATAGCAAAACGGAGCTTTGCAAAACTAGTATAATCAATGCTACATAAAGGTTCTTCTTTCAAGACTTCTATCGGCATACTAAGAGTAAAGGTTGAGCCAACACCTTCCTCACTCTCTACACGTAAGTCGCCATCCATTAAGTTTGCTAAGGTTGAAGATATAGAAAGACCTAACCCCGTACCTCCATACTTTCTTGTAGTTGAGCCATCCGCTTGTGAAAATGCAGAAAATATTTTTTCAATGTTTTCTTCGGCTATACCAATACCGCTATCAGTAACTGCAATAATAAGTGTACTATTTTCATAATGTATAGACACACTTACCTCACCGTACATTGGTGTAAACTTAATAGCATTACTTAAAAGATTAGAAAGTATTTGCACGATTCTTACTGCATCAACTTTTATAGTTTGAGGTAGATTTGGGTCAATGTACGTTACATAAACTACTTGTTTCTCATAAGTCTTAGAAGCAAAAAGCATAACAGCATTAGAAAATTCTTCCATACTCTCAACTGCATATGTATCAATAGTAAACTGTCCACTTTGCATTTTTGAAAAATCTAAAATATCATTTATAATTGTTAAAAGTGACTTCCCACTTGTATCAATAATATCTAAATACCCAAGAGGTTTTTCTTCTTTAATAATCTTTTTCAAAATTGTCACAAAACCTAAAATAGCATTAAGAGGTGTACGAATTTCATGTGACATACTTGCTAAAAATTCTGACTTCGCTTTAGCACCCTCTTGCGCTGCTGTAACGGATGCATGGAGTTTATCTTCGACTTCTTTTCTATGCGTAATATCTGTGCTAATAGAAATATAACTCACAATTTTTCCATCATTTGCAATAAAAGGAACAATAGTCGTAGCAACCCAATAAAGCTCAAAGTTTTTAGATGTATTTGATATTTCACCGCTCCACACTTTTCCAGATTCTATAGTTTCAAACATTGTGTCCCAAAACTCTTTTCCATGCATTCCTGAATTAAGTAACCGATGGTTCTTCCCAATAAGTTCTTTTCTACTAAAACCACTCACAGCAATAAATTTGTCATTTACAAGAGTAATTTTACCCTCAGTATCTGTGATAGCCACAATAGCATGTGCATTAAGAGCATACTTCTGCTCAAGAACTTCTAATTCCCCTTGCTTAATACTTTGTATCATTGTTTTAAAAGAATTCGCGAGTACACCAATTTCACTTGTTGAAGACATATCTATACGTACCGTTCTATCTCCACCTGCAAAATCTAAAACAGATTTTGAAAGTTCTTCTAAAGGCATTGTTATTTTTCTCGTTACAATACTTGAAATAACAAATATTAAAAGTAGTAAGAACAAGCTAAATGCTGAAATATTTTTAATAAAATTATTGATATTAATACTTGCTTTACTTTTATCTATTTCACTCACTAAAAGAAAATTCTTGTTGAGTATATTTATAGATTCATAGCTAGCAATCACTTCTTCGCCAAAAGGATTGACATACTCAAAACCTTCTAAGTTTGATTTTTTTCCAAGGGCAAGAGACTTTTTCCAGTCTGTAAAAAGAACATTATTAACCTTCAAATCGAGTACTTCAGAAAAATCATTACGAAAAGAGCGTACAAAGCCGTCTTCACCTACAAGATAATTATATGTATGAAATTCACTTTTAACTTTTGCTTTTAAGAGTGCAAAAATACTACTTTCTTTAATTTGAAAAGCAAAAACACCTACAGTTTTTCCTTTATTATCTATTATAGGTGCTGTTAAAAATTCTGCTAAATCTCCATGCGATGGTGCGTATTTTTCTAAGTCTGAGAACTGGACTTTTTGTGTATTGAGTGTTGCTTTTATGGCTGATGCGAATCTTGTGTTTGCGTACTGCTCAGTCAACATGTTTGTTCCAAGGTCAGACTCTTTTGCTACAGTATAAAGTATGTTACCCTTTGCATCGATTAAAAAAACATCATAAATATACGTGTATTCTTCTGCAATGGTAAGTAAATCAAATTCACTTCCCTTAATACATGCAATATATTCCTTAGTATTTATAAATTCCTTTACAGGAATATTTTTTTTATCTAATAATTCTACTAAATCAGTTAAAAAAGTCACATTTGTTTTATCTTTTGACCATGCAGAAATATCTATTTTTCTAAAAGAAAACCAGTTGTCTATAAATTTTTTATGCAAAGAACTTGAACGATTAAGTTCTGATAATACACTCGTATGTAAAGCAGTATTCGTTTTTAAATAAGAAGCATAGTTCACGATAATAACTTGAATAAAAGAAATAACTAAGAACCAAAATACAAGAATTCCCTTTAAAGATTTCCAAAATGGTATACTGTTTAATTTTTCATGAACTTGAATTCGCATTCGTTATTTCCTATAAATAAATATAATGAAGAGGGTAACACAGAATTGTTAAAATTTAAGTAAAACTCATAAGAATAAATAAAGAAAAAGCGATAAACCCACTTATAAGAGCATAAGGTAGTTGCGTTTGCACATGCTCTATTACCTCACAGTCTGCTGCCATAGAAGAGATTATTGTTGTGTCTGAAATAGGTGAACAATGATCACCAAATATACCACCTGATATAACTGCACCAAGACAAAGAACAACATTTCCATCAAGGCCTAAAGCCATAGGCACTGCTATAGGAACCATAATACTAAAAGTTCCCCACGATGTACCCGTTGCAAATGAAATAATTCCGCTAAGAAGAAACACCATACCAGCAAGTAAACTTACATGTAAATTTTCGTTTACCAAGGTTGCTAAATACTGTCCTGTTTTAAGCTCTGCTGTAATATTTCCTATAGCAAAAGCGAATACAAGGATTAAAGAAACCATAAAGAGTTTTTTAGCTCCAATAAAAGAAGTTTTTATATAGTCTTTTACACCCATAGTTTTCGTTGTTATATAATAAATAAACATGAAAGCCAAGGTGATAAGCATTGTAAAAAACAAAGAGGTAGAACCACTTCCTTTAAGAATGTTTCCCTCGCCTGTTATATACAAAAGAACAAACACCATTACTAGCATTAAAAGTATAGGAAAGAGCATTAAATACATACTTCGAACATGCTCTATGCTTTGCGATTTTTCAAGCTTATACTGCACCCGAGACATAGCTCCAATATTTATATTAAAATATATAAACAAAAAAGTCACAAGAAGTGCACTCATTGCATAAAAATTATATAAAACAGCGTCTATTAAAATATTTACAGCATCACCACTAAGGTTTCCTTGTGTAATTTGCGTTGTTATGAGCCCTAAAAGCAGTGCCCCATAACCATTAAAAACGACAAGTGAACCTATCGGAGCAGACGTAGAGTCACAAACAAAAGCAAGCTTAGCATGTGGAATATTGTATTTTTTACAAAAAGGCTTTCCTACTGCTCCCGATATCAAAGCAGTTATAGAGGTTTCAACAAAAATAACAATGCCTATGATGTAACTTAGCATTAAAGCAGAACGCGCAGACGTAACAAAACCTTTTTTCTCCAAAGCAAAATGAACAAAACCTCCAACGCCACCACTTTTTTCGATTAAAGCCATAATACTACCAACTAAAATAACAAAACCTAATGTTTTTAAAATCCAAGGTGTTGTTAAAAGTGTTTGAAAAAGTCTATACGTAGCCTCAAGCGAATCAAAAATAGCAAAATCATGTAAAATCAAGATACCAAGAAGTGTCCCTGAAAAAAGGGAAAAAAGTACATTCTTTGTATAAAGTGCAAAGAAAATTGCTAAGAGAGAGGGAAAAAGAGAAATATATGAGAGTTCTATGGAAAAATCCTAGAACTCTATTGCTAGAAGTACCATACCAGCACGCCCGAACTTTTCTTTATAAAGTTCACATTCTTGTTCATCTACAATTTGAAAGCCTAATGTTTTATAAAAAAGCAAGGTCTCAAGAGAACCGATTTCTACTAAGGCTTGTGCAATTCTATAGCCCTTAAGTCTTGCAGTTAAAAGAGACTTTTGCATAAGGCCTTTTAAAATACCCACATCAGTACAACCCTCAACTTCTTCCATGTAGTCAAACATCAAAGTACGATTATTTAAATTAAAATCACAGCAATAAAGAACGGAGAGCCTTTCACTCACGTTATCTGGACAACCTGTTTCTTTTAGTGCATCGATAAAAACTTCTTTTGTAGCTATTCGCGGTTCATAACTACAAAGCGTGCCTACTCTTTCATTATTTATTTCTGCTATTAAGAAATTATTAAAATTACAATGCGTTTTAGCATTTGTTTGCGTGAGTGCTTTTATTTTTTTTAAAATAAAAGAATCATCATTTGTTTGAAAGATTAAATCAAAGATTCCATCTTTTTTACCTGCACGAGAACTTTGAAGGATCATCTTTGCTAAAAACTCTACATCGCTAACAGTTGCTTTTCTTATTTTAAGACTCATAATTTCTTCCATAAATTAATTTAATTCATATAATAGTAATAGTACCATATCTTATGATAAAAAGTTTCTTAAGTATTATAATTATTTCCACCATTGTTTATGCACAGCAACAAGTTATTTTAGTTGTTGCTGATGATTTCAACACTTCAAAAGCCAAGCTAGAGTGCTATGAGGGCTCTACTAAGGTTTTTGAGACTATTGATGTTACTCTAGGAAAGAAAGGTTTAGGCTGGGGTCTTGGCATAAGCGAAATGAGTAAAAAAGTAACAGAACCTATAAAAAAAGAGGGAGATAAAAAAGCCCCTATTGGAATTTTTAAACTCACAAAGCTTTTTGGCTATTCAAAAAGTAGCACTTTCCACATGCCCTACCTTCATGCTACAAAAGAACTTATATGTGTAGATGATAGTAATTCCAATACATATAATCAAATTATTCACATGCCAAAGACACAACCTCAGAGTTTTGAGTATATGAAACGCAATGATTTGCAATACGAATTTGGTGTTGTAGTAGAACATAATAAAAAGGCTAAATACAAAGCTGGCTCATGTATATTTTTACATATACAAAAAAATCCACATGCTGGTACAGCAGGATGTACAGCAATGACCCGCCAAAATATACTAAAAATCATGCATTGGTTAGACATAAAGAAGAATCCTATTCTTATTCAAGTGCCAAGAAGTAAAGCAGCGCAAATACTAAAGATGCATCCCGAACTTCAAAATTCTGCTTTATTGAAGTAGATTTTTATTAAGACTTTTTATTATATAATAAAAACAAATTTATTTAAGGGTATTGAAATTGAAAAAAACAATTAAAACAATTACAATTATCAGACTAATACAAATATTTGCTTTAGCTATACTCGTAGTCATCATCACTATAGGTTTAGGATACAGAGCATTTTTTCAAAGTGTTATGGAAAAAGAAGCGTTTACTGTATCAAGTGCTATAAAAGCTGGTTTAACATCGCATATGAAAGCCGGTATAATGGATAGAAGAGATTACTTTCTCGATGAGATTAAAGAGCTTGAAGATATTAAAAATATTCAAATCATACATACAAATAATAGAGACTTCAAACCAGCTAAAAATATCTTAGAAGTTTTAAAAACAAAAAAAGAATTTTTCGAGTGGGATGACATAAATGGTGAACTTAAAGCTACCATGCCATATATTGCTAACTCCAAAGGAACCCTTAACTGTCTTTCTTGTCATGATGCGCAAGATGGTGATGTTATTGGTGTGATTGAGATGACTATCGATATAAACGCATCCCAAGAACTTGTTATGAGCTATGGATATATTTTTATTGCTATTTTATGTCTTCTTTCTTTCATTATATTAGCGAATCTCTCAGGACTTATAAATCGGTATATATCAAAACCACTATCAAAAGTTATAGACCATGGTCAAAAAGCGTATGGTTCATATGGTGACATAAACAATGTTGAATATGAAAGTAAAGAGCTTGAAATAATCTCTAATAATATTAGCAGTTTCAGTAAGGATATTCTTCTTAAAAATAAAGAAATATCCCAACATAACCTTACCCTTCAAGATCTTAATGAAGAGATAGAAAACACACTCAAAGATACAATGATGGCAATGGGTGAAATCGAAGAAATTCGTTCAGAAGAAACAAGACACCACACAGAAAGAGTTTCAAAACTTTCAGCACTTTTTGCTGCTGCCTATGGTTTAAGTGAAGATGATATTAAACTTATTGCGCTTGCTTCTCCTATGCACGATATTGGTAAAATCGCAATAGGTGATGATATTTTGAAAAAACCAGGAAAGCTTACAACTGATGAATATAACATAATGAAAACACATGCAAAGCTTGGCTATAACGTACTCAAACATTCAAAAAGAAAAGCACTACGAGCTGCTGCAGAGATTGCCTATACGCATCATGAAAAGTGGGATGGCACAGGGTATCCTAGAAAACTTAAAGGCTTTGATATTCCTATTTTTGGACGTATTGTTGCCATTGTTGATGTACTTGATGCTCTTCTTTGTAAACGTGTATATAAAGAAGCGTGGAGTCATGATAGAGTAAAAGCTTTATTAAAAGAAGAAAGAGGAAAGCATTTTGAAGAAAAACTGGTAGATATTGCTTTGGAACAATTTGATACCTATGCAGGACTTGTTAAGAAGCTGTCTTAGCAAGCCTAATAAGTAATAGGACATAAATGCCTAGAATAAATCCTGACGACTAATCGTCGTCTTCATCCTCTAAGTCATCCATTTCAAGTATTTTTGGCTTTGCTTTAATAGCTGTCATTTCAGTAATTCTCTCAGCTTGTATATCTATAGCCATAGCTACAAAAGTAGCTAGAGCCCCATCATCTACAATAGTTTGACACTCTTTAGAAGTGTTGTATACAGTTAAAATACCATTTTTAAAAAGTACATCCTTAGTAGCTATGGATAAGTCTGAGGCAATATCATGTAAGTCAGGACGAATAAGCTGTTTTCCTTCTATTTTCATAGAAAAGCCTGTTCTGTTGTCTGGTATTGTTATTATTTTACCCATTTTTAAACCTCTTCTTCTCTTGTCATACTCTTTGCAGCTTCAATACCTAAAATACTAAGACCAGTTTTTAAAGAAAGCGCTACAACCATAAAAAGTTTTAAAAGCTTTTCTTCATCATCATTACCAATAATTCTACAATCATAGTAAAACTTATGCAAAGATGCAGCTAATGCTTTTAAATAATCAGTTAATTTTTGTACCTGACGAGACACAAATGCATCTTCTATAACTTCAGGAAGCAAAAGAGCATCAAAAAGTAAGCTGTCTGCGTTTTCATCTAAATGAATGAGCTTTGCTTTGAGTATATCTTCACTCTTGCATGTGGACTTAGAAAAAAGTGTATTAATTCTAGCATGTGCATATTGAATATAAAAAATAGGGTTTGAACTGTCTTGCTTTTTAAACTCTGCTAGATCAAATTCTAAGGCTGTATCACTCTTTTTAGAAGCAAAAATAAAGCGAAGTGCATCTGCACCTATTTCATCAACGATATCACTCATTAAAATAACATTACCTGCACGCTTACTCATCTTATATGGCTCGCCATCTTTAAGAAGAGAAACCATTTGAGAAAGAAGTGTTTCTAGCTTCGTAGAATCATACCCAAGGTATGAAACTGCTGCATTTACTCTGGGAATGTACCCATGATGGTCAGCACCCCAAATATTAATGTAATGATCATACCCACGCTCAAACTTTTGGTTATGGTACACAATATCACCAGCTAAGTATGTAGGACGGCCATCTTCACGAACAACAACTCTGTCGTTGTCATCACCCTTAGCTTCTGATGCAATCCACATTTTTCCATCTTTTTTATAACAACCATCACCCATTTTTTCCATCACTCTATCCCAGTCAGAATAAAGAGAAGATTCATTTACAAAGGTATCAAAATGGATGTTTAAACGCGCAAGAGAATCTACTACAATCTTCATCACTCCATCTTTCGCCCAAAGTGCAAGTTCTTTGTAACGTGTTTCATCAGTAAAAATTTCTTTACCAAATTTCTCAAGTGCACCATTTGCCAGACCTTCAAGATACACACCACGGTAATAAGATTCAGGATACTCTACAGATTCACCTAGTATATTTTCACGTGCATAAAGCGCAATAGAAAGACCTAATAAGTCTATTTGATTTCCAGCATCATTTACATAGTACTCTGCTGTTATATCATATCCTAAGTGCTTCGCAAGCCTATAAAGGGTATCTCCATAAACAGCACCACGTGCATGACCGATATGTAAAGGTCCAGTAGGATTTGCACTTACAAATTCTAAAAGTACTTTTTGTTTTTTATTTTGTTTAGCGAAGTCATCTGCATTATTTAAAGCCCACTCAGCATATTCGCTTAAAAAGTTTTCACTTAAACGAAAGTTCAAATATCCTTTTACTGATGCAACACTTGAAAATACACTTGTATCATCACTAAAAGAAGAAGCAAGCTCTTCTGCAATTATCATAGGGGACTTGCGTAGTTCTTTAGCTAAAGAAAAAGCAATAGGAGTAGCAAAATGACCAAAAGAACGATCTTTTGGTTTTTCTAAAACAACTTCGTAACCGAATTTTTCACGCAATAGCGCAGATACTCGTTGCTTCAAAGTTTACGCTTGTGTTGTAGTTGTAGTTTTTGGAGCTTCAGTTGCTGCTACTTCTTCAGTTGCTTCAACTTTTTTTGGTTCATCGGCTGCAACAGTTTCAACTGTGTCATCTTTCATTTCAGCCTTAAAATTTTTGATACCTTTACCAATACCTTTTGCTAAATCTGGTATTTTTTTCGCACCAAACATTAAAACGATGATTCCAAATATTATAAGTAGTTCTGTTCCACTAGGCATTCCCATAGTATATTTCCTTGTAAAAAATTAATCCAAAATTATAACTAATTAAAATTAATCTAGTCTATATCTTCCCATTTTTGAGAGAATTCATTTATATCTTCTCCAGGAATTTTTAATCTCGCTGCATTTGCTATTATTTTGAGTGTATTTGCTGCTATTTCTAAGTCATCATTAATGATTAAATAGTCATATTCACTGATACGATGTATTTCGTTTCTAGCCATTTTTAAACGACCATCAATAACTTCCATAGTATCTGTTTGTCGTGACTCAAGTCGATTTTTCAAATCAGAAAGTTTTGGAGGAGAAATAAATACAGAGGTTGTTATATCGCCCAAGCGTTTTGTTACAACTGCATTCCCTTGTACATCTATGTCAAATATAACAAGTTTACCATTTTTAAGAGCTTCTCGAACAGGTTTTAAAGATGTTCCATAATAATTTCCATGTACATTTGCATGTTCTAAGAACATATTTTCATCAATATCTTTTTGAAATTCTTCTTTGTTTACAAAATAATAATGCACACCATCAACCTCACCTTTTCTTGGCAAGCGCGTTGTTGTAGAAATAGAAAAATAGCAAGCACCGATGTCATCAACTATTTTATTTAAAAGCGTACTTTTACCAGCTCCACTAGGTCCTGAGAGAACGAGTATAGCACCAGAATTAGTATTCACTAACCATCACCTAGTTCGATATTTACACTAATTTTCATACCTTTCATTGATGCGGCAACATCTTTGTTTGACAATGCTTTGAGTAAGTTTTTCAATGCTTCTACACCCTCATGATCTGGAGTTATTTCTATTTCAGATGTATTAGGAGCTACTGCATCTTCAGTCACACTTTCTTCTAAAAGAACTTCTTCGACAAGCTCTTCACTAGGATTCTCTTCTACTTCTACTTCTACTTCTTCTTTAACTTCTACTTCTTCTAATTCGGGAACTTCTTCCCCTACTGCAAGTTTTAAATCTCGTGAATTTAATGAGTCAAAACTATTGAGTTCAGTCTCTGCAATATTGAGTAATGTTTCATCGTCTACTTCGCTATCAAGATCTGCTTGTGAAAGTTCACTCACAGCATTTTCAATTTCAGATTCTATACTTATCTCCTCTTCTTCTAATTCAAAATTAT
>NZ_JAEMVA010000013.1 GCF_029215955.1 Sulfurimonas sp. SAG-AH-194-I05
ATATTTTTGACTTCATTTTCAGTAAATTTTGCACTTTTAGTGCAGAATTTATAATTTTTTGACAATACTCCCCTGTTGTGATTAATATCATTATGCTCAATGGGCTTTTTCAGGTTTAGATTTCTGGTCATTGTAAACTCTCTTCATAAGCTCTCAGTCTTATTTTCTGGAGTAACTGCATAAACTCTTCACTTACCTTAAGTATCGTATCTCTCGCATGAGAAATAACCTTGCCAGCGATATTGTAGAGTTTGTACCTGATTATTTTAACTGTATGTTTTTGAAGATTTTTATCTAATATCTGTTTGAATAGTAGGAATAAATTATAAGCAAGAGTTCCAATATAAAAGTAAAAAGCATTGGCTTGTAGATTTGAGCTTGGAAGATAACTCATATTGAAACCATTTTTTAATTCTTTGATTTTATTCTCACTTGTTTCCCCTCGTTGGCGATGGAGTTTTATGATTTTTTCTGGAGTTAAGTCATTATCGTTTGTAGCGATACAGTAGTAAATTTCATCTTGATGTTGCATCATCACTTCATTTGAGATATATCCATCTATTGTTGGAAGAGTTGGTGTTATGTCTTTTTTAATCACTATCATCCTAAAAGCATTATCTGTATTTTGCATTGTATGTGTGAACTCTGCTATCTTTTCTCTTTTTGAGAAAGTTTGCCATGATTCATCTTTGATACTTTTTATAGACTCAAACATACTTTTATTCTTTTTAGCTGTAACTGTAAAGAGTATATTTTTCTCTTCACAGTAGTTGAATATATCTGCTTGATATGATGCACTATCAGCACGAAACCTGTCAAACTTCTTTCCTATTGGTAATTGTAATACACACTCTTTTATAAACTCTAAATTCTTAGAAGCTGGAGCTTCATTCCCTTCTCTAAAATCTACATCTATTACATAACCACCATTAATATGTCCAACCATAGGCATATATCCAGGTGCATCTTTGTATGACCATTTTGCTGTATTTTTATGCGCTTCAATAAATGTTGCATCAATATCCAAAATAAGTTCTTCATTTTCAATGCTTTTTAAAAATCGTTTCAAAAATTTCTTATTTATTTTTCTCATTCCATCTTCACCATTAGTTCCATGCTTACGGAGATATTTTCCAAAGGCATTTGCTGTTGGTATATTCTCAATTTTTAAAAGTTTTTTGAGTGCTTCATCTATGGTTATTTCTCTAATATCATCAAGAAATCTTCCACCGCTGTGAAGCATTAAGATTAAAGGATAGATGAATTCAAATGCAGAATAGCCATTGTTACGTTTGGCTTTTGGTAAGTTGTCATTACAAAGCTTTTCAAGGTTCATGCCTTTGAGGTATTCTCCTAGTATTGCAACACCTGTTCTTGGTGTTAATCTCTCGTTTGTGGATTCTAGTTTAAAATTTAAGATAGTTTGTGTCATAATCTCCATCCGTAGTTGAAAAAGTTACACCCAATAGGTGAAAGTTTTTGGTGTGGCTTTTTCGCTTTAAAGTACCTAATTATAGAGCAATTATGCTTGTTGTCTAATTTGGTATGGAATTATTGGGGAAGAAGGATTACTTGATGTTAAAATTATTTCTTTTATTTTTTATTTTTTTGAATACACTTGCTTTTAGTGCAAACCTTACTTTAAAAGCACATGGTGGGGTTGTACAGTTTGATGGAAATTCTTCATCGTATATAAGTATTGCTGATGATGCTATTTTTGCTTATTCTAGCGCTTTAACAGTAGAAGCATGGGTTAATATTAAAGAAATAGAGAGTAATAAAACAATAGTAAGGCAGTATGATTTTGAGCAGGATGACCGAAGCTTTACGTTGTCACTTATAGGAGATAAAACTCAGTTTATAGTATCTTCAGATGGTACTATAAATAACGCTAGCACTCTCACTTCTACTACGTCTTTAAGTGTTGCTACTTGGCACCATATTGCGGGTGTTTTTGATGGTTCAAATGTAATTATATATATTGATGGGGTAGAAGATACTAGAATAGAAACAGGTTTTACTACTGTCCATGATGGTAATGACAGTATTTATATTGGTGCTGCAATTACCTCTGGGGGAGTCCAAGAACAGATGGCTGGACAAATTGATGAAGTGAGAATTTGGGAAGGTGCAAGAACGCAACTCGATCTCAATGCTACAAAGAATCAGCAACTAGTAGGAGATGAAAAAGGTTTACTTGCTTATTATAATTTTGATGAAAGAATAGGAAGTACCGTAAAAGATATTACGAGTAATGGTAACGATGGAGTAATAGAAGGAAATGTAACACGCCAGAATTTTTTAGGAGATGGACTTAGTTTTGATGGGAGTGGAGATTTAGTAGATTTTGGACACAGTGCCGACTATAACTTTGACACGAATGATAGTTTCACAATTTCTCTTTGGATGAAAGCTAGTTCTACTATTAGTGCACCTCTTGTAATTTTACGAAAGCAAGAAGGAAACCTCGTTAATTATCCTTATTATTTTAGGCATGAAGAATCTGGTTCTTTAGCCGTAGCACGTCATGATGGAACAAATACCCCAACAATTATAAGTACAAGAAAAATTAACGATAACGCATACCACTATATAACCTTTTTAAAAGATGAAAGTACATTAAAGTTGTATATTGATGGAGTCTTAGAGGCTAGTACTACGGATACTACTACGGCTTCGACAAGTAATAGCGATCCTTTAAAAATAGGTGAAAATGATTTTAATGGTACTCTAAGTGAAGTATCCATCTGGAATACAGCCTTAAGTATCTCTAACATTCAACAAAATATGTACGTTTCTTTAAAAGGAGATGAAGCAGGACTTGTAGGGTACTGGCCTTTAAATGAAGGAACTGGCTCAATAGTATATGATAAAAGTACTAATGAAAATAATGGAACTATTACTGGAGCAACTTGGATAGACACTGCTCCAACACTTTATGGTAATACTATATATACAACAAATGGTTATGTGACTTCGCAGCAATTAGTAGTAGAAAATGGTTTGTCTTCTTACGATTATGAATACAATGGAACAAAACCTGATACCGTCATAGTAAGTGTTTCTGATTTAAATGCAAGTGGAAATTTTTTATACGAAGCAAATGGAGTCGAGACTTTAACTTTTAAGGCAACCGACGTTGAAACGAGAGAAGTTCTTACAAGTAGTATTAGTATAGTTACGTATCCAGGTTTTATAGATACAATTTTAAAGTTTGAAGATATTAATAGAACTGAACATAATCTAAGTAAACTTGTAATCGAAGGACAAGACGGTATAAGTAAATACTTGTATGCAGATATGTTAAATGTTGGAGAAAGTGTTACCTATTCTTTACTTAACTTAGAAGAAGGAAACTATACTGTTTCCCTTTTTACAGATGAAAATACAACGCGATGGTATTATAAGACCACGGACTTGAAATTTTACTTAACAGATGATGGTACGAATGATTTTCATTTAAACATTACTGAAAAGAACCTTCCTCCTGTAATTAGTTTAGTTTTAGCTAATTGGGATGATTCAATACTCAATCTTGATTTATCAAATGTGAATACAGCAGAAATAAATATAAGTAGCATATATTTACAAAACTCAAATGGAATAAATACTCTCGTAACTACGAGCTTGATAAATGGTGATAATAACTTTAGTGCTCTTGTGATTAATGATAATAATTATAGTATAAAATTTACGCTTTCAAGTGGAGAAGATTTTTATTATAACTTTGATGATAACAAACTCTATGAAATTGTTGATAATAATCCTAGTTTTGTTAAAACTATAAGTCTAAGTTCTGAGACAGTAGCTATAGACTCAAGCACATCAAACTTTATAGGAGACACTATAGACCCAACTATTACGCAAATTTACGATAGATTTTTAGATGTAAACGCAAGTGCCTTGCATATTACATTTAGTATAAATGATACTTCTCAGTCTGACTTAATTTTGTCTCTTGTTCGTTCCACTACTCTTGTTGATAGTAATCTAACATCTGATAATACGGTAACTACTCAAACACTTACATATAACGATTATAATGACAAAAATCTTACGCTTACAGTTACTCCTTTGGCTGATAAAATAGGAATATCAAACTTTGAACTTCAAGTGAAAGATGCGAGTAATAATCAAATAAGTGAACATTTTAGAGTAGTTCTTGATTATTCAGATCAGTACCACACCATCGAGACGAAAAAAACATTAGCAGAGTACGATGCTCTTTCATCTCAAAATGTATCTGGAAATGTGTATACATTAGAGACATATACGGACTTCAGTGCAGATACTCCTCAAAGAGTTGTAAACTATCAACGGCATGCAATAAGTTCAAATACTGTAGTTGGAGAGTATCAAGTAAGAGATGTAAGTGGAATTGTAAGCTATGAAACGAAAGATATTAACATACCTGATACCCTGAAATTTGATACTATTCTAGACTATAATGCGACATCCAACCTCTTTAATCTTAATGGTATAAACTTTACATTTTTAGATGCTAATTCTTCTTCACAAGAGGTATATATAAAATATTTATCAGATACTCTTATAATTGATGAGATATATTTTAATGATGGAACAACATATAATACTCTTTCTGAATTTATAGCAGACGTTCAAAAAAATGAGATTTCTTATGGTTTGTTACGTACCTATGATGAGTCAAGATTTATAACCCTTGGAAGTGGCACAACCGAAGGTGAGATTATAGAATTTAATGCTGATGGTACTGCAACTACTGAAAATGTAGGTTCATGGAGTGTAGTCACTTTTGGTTCTCAAGAAGTACTTCTTTTTAATATTACAAAATATGTCGCTAATGATGATGGTGGTTATACAATTCCCAATACAGATTACAAACTTTACTCAGCATTTATACTTGATGAAACAGATAAGAAAATCAAAAAAGCACGTTATTATGCGAAAGATGATGTTTTTAGTTCTTTGGTACTTAATAAGACAGCAAAAGATGAGCTTTATAAGTCAATATCGTCAAATCCAAAAATAACCAAACAGCTTAATAATGGCTATACCTATGTATCTATAAGTAAAACTCTTTGTGATGCAACACGTCAAGCAGATAGCTTTAACACTTTTTGTGACCAAAGTAATACTATAGAGAGTGTATTTGGAAGTACAAATATAGAGTTAGTCTTAAAGTATGGAGAACAATGGATATTTTGGAAAAATGGTTTGACTGCAGATGAAGCAGCTTCTTATACAATACCAAATTTTGGTACAATTAATAAACTTGAAGGTTTGTTGATTCGAACAAATGCTGCAGTAAATATAGATATTCCGTTTAATGAAGATGATGAAGATAGTAATGATTTTGTAAATTTAGCACCTGAAAAATGGGTTCTTATGTCAAATAAGAAAGAGCAAACAGTAGCTCAAATAAGTGCAAGTATTACAGCGAGAGGTAAAACACTCAAATACTTACTTTTATTAAGAGATGCCGAATGGTATATTTACGCACCTACAAATGATAGTGATATCAGTGCTACTATTAAGCGTTTAAGTACAGTGAATCGTTATGAAGTGTTTTGGGTTTATTTTATTGATTAGAAAGAAAAAAAAGTTGAGCATGTGAGAAGTCCACATGCTCCAGAGAGCTAAGAAAAATTTCTTAGTCTCTATGTCTGTTGGAGTTAGAACGGTTACCACGGTATCCACCGCCGCCACCTTCTCTTTTTCCACCTTCACGGTTACCACGGTATCCACCGCCATCACGACTTCCGCCACCTTCACGGTTTCTATCTCCGCCACCGCCAGAACGGTTTTTGTTACCACGGTAACCACCGCCGCCACCATTGCCACGACCACGACCACGTCCACGACCACCGCCGCCTCCACGTTGTGCAGCACGTGCAAGAACAGCTTCAAGTCTATCTTCAGGAATACCAATAGTGTTTGGACCTTTAATATCTTGTTGGTCAAGTAGCATTGAAACAAGTTTGTACATGATTTGTTCTTCATCTATGTCTTGTTTGAGTTGGTCAAGCACTCTATGCGCTTCATCATAAATTTTATGCTCTTCAACTTTTTTAACAAGTGAATCAACAACAGAAGCTCTTAAATCATTTTTACTTGGAATAAACGCATGACCCATAGAAGTTCCAACTTTATTTTTAATACGTTGTAATTCTTTAAACTCTAAAGGAGTTAGTAAAGTAATCGCCTTGCCTTTTGTACCAGCACGTCCCGTTCTACCAATACGGTGAACATAAGACTCAGGGTCAAATGGAATATGGTAGTTAAACACGTGTGAAATTGCATTCACATGAATACCACGAGCCGCGACATCAGTTGCAACAAGTACTTTTACAGCATTTTGTTTAAAACCTTTAATTACATTTTCACGTTGGCGTTGTTCCATGTCGCCATGAAGACCATTTGCTAGGTAACCAGCGTTAGAAAGTACGTTACTTAGTCTGTCTACTTCTGATTTTGTTCTACAAAATACGATACACTTGTTAGTTTCTTCTGAATCCATAAGACGAATAATTGCATCATCTCTTTCACTTTCTTCAATTACGTAATAAAGTTGTTCGATGTCTGCGTTTGTAGTTTCACCTTTAGTTATAGAGATGAATTTAGGGTCAACTAGAATTCTACTTGCAAGTGTTTTAATCGGTTGTGGCATTGTTGCTGAGAAAAGTAATGTTTGACGTTTTGTTGGAAGAAACGAAAAAATTTCATTAATATCGTCAAGGAAACCCATGTCGAGCATCTCATCAGCTTCATCTAAAACAACAGTACTTGGTGCAAAATTCTTTAACATTCCACGTTTAAGAATGTCTAAAAGACGACCTGGAGTAGCAACTACAACTGAAGCGCCACGGTTGATTAAGTCTAGTTGACGGCTGTAAGAACTACCACCATAAACAGTTACAGTTTTAACATTCATGTTTCTACCGTATTTGAAGATTTCATCAGAAACCTGTGTTGTAAGTTCACGCGTTGGTGTAATAACTAAAAGTTCAACTGAACCATCTACTTTCATGTTATGTAAAACAGGGAGTGAAAAAGCTGCTGTTTTTCCTGTTCCTGTATGTGCTTGACCAACGATGTCACGACCATCCATAATAATGGGAATTGCTTCTTCTTGAATAGGGCTTGGGTTTGTAAAACCTGCGAATTTTACACTGCGTAAAAGCTCTGCTCTTAGACCTAAGTCATCAAATGTTATTTTTTTTTCTTCTTTAACTTCGAGTGAAGTTTCTTCTTGTGCATTTTCTTGCATCATAATCCTTTGTATTAAGAAGATGATACAAGTATTTACACATGCTAGAAACACGATAAAAGCATCTTCCTCTTAAATAATATGCGAATTATACCCAAGAAAACATAAGTAAGTATTAACTATGTGTATAATTTTAATAATATAAGTTTATAAATAAGTGTTTTTAGCGAGAGTAAAAAATAAAGATGAAGAAAAAAGTGTTACAATGATACAACCTAAACTTGATGGAAAAGGATATATATTTTGATGATTGATTTTGGCATTTCTATGATGCTATTTATGGTTACATTTTTTATACTTATAGTATTTATTTTTATGTATATGAAATTAAAAGAAGAACTTTTAGAAGCAATAGCTGAGAAATCAGAAACACATTTTTTATATCTTGATATTATGGAATCTAAGAATAAACTTGAACTTAGATTTGCAGTTTTAAATACACGCTATGAAGAAGAATTACGAGCATCAAGTGAAAAACTAGATATTTTACAAAATGCAAAAGATGAACTGAGTAAAGAGTTTAAACTTTTAGCAAATCAAATTTTTGAAGATAAATCCAAACAATTCTCACATGTACAAAAAGAGCAGTTTGAGATATTACTCAAACCTTTTCGTGAGCAAATTACAAACTTTTCAGCACAGTCGCAAGAGCAGTTTAATACAAGTGCCAAAGATGGACATCTTCTAAAAAATGAGCTTTTACGTTTAAAAGAGATGAACCAACAACTCTCACAAGATGCGGTTAATTTAACAAATGCACTCAAAGGTGAAAATAAAACACAAGGAAATTGGGGTGAGATAATTCTTGAACGTATTTTAGAAGAATCAGGTTTACGAGAAGGACATGAATACGAACTTCAAGCTACTCTAAGGTCTGATGAGGGAAAAATGTATCGTCCTGATGTCATTATCCACATGCCACAAGAAAGAGATATCGTCATTGACTCTAAAGTATCGCTTGTTGCTTATGAAAGGTTTATGAGTGCGCAAGATCCACATGCTAAAACACGTGCATTGAAAGAACACTTGCAAAGTATACAAGGGCATGTTAAAGAATTGAGTGCTAAAAACTATGAAAAGCTCGAGGGAATTCATACCCTTGATTATGTTCTTTTATTTATGCCAATAGAGGGCGCTTTTTTACTTGCTCTTGGGGAAGATGGAGAGTTCTTTAAAAGTGCATTTAATAACAATATTTTAGTAGTTTCTCCCTCTACTTTACTCGTTACATTACGTACTATAGAGCATATTTGGCGTACACAAAAGCAACAAGACCACGCTTTTAAAATTGCAAATGAAGCAGAAGCAATGTATGAAAAGCTTGTTGGTTTTGTGGATGAGATGAAAAAAGTTGGTGCACATCTACACAAGGCACAAGACGCGTACGACAAGTCTATGGGAAGGCTTAAAACTGGACGAGGAAGTATTATTAAAAGGGCTGAAAATATAATAGACCTTGGTATTAAATCTAAAAAAACATTAAGTATAGAGAGTCAAGAATGAGAATAATTCAAACACAGTATAGTTATGAGACAACATGGAGTGATACAAGTGAGAAAGACCTACTTCGTATGATAGAAGAAGAGATAGGTGATGCGGACCCTAAAGGTACACTTTCTTATATTCAAGATGCAATAAAAAATGGTAAAGTAATAACTGTTGGTTCTTGCCGATTTAAATTAAAGGTATAAAATGTTTCAAAATACAGATATAGGTAAGTTGTTTCTTCGTTTATTTTTAGGTTTTATGATTTTGACACACGGGTATGAAAAAATACAAAATGGCATATATGGCGTTACAAACTTAGTAACAGGTGCTGGTTTACCAGCATTTATAGCATATGGTGTTTATATAGGTGAGGTTTTTGCTCCGATTTTAATTATTTTGGGTCTTTATGCAAGAATGGCATCTTTGCTTTTGGCTGTAAATATGGTGTTTGCTATATTTTTAGCCTATGGAACAAATATTTTTTATTTAGGAAAACATGGTGGGCCAGTAATTGAACTACCATTATTTTATTTAGCATTAGCACTTATAGTATTTGTATTAGGAAGTGGAAGATACGCAGCAAATTTTAAGTAAAAATACTTAGAATTTGAAAAAAATTATGGGTGACGAACCTTAAGCGTAGAGTTTAAGCTCCATCCAACGAGAGCCATAAGTGCTATAACACCAAAGGCTGGTAAAAGCTCATAAGCATGTGAAAGGTACACAAACCATAGTAAAATTGCCCCAAGTGGTGTTGGAACTCCTGTAAAGTACTTGTCAACTGAGCCTGCATCGGTGTGAATGTTAAAGTGAATGAGTCTTCTTAACCCTGAAATCACATAGTAAATACTTACAATTGCCGCAAGAATAATCCACATGCTATCAAGTGAAGTCACATACACTGCTTGAAAAATTAAAAACACTGGAACAAGTACAAAGCTTAAAAAGTCAGCAAAACTGTCAAGTTGTACACCAAACTCGTTTGATAAGTTGTACTTTCTAGCGATTTTCCCATCGAAAATATCAAAAGCCCCACCAATCCATGCAAGTATAACGGCTATAAAAAAATTGTTTTGTGTAATAAAATATATTGCTGTTAAACCAGCTATGATATTCACAAATGTAAAAAGATTTGCTAAGTTGAAGTGAGAAGAGGGTGTCCATAAGAATTTCATTTTTTGCCTTTGTTTTGATAGTCTTATTGTAGCGGATTAATTTTTATGAAATACTGTTAGTTCCATTCATTTAGCTTTGATAATTAATTTTAGAGTATAATTTTGCAAATGATAAAAAAATTTAAAAGAGAAATACTATCGGTATTATTGTTAGCTTTTACATTTTTTATTGTGCATGACTATGTTATTGAAAGTTTTTCAGAGGGTATCCAGTTTTGTAAGATACATTTTGACAAAGAACATGAATGTACAAACACACATGAAGAATCAGCGTCACAATTGCATGACAGTTTTCATACAATGTTTGAATCCTATATAGATACATCTGTATTTATAGAAAAAATTTCTTTACATGAAAAACGACTTGCTACACAACTTTTTCCAATTTCCTTTTTTTCGACTACCCCTCATAGACCACCTGTACTTTAAACCTTTTCTATACATATTTTAAAAAAAAATAGAACGAAAGGTTTTTTAATGACAAAAATACTCTTAATAAGTATGTCTATAATAGTACAGTTGGGTGCACAAAATCTCACAGAGATCTTAGAGTCACTCCATTCAAGCAACAAAGCACAAATGATTCAAGAAAAAGCAAAAGTTCAAAGACTTCAAAGTCAAGATCTGAATTATTATGATGCACCATCTCTTTTTGGAAGTTATGCACATGTAGATACAGCAACAGAAAATGGTGCAGAGTACGCTATTGGTATTTCACAAAGTATTGTAAACCCTTTGGGGACAACATCTAAAAAAAGAGCAGTTACAAATGCTGTAAATGCAATAAATCAAGAAGCAAAACATGAACTTCATATTTTAACTTTAAATGCAATTTCGCATTATTATAGAAGTTGTGTTTCAAAAGAGATGCATGAAACGTCTTCTTCCTTATATGAAGAACAATTAAAAAGATACAAACAAATACAAAAGGCATATGAATTAGGTGAAATTTCAAAAAAAGATTTACTCTTTAATAAACTTGATCTTGTAAAATTAAAAAAGAACATAAGTGCATTTAAAAGAATGTACCTTAATGATTTTTCAAATCTTCAGTCAATGCTTGATTCAATAGAACTGACAACGCTTAGTTGCACAGACGTACAAAAGCCTTCTTCACATGTGGCATTAAATCCGATAGAAGAACATGGAGAGATTAGAGTGTTAGAATATAAAAAGAATGAATCTGCTTCTTTGTATAAACTTAGTAGTGCAAGTATGCAAGAAATAGGGTATGAACTCGTATACGAAAAAGAAAGGGATGTGTCACGATATACGGTTGGACTAAGTATACCTTTGGGTGGTTTTACATCACAAAAAGAAAGTGTAGCAGCACAACATTTAGGGATGCTACAATCGTATACATATGAACAAGAGGCGAAAAAATCAGAGATAGAAAAGTACACTGAGAGTTCTTTGGCTAAGCTTTTTGTTATGAATGAAGAATTAGATGTATTTAAAAATGAAATATTGCCAGTAAATAAAGAACTTGTTGTCCTCTCGCAATCTGCACTCGATGCGGGAGAGGGCAATGTAATGGAATACCTTGATGCAACACGTTCTTATGCATTAAATCTTTTAGAGATGTTAAAGATAAAAAAAGACTATTATAAAGAATTATTTGAACTTTATAAAGTCGCTGATTTAGATTATGGAGAAGCAAAATGAAATTTTTATTAGTAGTGACATTTTTAGTAAGTGTTGGATTTTCACAAGTTATTAAAGTAAGTAAACAACAACAAGTAGATTTAGGGATAAAAACACAAAATATTACACTTATGAAAAGTATTCTAAATGGTCCTTATACGGGACGTGTTGTTATGAACAAAAAAGATATTATCTCAATAAGCTCAAATGTTGAGGCTGTGGTAGACGATATTTTTGTGAGTGAATTGGAGCATGTGAAAAAAGGTCAAAAACTCCTTACACTTAAAAGTAATGCGCTTTTAAACTTACAACAAGAATATATTGAAGCAAATTTAGAAGATACAAATGCGAAACAAAACTATAAGAGAAACAAGAAACTTCACGTTGAGGGTATTATTTCTAAGAAAAAGCTTCTTTTATCACAAAAGTTACAAAAAAGTACATCTGTGCGTGTTCGGTTAAGTGCTAATAAACTTTTCTCAAATGGTTTTACACCAAAGATGCTACAAACTTTAAAAAGAACGAATACACCATTTCCTAAAATTACAATATTTGCGCCAAAGGCAGGTGTTGTACATACTGTAAATGTAAATATTGGTAGTTATGTTGTCGGTGAAGATAAGATGGTAGAAATATATGGAGATGGAAAAAGGTTTATAGCCATTACGATACCTGTAAAAGATTTAGACACCATACATGTGGGTGATGTAAGTAGTTTTGCAAACTATAAGGCTACTGTGAGTGCTATTGGAAATATAGTTCATGTATCTTCACAGTCTGTCCTTGTTAAAGCTTTAATAATTGATGCAAAAAATATTATGATAAACCGTGTTTATGAAGTAAGCATAGCTACGAGTGTTGCAAATGTATATAAAATAAAAAAAACGGCATTAGTATATGATGGAAATAAAGCGATAGTTTTTAAAAAAGTTGTATCAGGTTTTGAGGTAATTGATGTAGAAATAATAAAAGAAGGACAAAACTGTTATATAGTAAAAGCTCTTTTAACGGGTGGCGATATCTTAGCTGCTCGTGCAACTTCAGCGCTTTTAAGTGCAAAAGAGAATGAAGGTGAGTGAGGCTCTTGTAAACTTTGCACTTAAACAAAGAGTGTTAGTTCTTTTACTCTCGTTTGCTGTTTTATTTTTTGGAGCATATGCAATGCTTAAATTACCAGTAGATGCCTACCCAGATGTAGCACCTACGCAGGTTAAGTTGATTTTAAAATCTTCTGGTATGACTCCAGCTGAGATGGAGTCACGTGTTACGATTCCTATAGAGCAAAATATTCAAAGTATTCCTAACCAAACTATAGTCCGTTCACTTTCAAAGTATGGCTTATGCGATATTACTATTGACTTTGATGATGGCACAGATATTTACTGGGCACGCCAACAAGTTGCCCAAAGGCTTAGTGAGATAATGGACGACTTACCTCCACATGTAAGTGGAGGATTAGCCCCTATAACAACACCTTTAGGTGAAGTTTTGATGTTTACTATTGAGTCTGAAACAATGTCTTTAATGGAAAAACGTACCCTTCTTGACTGGGTAATTAACAAACGACTACGTTCTATTGATGGTGTTGCGGACACAAATGCTCTTGGTGGATTTGTTAAAACATATGAGATAATTCCAAACTTTGGAAATATGAAACGCTATAAAGTAACGATGGGGATGCTCAAAAGTACCCTACATGAAAATAATCAAAATGAAGGGATAGGTCGCCTTTCTTTAGGTGAGCAAAGCTTATATATTCGCTCAGAGGGAAGACTTAAAAATCTTGACGATATTGCTAGTTTAATTGTAAAGTATGAAGAATCACGAAATATTCGTATACGTGACATTGCATCTGTAGAAATCGGCTCATTAACACGCGCAGGATTTGTGACTAAAGACGGAGTTGAAGAAGCTGTTCAAGGTTTAGTCCTTTCTCGAAAAGGGGTAGACACTTCAAGTGTATTAAAAAATGTAAAAGCAGAACTTAAAAAAATAGAAAAAGACTTACCAAAGGGTACTACGATTAACATTTTTTATGACCGTTCTGACTTAGTTGGTAAAGCAATACAGACAGTTTCGACAGCTCTTTTAGAAGCCCTTGTTTTAATTGTTCTTATTCTCTTCGTATTTTTAGGAAATTTTGCATCGGCTTTTAGTGTTGCTGTTATTTTACCTTTTGCTGGAATGATGACATTTATTGCTATGAGTTATTTTGGGATTTCTGCAAACTTAATGAGTTTAGGTGGTTTAGCTATCGCCATTGGTATGCTTGTAGATGCTGGTGTTGTAATGGTTGAAAACATTAGTGAATCACTCCACGATGCAAAGTATAAAAATGAGAAAAAACTTGACTTGGTTCTACGTTCAGCACAAGAGGTTGCTAAACCAGTTTTTACAGGTGTTGTCATTATTATAATCGTATTTTTACCTTTACTTACGCTTGAAGGACTTGAGGGAAAACTCTTTGTTCCTGTTGCTTTAAGTATAGTTTTTGCGCTTACTTCTTCTTTAATCTTAGCACTGACTTTAATTCCAGTGATAAGTTTTTACGTAATTAAGCAAAAACCACATGCGAAGATTCCTTTAATGGTGTTTTTAGAAGCACAGTACACAAAAATTTTGAACTTTTCTCTTTCGCATCAAAAAAGTGTATTTTTTATAGCTCTTTTGTTATGGTTAAGTGCAGTTGGTGCCTATACTCAAGTGGGAAAAACATTTATGCCTACACTCGATGAGGGAAATATAATTATTGGAATTGAGAAGAATCCTTCTATTTCTCTTGAAGCTAGTCGCGATATTGATTTGAAAATCCAACAAGCGATTATGCGAGAAGTACCAGAAGTTTTATCAATAATAGCACGTGGTGGAAGTGATGAAATAGGACTCGACCCAATGGGCTTAAATGATACAGATACTTTTTTAGTTTTAAAACCAAAAGATGAATGGCGCGTTCCTTCAAATGCATGGCTCCTTGATGAATTTAGAGGAGTTTTAGATGAGTTTATCGGAATTGAATACGGATTTACACAGCCTATAGCTATGCGAATCTCTGAAATGTTAAGTGGTTCTCGCGGTGATATTGTCATAAATATTTATGGAGAAGATACTTCAGAATTAGAAAGTATTGCAAAGCATGTTGCAAAAATCACAAAAGCAATAGATGGGAGTAGTGATGTGTATAAAAAAGCAAATGAGGGTGTGGCGTACTGGGAAATTTCTTTTAAAAATGAAGCAATGGCTAGGTATGGGGTGAGTAGAAATGCGCTCTCCTCCTACTTACAAAGTGCTATTAATGGAAGTCAAGAAGGAATCATTCAAGAAGAGTTACGAAGAATTCCTCTTATGATTAAAGGTGATGCTTCTATGCAAAAGAGCATGAGAGAAAGTGTTGATTTAGAATATGTTCTTGAAAATGGAAACAGTGTGGCATTAAATGAGCTTGTTTCATTTACTATGACACAAGGACCAGTACAAATAGACCATGAAAATGGTATGCGTAAAAGTCTTGTTCAAACAAATGTTGTAGGGAGAGATCTTGTTGGTTTCGTAAACGAATTGAGCCAAAAAATTCAAGAAAAAATCATTTTACCACAAGGTTATTTTATTAGCTATGCTGGAGAATATCAAAACCAACAACGGGCTTCTTCACGTTTGTCTTTTATTGTACCTTTAAGTATTGGGCTTGTTTTTATACTACTTCTTTTAACATTTAAGTCTTCGCTTCAGGCATTTTTAGTGCTATTAAATATTCCATTTGCTTTAATAGGCGGTATATTTGGGCTTTATTTTAATAATGAATACTTAAGTGTACCAGCTATCGTTGGGTTTATTGCTCTTATGGGTATAGCCGTTCTCAATGGTGTGGTTATGATTAACTACTTTAATGATTTGAAAAAAGATATGAAGAATTCGCTAGAACTTGTAAGAGTTGGGTCTATTAGACGACTGCGTCCTGTTCTTATGACTGCATTTATAGCAGCCCTTGGATTACTTCCTATGCTTTTTGCTGATGGACCTGGTTCAGAAATACAAAAACCTTTAGCTATTGTTATTATAAATGGTCTAATATCATCAACATTCTTAACCTTGATATTACTTCCAATTCTTTATAACAAGTTTGTAAAAATCAAATAAGGTCTTATTAAGTTGATATTCATTATCATTCTCTGAAATTAATTCATAGGTAGTATAAAGAACTAGATTTTTTATATGCCTATGGTGGCTTTAATGGAAAAGCAGATAGTATGGGAGGAAGGGGACATAAGGTTGCGCAAGTGATGGTTAAATATAATTTTTAAAAAAGAGAAAATATGCATACATTAAATGAGTGTGAAAAAGCGTGTAAAGTTCGAGTAGTGAAATTAAATGCTAAAACAGATTTAAAACAAAGACTTATCTCTTTTGGAATAATGAAAGAGTGTGTTATAGAAGTGCTAGAACTCGCACCCGCAAAAAGTACAATAGAAATAAAAGTTGGAAAAATGCGTATTGCCTTACGTGCACAAGAAGCGAAACTTATAGAGGTAGAAAAAATAGATGATGAATCATGAAGAAATAAAATCATGCCCAGTAATTGCGAATCATATTAAAATAGCACTTGTTGGACAACCCAATGTTGGAAAGAGTATGCTTATTAACTCTGTGTCTAATGCACATTTACATGTGGGAAATTTTTCAGGAGTGACTGTAGATAAAACTGAGGTTCTTTTTGACTATAAAGAGTACCATTTTACAGTTGTAGACTTACCTGGAACCTATGCTTTTACAGATTACACAATAGAAGAAAGAGTAACGCATGAATACCTTTGTGCTGAGAGTTATGATTTAATTATTAACGTTATAGATTCTACATCATTAGAAAAAAACTTGCAACTTACAGCGGAACTTATGAGTATGAGTAAAAACATGGTTATAGCTCTTAATATGGACGATGAAGCAAAAAAAGAAAATATTGAGATTGATGTTGCATATATGTCTGAACTTATGGGTATCCCATGTGTGAAAGTTTCAGCTGTAACAAAAAATGGCATTGAGGACTTACTAAATGCTGTTATTGAAGTACGAGAAAGTACTGCACAAAATGCTAAGTTAATTTTTAGTGAAGCTGTTGAAGAAGAGATAGCAACAATAGTGAATTACCTACATAAGCATAAGTATGAAGCTATTAATTCGTATAGAAATATAGCAATTAACCTTCTCAAAAACAATAAAAAAACATATGAAAAACTGCATGACAATCCTATTTGGACAGAATTACAGCCTATACTCATAGAAGCATCAAAGCATGTGGAACTGCACCATGATAGTGATGATATTAAAGAAGCTTTTGCAGAAGAGTATGCATCTTTTAACCGTGGGATAGTAGCGGAGGTTCTTTACCAAGAAGTTAAAATAGAAAAAAAGACAATTACAGAAAAGATAGACAGTGTTTTAATCCATCCAATAGCGGGTATACCCATTTTTCTTTTTTTCATGTGGGGATTGTTCCAATTAACTTTTGAGATAGGTTCTATTCCTATGGATTGGATTGATGCATTTTTTGGGTGGCTAGGTGACACAGTAGGTGCGACAATAGCAAATGATGATATACGCTCTCTTGTAGTGGATGGAATTATTGCGGGTGTTGGTGCTGTTATCCTTTTTGTTCCAAATATTATTATATTATTTATTGGTATTGCTCTTTTAGAAAGTACAGGGTATATGTCTCGTGTTGCTTTTCTTCTTGATGGTTTTTTCCATAAATTTGGTATGCATGGGCAGTCTTTTATTCCCCTTGTAACTGGCTTTGGTTGCTCTATTCCTGCATATATGAGTGCGAGAATATTAAAAAATGACAGAGATAGACTTCTCACTCTTTTTATAATTGGTTTTATGTCATGTGGCGCTAGACTTCCTGTTTACGTTCTTTTTATTGGTGCCTTTTTCGCACCTGAAATGGCAGGAAATATACTATTTGCCATTTATATTGGTGGTGCTATGCTTGGAATGATTGCTGCAAAAATATTAAAAATGACAGCTTTTCAAGGTGAAGATGAACCTTTTGTAATGGAAATGCCTAAGTATAGACTTCCTTCTCTTAAACTGATTTGGCATACTGTTTTAACAAAGACTATGATGTACTTGAAAAAGGCTGGTACATTTATCGCAGCCGCTTCCATGCTTGTTTGGTTTTTGAGTAATTATCCTAAAAACTTATTTCTTGAAAATGAATATACATCTAAAATTGAAGCAGTTCAAGCAGAGAAATCTAAAATTACACTTGAAAATAAACTTGCTGAAGTATTATTAGAACAAAGTTATTTAGGGCAAATTGGAAAATTTATTGAGCCTGCTTTTGCTCCTTTGGGCTTTGACTGGAAAATGAGTGTTGCACTACAAACTGGACTCGCCGCAAAAGAAGTTGTTGTTTCAACCTTAGGTGTTTTGTATGCCCTAGGTTCTGATGTTGATGCACAAAACAACTCATTAATTAGTGCAATATCTAAAAATATTTCGTTTGCATCAGCGATGTCTTTTATTGTTGTTATTATGATTTATTTACCATGCCTTGCGGCTTCAATTGTATTTACCCGTGAGGCTGGCGGTGTGAAATACTTTTTTTACCTTTTTACTTTTACATCAGTCATTGCGTATTCTATGGCATTTATTACATACCAAATTGCAAGTATGTTTAGTTGAGGTAAAAAAAAAGAATTCTAAACAATTTTTTTAGATATACTTAGTAGATAAATTTAAAGCAAGGTGACATTATGTCAAAACTATTGATTGTAGAAGAGAGTACAATATTATGTGGTATATTTAAAAGACTGCTTGAACAAGATGGCGGTTTTAAATTTGACGTAGTACAAACTTATAAAGAAGCTAAAGATTACCTGAGTAAGTATCGGTATGAGTTTTCTGTAGTGAGTCGAACTCTCAGTGATGCAAGTAATGGTGAAGTTATATCTCTTTTAAATAAGCATAATGTTGCCCCTATTGTTTATACCACTACAATAGACGAAGATTTTATGGAAAGTTTTGAAAGTGCACATATTGTTGAGTACATTTTAAGACATCGATACGATAATGTTAAATATGTTGTCTCTAGGTTAAATCAGTTACGAGAAAATAAGAAAACGACAATTCTCATCGCACACAAATCAGAAATTTATAGACGCTATATAAAGCAAAACTTAACACTGCATAACTTTAAGGTTATTACAGTTGAGAGTGCGTATGAAGCAGTTCAAAAATTAGAGGTTCATCCTGAAATTAGACTTCTTATATTAAATCCTGAACTTGGTCAAGTAAATGGATTAGAGGAAGTAAATGGACTAGAACTTACTCGAAGAGTAAGAAAAATGAAACTTGATACGCTAAAAATAATCACCTTAGCAGAAGAATCAAACTCGTATGAAACAAGCTACTTTCTTAATGAAGGTGCAGACGATTATTTAATTAATCAATACTCAAGAGATGAATTTTATATTAGAATTTATCAAAATTTAAAAGACTAGGTATAAAGTAAAGAATGCAAAAAATATTAATGATAGAAGACGACTTAGAATTAGCGGAGATACTTACAGAGTATTTAGAACAGTATGACTTTAAAGTTGTAACCGAAGATGATCCTTTTAAAGCTGTAAGTATATTAAAACTTGAATCATTTGACTTAGTGATTTTAGATTTAACTTTACCGGGAATGGATGGACTAGAAGTTTGTGAAGCAATTCGTGAGCGTCAAGATATTCCTATAATTATATCTTCAGCAAGAAGTGACTTGTCTGACAAGGTAAAAGCATTAGAACTTGGTGCTGATGATTATATGCCAAAGCCGTACGATCCTAGAGAACTCGAAGCGAGAATTCATTCTGTTTTGAGAAGATACGAAGCAAGAACAGAAGCAAAAGAAGAATCAAAAAGTGATTTTAAATGTGACAATGAAACTATGTTAATTTCATACAAAAGTAGAAATATCGATTTAACAAATGCAGAGTTTGGAATACTTTCGTATATGATAGCAAAACAAGGTCTTGTTGTCTCACGTGAAGATTTAATTCATAATGTAAATGCTATTAATGAAGATTCTTCAAATAAAAGTATTGATGTAATGGTTGGTCGTATTCGAAATAAGCTGGGTGACAAAACACTTATAGAATCAGTTCGTGGTGTAGGGTACAAACTTCTTAAATAATGCGTAAAAATGCAGTCCTCTTTACAGTTCTTTTTGCTCTTGTAGTTACACTTTTAAGTGTAAGTGCAGTCTTTTGGGAATTTAATAAACTCAATAAAAAACAACATATTGATAGTATTTTTACAAAAGATGCTGTGCTTATTCAAATATATGGGGAACATACACAAAAAGAAAGTTCAGACATTATGCTTGAAGCAAACCTTGCTGTGTATAAATTTCGTTTAGAAAAAGATGAAGATGAGCGAAAAATTATTTTAGAAAAAGGTACTGTTCTCAAGCAAAAGGCTTATAAAAAAGAAGCACTTCTTGTAAAACGCCAAGACCTTCTTTCTTTAGAAAAAGTAAAAAGTTTACGCATAAGCATGTTGGAATATCAGCATACGATATTTTTTTATATCCAGTCACCTCAGGGAAATAGCCTTATTCATGATGAAGAGTTACGTCCTTATAAACCTTGGAATATTTTGTATTCGTATATGATAATTATCGTAATCTTATCGATTGCTTTTATGCTTATTTTACAAAAGTTAAAGCCTTTAACAAGACTACGAAGAGATATTGCAAAATATGGTGATGGCGATATGAATATTTCATTTCAAACAGATGCTAAAGATGAAATAGGGCTTATTGTGAATGAGTTAGAAAATACACGTTTAAAAATTAATTCTCTTTTAGAATCAAGAACACTTTTTTTACGTAATGTTATGCATGAGTTAAAAACTCCTATTGCTAAAGGAACTATTGCAACACAGATGCTCGATTCTCAAAAGCAAATTGATAGGTTTACATCTATTTTTGGAAGACTAGAATCCCTTGTTGGAGAGTTTGCTCTTATAGAAGAGGTTACGAGTTTAAGTGATAAAAAAGATTTTAAAGAATACAGACTCGTAGATATTATCGATGGTGCTATTGATATGGCAATGATTGATAATGAACAAATCAGTGTTGGTATTGTTTATTCGACAAAAATATTTGTTAATTATAGACTCTATACCACTGCTGTTAAAAATATGATTGATAATGGTATTAAATATTCTACAGATAAGCATATAACCATAGTCTTTAAGAATGATGAACTTTGTTTTGAGAGTAGGGGAGAGTGCTTAAAGCATCCTCTTACGTATTATATTGAACCATTTACAAAGGATAATCCTTCAAAAAATAGTTTTGGTTTAGGTCTTTATCTTGTCGATTCTATTTTAAAGTCACATGATAAAGTCTTAGCACACGAATACGAAGATGGTGTGAATCGTTTTATATTTGTGTAGTATATATGTGTAAACGTATCTTCATGACGTATCAAATAAAACTCTTTTGGAAAATACTTTAGAAGCGATTCCTGCAAACAAAGATTAAGTAATATATGGATATTATTTTATTATTATAAAGGAATATTATGAAAATTATAAGTATTAACCTCTTTCTTGTATTTTTATCTCTCAATATTTTTGCTAATGATGCAATAAAAGCGACTATAAAATCCAATGGTACATTACTGTACTTTCAAGAACAAGCCATTGTTGATGCTTTTTCTAGTATGTTTAGTGAGGGTACTCTCTACGGTCGCTTACGAAGTAATAATTTTTATTTTCGCTACAACGAAGATTCAGATTTAAAACAAACCCACATGCTCAATGGTATTGGGGCATCTTTAGTGTACAACAGTGCGAGATATAAAAAGTTTGATATTTTACTTGGCGCATATCTCTCTCAAGCAGTTTTTACAAGAAGTAGAGATGCGATAGGCCAAGCAAAATCAGGAAAAGATCTTCTTAGTCGGTACAACTATGCTAACAATGGTGCTACACATATGGCAGTTCTTGGTCAAGCGAATATCAGATACCAAGGCATCGATAAAACTGAAATAATTATTGGTCGCCAGTTACTTGAGAGTTTTTATGCCAAAAGTAATGATACTAAAATGGCACCAAATACTTTTGACGGAATTGTTTTTAACACAGAGCTTATTGCAAACACAACACTTAGTTTAGCGTACTTGTATCAACAAAAATTACGTGACCATACAAGTGCGCATTCTGTACTTATGTATGGAGATTCAAAGAGTGACAGCGGTACGAATCCGGAGTGGAGTGCAAATGACGATTCTGCAATGCATAAAGGACTCACATACACGGCTTTAAAAGCAGCAGGAAAACCAACAGACTCTCCCTTGCTTCTCCTTGACTATGAAAATATATCTATAGAAAATTTGGAAATTGATACTGCCTTTTATAATGTACCTCAATTACTTTCTCAGGCAATGATTGAGTTCAAGTATACTTTTAATCTTAGTGGATTAACACTAAGTCCAGGTCTCCGTTATATTAACCAGTTTGATTTGGGAGCTGGTGAAGTCGGTGGTGCTTCGTATACTGGGGATACAGTAGGGTATAAAAATCCAAGATCATTAGATGCGCAGATGCTAGGAGCAAGATTAGTAGCGCAAATAGATGCGTATAAAATAAATCTTGGATACACAAATATTTTAGACAATGCAGACTTAATAACTCCATGGAGAGGTTTTCCAACGTCAGGCTATACGCGTTCTATGGGTATTTATAACTGGCGTGCAAATACAAAAAGTTACCGCCTAGAGCTTGTTCGTGACATGAGTGACGATACTGCTTATAAAGATATTTTTGTACAAACTTCTGTTCTTTATGTTGATGAAGATGAAAGTAAAAATGGGAAAGATAAAATGTTTTATTATCTAGGACTTATTCAAAATATACCGTCATTTGAGTCGCTTCAATGGAAACTTCGTTTAGGGTATGGTCAGTATTTAAATTCTATTGATAATAAGTTGAGTTATTTGGATGCAAGAGCTGAATTAAATTATTTATTTTAAAAAAGAGTGAGACTTATAAAGTCTCTTCCTCATCTATTTGACCCTCTTTACCTTCGGCTAATTCGCCTAGAAATTTTTCCATATCGTACTTCGTTCTATATTCTGGAGTCATGATATGAATTAAAATGTCCCCTAAGTCTATAACTACCCAGTCTCCACTTTCATCAACATTGTTGAAGTTTTCTTCTGGTTTTAAAGCATTTTTTAAGTGATCAAGTAATGCTACTGTATGACGAGAACCAAGTGAAGATGCAATAATTGCATAATCAACAAAGTAGTTTTTTTGGCTTAAATCAAAAACTTCGATAGCTTCTGCTTTATTTGTATCGAGGACTGATGTGATTTTATCTATTCTATTTTTCATTGTTTACTTCTATTCCTTGTAAAATTCGATTATTTCTTTTGAACATACATGTGAGAGTTTATCCTCATTCATATTTGCTCGTAACTCAGTTGAAGATATATTTTCTTTTATATGTAATTTCATATAGTTTGGGGGAATCTTTATACCATCCCTTGTAGCTATTATAAAGGTTACTAAAGTTTTTAACTCTTCATAATTATCCCATTTTTTTAAAGATGCAACATTATCCGCACCGATAATAAGATAAACTTTTTTGTATGTTTGTAGCAAATATTTCACACTACTAATAGTGGATACTTTTTTTGCTAATGTAACTTCATAATTACAGATTTCAACATCTTTGTGTAAATGAAAAATCTTTTCTAGCCATTGCAGTCTACGTTTCGAAGGAGCAAAAGAATGGGACTTAAAAGGATTTAAAAAAGTTGGCATAAGTACCACTTTGTCTATATCATTTATTTTGAGTACTTCTTTAACAATTTCTTCGTGGGCTATATGTGGTGGGTCGAAAGAACCACCAAAAAGTGCAATAGTTTTCATAATCTAAAGCGAATTATAACCAAACTTTAGATAAAATCTTCCAATTAAAAATTATAGGGAAGAGAATGGCACTTAAAATAGCAATTAATGGATTTGGTAGAATTGGTCGCTGTGTTGCTCGAATAGCAGCTACGAGAGATGATGTTGCGATTGTAGCGATAAACGATATGGCTAGTATGGATATGATGCTTTACCTACTAAAAAATGATTCTGTTCATGGTACATTTAAAAGTGAAGTGGAACAAATAGATGAAACTACCATAAAAATTGATGGTCATAGTATCCGTGTATTTTCAGATCGTGATCCTAAAAATTTAAAATTTGCTGATTGTGGTGCAGATATGGTTCTTGAGTGCACCGGTGTATTCTTAACACAAGAGTCTGCACAGGTTCATATTGACAATGGAGTAGAAAAAGTTTTATTTTCAGCTCCATCAAAAGATACGCAGACAGATACTTTTGTAATGGGCGTAAATCACGAACTATATAATGGCCAAAAAATTGTTTCAAATGCTTCGTGTACTACTAACTGTTTAGGTCCTGTAGCGAAAGTTCTTGATGATGCTTTTGGAATAGAAAAAGGTCTTATGACAACGATTCATTCGTATACAAATGACCAAAATATTTTAGATGTTAAGCATTCAAAAGATAAACGTCGTGCACGTGCTGGTGCGATTAATATGATTCCTACAACAACAGGTGCTGCAAAAGCTATTTCTTTAGTAATGCCTCAACTCAAAGGTCGCTTACATGGACAGTCTGTTCGGGTACCAACTCCTGATGTTTCTATGGTTGATTTAAATGTGGTTGTAAAGCGTGACACTACAAGAGAAGAAGTAACGGCTGTGTTTAACAAAGCAGCAGAGACAAACTTAAAAGGTCTTCTTTTAATGGACAAAGAGATGCGTGTATCACAAGATTTTGTTGGTTGCGAGTATAGTTCAATAGTTGCAGAAGACTTAACACAGGTTATTGGTGGCGATATGGTAAAAATCATGGCTTGGTATGACAACGAGTGGGGTTATTCGATGCGTTTAATTGACATGGCGCTTCATATTTCAAAATAGGCTGGCATGTGGAATTATTAAGCATAAAAAAATTAGACTTAGAAAATAAAAAAGTATTTATCCGTTGTGACTTTAATGTTCCTATGGATGAGTTTGGAAATATCTCTGATGATAGAAGAATTCGTTCCGCACTTGCTACAATCAACTACTGCTTAGACCAAGATTGCGCGGTTATTTTAGCTTCACATTTGGGTCGTCCCAAGGGTGAGATAGTCGCAAAATACTCTCTTGCCCCAATTGCACGTCGTTTACAACAACATTTAAAACGTCATGTCGCATTGGCAACGGATGTTGTAGGTGAAGATGCTTTGAAAAAAGCTAAAGAATTACCACGTCATGAAGTACTTTTAATAGAAAACTTACGCTATGAATCTGGCGAGACTAAAAATGATGAAGAACTTTCAAAAAAACTAGCTTCAATGGCAGACTTTTTTATTAATGATGCTTTTGGCGTGTCGCATCGTGCACATGCTTCTGTTGAAGGAATAGCAAAATTTTTTGATAACAACCATAAGGCTGCTGGATTTTTACTCCAACGTGAAATACAGTTCTTTGGTAAGCTTATGAATAATCCAACACGTCCTTTTGCGGCTATTGTTGGTGGTTCTAAGGTTTCTGGAAAACTTGAAGCACTTACAAATCTTTTACCACGAGTTGATAAGGTTTTTATTGGCGGGGGAATGGCTTTTACATTTTTAAAACAAATGGGTTATAACATTGGAAACTCTTTAGTTGAAGATGATTTACTCGAAGATGCGCAAAAAGTAATGGATAAGGCACGAGAACTTGGCGTAAAGTTTTACTTACCTGTTGATGTGATAGCAGCTGAAAAGTTTGCAGAAGATGCGGTAAGCAAGATTGTAACAGCACAAGAAATCCCTGATAATTGGATGGGTCTTGATATCGGTCCAGCAACTGTTCGTCTTTACAGAGAAGGACTCAATGATGTTCAAACTGTTCTTTGGAATGGTCCAATGGGCGTATATGAAATGGACAAATTTGCTCGTGGCTCTACAAAAATAGCACACTTCGTAGCTGATTCTTACGCAACAACTGTTGTTGGTGGTGGTGATACGGCTGACCTTGTACAGCGTATAGGCCTCGATGAAGAGATGAGTTTTATATCAACTGGTGGTGGTGCGTCTTTAGAGTTACTTGAGGGTAAAATACTTCCAGGTGTTGCTCCATTAATAGTTCAAGACTAAAGAAGAGGATTTAAAATGATCATTGCAGCAAATTTAAAAACTAATTTAACACGTAAACAGACTGAAATATATGTAAACGAGCTTGAAGATTATGTAAGCAAACATACTATTTCTCAAGAAGTTTTAGTTTTTCCTGCAGCTTCAAGCTTAAATCCACATGCTGGTAAGGTTATTATTGGCGCGCAAAATGCTTATGCAACGCATAATGGAGCTTTTACAGGTGAAATAGGACTTGACCATTTAGAAGAGTTCTCTATTAAAACAATTCTTATAGGTCATAGTGAAAGACGACATGTTTTAGGTGAAACGCAAGAAGCATTAGTAAAAAAATTTAACTTTTATAAAGACTTGGGTTTTAAAATTGTTTATTGTGTTGGTGAGCCCTTAGAGATGCGTGAAGCTGGTAAAGAGACTATGATGGAGTATATTTCTTCTCAATATGAAGGAATTGATACGTCTTATGAAAATTTAATTATTGCCTATGAGCCTGTTTGGGCAATAGGAACGGGTCTTATTCCTACCCTTGAGAACATTGAAGAAATTCATACAGACTTAAAAGAAAAATCAATTGCTCCTCTTTTATATGGGGGAAGTGTAAAAGTTACAAATGCAAAAGAAGTTTTAGCACTGCGTAATGTAGATGGTATTTTAGTAGGAAGTGCTGCACTTTACTCAGAACACTTTTGTAGTATGATTCAGTATGCTGAAGATTTAAACTAAGAAAGTGATTAATTTTTAATCACTTTTATGCCATCCTTTTCCTCTCAATCCGATATACTTCTTCCATAAAAAATCATTAAGGAAAAATATGAAATCAATTAAATTAAGTTTAGTAGCAGCTCTTTTAGCAACTACTGCAGTAGTATCAAATGTATCAGCAAGTGAAGTAGAAGTTTCTGCAAATATGGCATTAACAAGTAACTATGTATGGAGAGGTATGACTCAGTCAAGTAATAGCCCTGCTGTACAAGGTGGCGTTGATCTTGCTTACAATGGTTTTTATGCTGGTGTATGGGGTTCAAACGTAAACTTTTCATCTGATGTTTCAATGGAAGCAGATTTTTATGCTGGTTATGCTGGTGAAATTTCAGGTCTTAGCTATGACTTAGGTATGATTCAGTACGCTTACCCAACAGATACAACAGCTTCAAACTTTGCAGAAGCATATGTAAGTTTAGGGTATGACTTCAAAGTTGCATCTGTATCTGCAATGTATTATTCAGGTATAAAAACTGATACTATTAATCCAGAAAATGGGTATGAATTAGGCTTATCTATTCCATTACCATCTGACATTACTTTAGATGCTACATATGGTGACTATACTAATACTGGTAACTATTATTCAGCTGGTCTTACTAAAACATTTGGTAAATTTGACGTATCAATTGCATATGCTGCAATGGATTATGATACTGCTGGTACAAAAACTGAAGATAACATTATTGCTACAATCGGTACAAGTTTCTAGTAAAACTTTGATGCAAACTTTTCAATTTCCCTTTTCCTGTTTTGTTACGGGAAATTGAAAATTCTTCTCTAAATTTCGTTATAATCCTTTCATGACATTATTATTTCAAAAACTTTTTTATTTATTATTTATGTTATTTATTATTTCTGTAATCTCATTTTTAGCTATTCATGCAGCACCAAACAGTTTTTTCGGAGCAGGGGAATTAAATCCTAACATGACAAAAGAAGCGATTGAAAAACTCAAAGCTGTGTATGGTCTTGATAAATCTTTATTTATACAGTATATAGACTGGGTGAAAAACATGAGTGTGCTTAACTTTGGCATCTCTTTTGTAAGTGGACAAGATGTCGGTGAAGAAATACTCAAAAGACTTCCTGTAACCTTATGGATGAATCTTATTGCGCTTATGAGTGTATTTGCGCTGTCTTTATATCTTGGTATTGAATCTGCTTTAAAGTATGAACAAAAGACAGATTATTTTATTCGACAAATTGCACTTTTTTCTTTTTCAATGCCATCTTTTTATTTAGCACTTTTGTTCATTATATTTTTTAGTGTACATTTAGACTTATTTCCTATTGCAGGGCTTCATTCTATAGAAGAAAAAACAGGTTTTGCATACTATGCAGATATGGCTTGGCATTTGGCACTTCCAGTAGGGGTGATGATTTTTGTAGGACTTGGAAGTATGATAATTTATGTGCGTTCTTTAACACTTGAAATACTTAAAAGTGATTATTATTACTTTGCACTTTCGCGTGGTTTAAATAAAGCACAACTTTTAAAGTATTATATCCTTCCAAATTTATTCCCACCTATGATTACATTACTTGGTTTGTCTTTACCCGGTTTAATAGGCGGAAGTGTAATTCTTGAGTCTATTTTTGGAATAGAAGGGATGGGACAGCTTTTTTTTATGAGTGCACTTTCACGTGATTACCCCGTTATTATGGGAATTTTAATGATTACATCATTTTTAACATTACTTGGAAATATGTTCGCGGATTTATTACTTTTAAAACTTAACCCTTATATGAAAAGAGGTTAAGTTTAAAATAACTATGGTTTAGTTAAATAGAGCCTCAAGTGCATCTACACCATCTTTTGCTTCTTCTATTTCACCTGTTTCTTCATTTGTAGAACTGTCTGTTTCTACAAGTTCTATATTCATTCCTGTAAGCATGGAAGCGAGACGAATATTGATTCCGCTTCGCCCGATTGCCTTGCTTTTTTGGTCAGCAGGAAGGGTGATAATTGCTTTTTCATTTTCCCCTTCTTCATTTTTAACAATTTCCACATGTGAGATAATTGCAGGACTCATTGTACGCGATACAAAAAGTTCAGTAATAGAAGTGTACTCAATACAGTCAATATTTTCACCGATAAGCTCTTCACTCACAGCATTAATACGTACACCTTTAACCCCAACAGTTGCACCAACAGCATCAACCTGGGGATGTGTTGAAATGAGAGCGATTTTTGCTCGCTCTCCTGGTATACGTGCTGATTTTTCCACTATTACAGTTCCGTCTGAAATTTCAGGAACTTCTAGTGCTAAAAGTTCTTCTAAAAACTTAGGGCTTGTACGAGAAAGTTCAATTTGAATACCATTTTCTTTGTCCATATTTACACGACGAACAACTGCTTTAATATGGTCACCAACTTCAAACTTCTCACCTTTGATACGGCTTTTCATAGGAAGAACAGCGCGTACTTCATCAACTTCTATATAGGTAGCTTGTTGGGAGTCAACACGCGTTACTCGTCCTGAAACAAGGTTGCCCACTTTTGATTTGTATTTATTAAAAAGTTCATCTTCTACAAGTCTTTGGATGTGAAACTCAATTTCGCGGTGCAGTTGTGATGCCCCTGTTCTTCCGTGGTCTTCGAGTTTATGTTCAACTTGTAGTTGATCGCCAAGCTCAACTTGGTCATCGTATTCTTTAGCATCACTAAGAGAAATATATGCGGGTGCCAACTCTTCAACTTCGAGATTTTCGTTGTCATCTTCTACTACGGTAATTATTTGTATAATATTTATTGACTTCGTTTCATCATCTATTTGTGCTTCAAAAGCAAAGTTTCGATCGATGACTCTTTTCGCAGTTTGTACAAATGCAGTTTTGAGTGCTTCTATTACTTTTTCAGGTGATAAGCCTTTTTCATGTGCAATTGCTTCAGCAATATCTAGAATTTTTTCCATAATGGGTGCCTTTTTTCTGGTAGTTTCACAAAAAACATAAAAACAATAGTAAAGTTATATAGGGATTTCTTATGAAGTATGTAAGTATAGCAAAAAGAGCATAAAAAAATCTTTAATGCGATTTTTAGTAGATAAAAGGTATAATGCAAAACTTTTAAGAACACAATTAAGGATATGCACCATGAATTTAAAATTTGCAAGAGAAGAGATTGACGAAAAACCTAAAAAAGCTGAATTAGCAAAAATAGAAGCAGCGGTAGAAAAAGAAACAAGTGTAATTTTTTATTTTGATAGAGACAACTCTCATAAAGATTTATTAGAGCTTCAAGATCATTTTGAAGCAAAAGGTAAAAGTTTTTACATGAGTGAAGTAAAATATGGTCTCTCTGACAATGAATACATGTATCAAGTACACGTAGTAAACTAAGAAATTTATTGTGAGCAAATTATTATTTATTGAAACGCTTGGCTGTGCTATGAACTCTCGTGACTCTGAACACATGATTGCAGAGTTACGTGAGAAAGAGGGTTATGAAACCACTGATGATTTTAAGCAAGCCGATTTAATTTTAATAAATACATGCTCTGTTCGTGAACGTCCCGTTCATAAACTTTTCTCAGAACTTGGTGGTTTTAACAAACATAAAAAACCATCTGCAAAAATAGGTGTTTGTGGTTGTACAGCCTCACATCTAGGTGAAGAAATAATTAAAAAAGCACCTTATGTAAACTTTGTTTTAGGTGCAAGAAATGTATCGAAAATTACAGAAGTTCTTCATAAAAATAAAGCGGTAGAAATCGACATAAATTATGATGAAAGTGAATTTGCTTTTAAAGATTTTAGAACATCTGCATATAAAGGTTTTATAAATATATCTATAGGTTGTGATAAGGCTTGTACATTTTGTATCGTTCCCAAAACACGTGGCGATGAAATTTCTATTCCTGATTCTTTAATCATTAACGAAGCGAAACGTATAGTTGCCACAGGTGCAAAAGAAATCTTCTTACTTGGTCAAAATGTTAACAATTATGGTCGACGTTTTTCATCAAATGACCACAAAAAAGTAAATTTTTCTGAACTCTTAAGAAGACTTTCAAAAATTGAAAAATTAGAACGTATCCGTTTTACTTCTCCACATCCTTTTCACATGGATGATGAGTTTATAGAAGAGTTTGCCTCAAATCCTAAAATATGTAAATCAATGCACATGCCACTACAAAGTGGAAGTACAAAAGTACTTAAAGATATGAAAAGAGGCTACACAAAAGAGTGGTTTTTAAATCGTGTTGCGAAGCTTCGTAGTATGTGCCCAGAAGCTACTATAAGTACAGACATTATTGTAGGTTTTCCTGGTGAGAGTGATGAAGATTTTGCTGAGACTATTGATGTTTTAAATCAAGTGAAGTTTGAACAAGTTTTTTCATTTAAGTATTCTCCTCGTCCAGAGACAGAAGCAGAACATTTTACAAATGTAGTAGATGGAGAAGTTGCTTCAGATAGACTTTCTTTTTTACAGTCACTTAATAATGAAATTATTGATGAAAAAAATGCAACATTACTAGGAAATACATACCGAATTTATTTTGAAGTTCTTCATTCGGATGGACATGCAGCTGGAAGAAGTGACAACAATATACTTGTTAAAGTAAAAGGTTCAGAAGAACTTTTAGGTCAAATGAAAAATGTTAAAATAACTACAATAGGTAGAACAATTTTAACAGGTGAGATTGTTGCGTAAGAAATTCTTTCGCTTTTTAGCTACGCTTTTAGTACCAAGCTTGGCATCTCTTCTTATCCGGTTTTTATCTCTCACCAATAAAAAAGTTTTTCATGGACCTGCGTCATTGGGTGATAAAAAATTCATTATGGCATGTTGGCATGGCGAGCTTTTAATGATACCTTATGCGTACACAAGATACAAGAAAAAACCACATGTAAAACTCCTGATTTCTGAACATTTTGATGGTAATTTAATTGCTAAAACCTTAGAGTTTTTTGGTTTTGGAACGATTAGAGGGTCAAGTACACGCGGTGGAGCAAAGGCTTTAATACAGTCGATTAAAGAGATTAAAAAGGGCTATGATCTTGGTATTACTCCTGATGGTCCAAAAGGGCCTCGACATGTGGTTCATGATGGTATAGTTGTGATGGCTCAAAAAGCAAAGGTAAATATTGTTCTTGTACGTATTAAGCCCACAAAGTACTGGACTATAAATTCATGGGATAGATTTGTTATTCCTAAACCATTTGGTATAATTAACTATTATATTAGTGAATATATTGATATACGTGATAAAAGCCTTAGTGAAGCAAAAGAGATTATACAAGAAGGATTATTAAAAAATGAGTAGTAAATTTACAATAGTTGCTGTTGCAATGTTTCTAATTTTAACTATGTTTATTTATTTTTTAATAAATCCTTCTTATGAAAAATCTATTAAGGCAAAGTACTATTTTGAAATGGGTCACTATGATAAAGCGCTTGTTTTAGCAAGAGAAGCTTTTTCCGTTGATGTCTATAATCGTATGGCATCTACTGTTATGTCACAAAGCGTTATCTCCTTAAAATATGTCAACTATAATGCAATGGCAAAAAAATATATGAAAGAGATAAATAGTATCGCAAGGCATGAGTATATAACAGATGGAGATAAGGCAAAAATAAGGCTGATGTGTGAAATTATGACAGGTTCTTATGTAAAGTTAGCACCGAGTGTTATTACTGATAAAAATTTAGTGCGTAAAAGTGCTTCATATTTTCAAAAATTTGAGAAGCTTCTTGTTAAAGTTAATAGAAAAATATAAACAAGATTTTTTAGAATCTTTAGAAAAATTACGCGCATATTCTGATTTAACTATTAAGAGCTATGATGAAACGCTTCAAGAAGCATCGCAATACATTACAGTTTTTGAGGAAAATGGCTTGATAAAGTTGAATTTAATGCCTTATAGAATTAAGATGAAAGACTTGAATCCTAAAACAATTTCAAGAAAGTTGAGTTCTATTCGAAGCTTTATAAAGTATTTAAATGATAATGGTATTTCATGTACACTGGAATCAGATGACACGATTAAAGTAGCAAAAACGCTTCCTAAACCTATTAAACATCAACATATTATAGATGCTTTAGCTAAGGCATCATTAGAAGAAAAATTAATTGTTACAATGCTATATAGCTTAGGTTTGAGAATCTCTGAACTTAGTTCTTTGGAGGTAAATGCTATTTCAGAAGAATGGATACGTGTTATAGGTAAAGGTAATAAACAGCGTGATGTTCCTCTTTTAAAAAAAACTAAAAATCTAATTGATACGTATTTAGAGAAAAATCAGCAAAATACATTTCTTTTTCAAAAAAAAGGTGAAAGATTAAGCGAAAATAGTTTAAGATATATAATAACAAAAGTCTTTAAAAGGGTGGCATTGAAAGTAACTCCTCATCAACTTCGTCATTCCTTTGCGACTGAACTCTTAAATAATCATGCACCTATTTCAGATGTGAGTGAATTATTAGGACATTCTTCTATGGCTACGACACAAATATATACAAAGTTAGGAAGTTCTTTGAAAAAAGAAAACTATAATAAAGCACATCCTTTATGTTTTGGTGATGCCTAATGCTCAATAAAATTTATAATATACTTTATAATAAAATTTTAGTAAATATTGTTATAGGTAATTCAAAGTCTACTGTTTATATAGAAGTTCTTAACTCTAAAGGTGTTATTGATTCAAATGAAGTTATTTTTGACACTGCATATTATAGTAATGAAATGCATAAATATATTCTTTCTTATACAAAAGAATCACCACTTTTTTATATATCTGTTTTAGATAACTCAATAAATCAAGGTGCTATTCCCACATGCTCAAAACATTTAATCGGGAAATACCAAGATATTCATGAAAATGAATTTAAATGTTTTAGCGATGCATGGAGTTTTTATACTTTAAAAAGTGATATTTACGAACTTGAAAAAGTATATAAAAAAATAGGAATAGATTTTATTTTTTCACCTTTTGTGGTATTAGCGAATTTTTTTGGAGATAAAATTGACTCACATTTAGCAATTTTCCTTTTAGTAGAAGAAAACTCGATGTCTTTGAGTGTTTTTAATTCAGGAGAATTTCTTTTTGGACAGCATATAGAAGTGACAAATGACTTTGATAGTGAACTTGTTATTGAAGATGACCTTGAAGAAGAGTTTGAGCTAGAAGAAGAGAGTATAGACTTAGATGATATTGATGCTATTGATGATATTGATGAGTTAGATGACTTTGGTGATATTGCTGACTTAGAATCTATGGATGATATAGATGAATTTTCAGAGTCTAAAGATATAGAAGAAGAACTGAATGTTAATGAGGAAAATGAAGACTTTCCTATACAAGATTCTGATGGTATCAACGAGGACTATCAAAGATTTTCTTTAATTCAAAGTGCAATAAATACTTTTTATAGTGATGAAAAGTTTGAAGGTGTCTTTTTAGAAAATGTATATATTGCAGATGCAACCGGAGTAAGTGGTGATTTAAAACGTTACCTTGAAGAAGAGATGTTTTTAAATGTTTATGTGCGACACATGGATCTTCCCTTAGCGTTATGTGAAATAGCTAAAATGGAACTATCATGAAATATAGCTATATAAAGGTACGAAAAAAATCTATTATTACTCCAGAGGTACAGCTTGTTGGTATTTTTTTTGGAATAACTCTCTTTATGCTTTTTTCAACATATATATTTTTGCTATTTAAAGATTATAGGTTTACGCAAAATAGATTAGAAATTAAAGAAACTATTACATATATAAACAAAGAAATCGATTCTATAGAGGAAAAAATACTTTTTATAGAAGAGGAAAGTATGTTGGCTGAATCTATTTTTACAAAAAATATAGTTCTTAAAGATTCTATTGTAAATATGTTTGACTTAGTTCCCCAAAGAATAACTTTGTCAGAAGCTAATTTACTTGAAAACGGTCTCATACTTTATGGAATAACACCAAATAAAGATGTTTATAACTTTATGTTACAAGCACCACTTCGTTCGATTTTTCATCGAACATATAGTAGCTTTTATCCTGCAGAAAATGGTTGGTTAAACTTTGTTTCAACGAATTATATTGATGTTGAAGAAGACTTAAGTATAGACCTTGAAGAAGATGGATACGAGGAGGAAGAATAATGAAGTTTGAAATTTCAAGACAAAATATTTATTTACTTGCTTTGTCTCTTTTTCTTTTAATTTTTGTTTTTGTTTTTTCTTTTTCTTTATTGATTCCTGAAGGAAAAGAGTATAGAAGTAAACGAACTGCTCTTAAAAAAGAGAGTAAAGAACTTCGAAATTATGAAAATTTTAGAGATGAAGTCGCCCAAACATTATCAGACTTACGAGCTAAAAATAAAAATATCATTGTAGCGTTTGATAAGAATTTTGATCCTTCAAGATTTTTAAAAGTGAATAAAAATTATTTTAAAACATTGACAATTCAGCCAAAGGTTTTACTTGAAAATGAAGAGAAGTTTATTGTGTATGAAATTAATACAACATCTCAAATCAATTCACCAAAAAGTTTTTATGACTTTTTAGACTCGGTAAATAAAAGTGACTGGATTATCTCTGTTAACTTCCCAATTAACTTTAAAAGAGAAAGAAACGTAATCCGTTCAAGTTTTACTATGAAAGTTTACAAGTCTTATAGATTAGCGGTAGTTAAGTAACTCTTTTAGCTTGAAAAATATTGTTTTATTTTCTTCTAAAAAGGGACGTATTTTAGGTTCTATTTTTAATTTTCTACACTCTTCTTTAAACTCTTTGTCCATACTTTTTTGTGTTTTTATATAAGGTGTAATAGTCGTATATTTATCTATTGTGCATATAAGAAATTTTCTTCCAATAACTACAGTTTTTTCTTCTTTTAATACTTCTCTTTGTGCAAAGCTTAGCATGTGGAGATTCTTTTTTAAGTACTTATCTATAGTGTAAATATTTGCTCTTGCTTGCGAGGAAGTTAAAAAATACGCAAAGGAGTTCCATGTAGTGAGAGTAATATTTTGTGTGAGTATATTTTTATCTTCATCGAGGTACTGAAAACTTTTTTGTATGCCGTTACTGTACTTTTGTAGTAAAGGTTTTGCATAGGTATGGCGAAAATAGTTTCGTTTAATGCTTTCATCAAGATTTGTTTCATCTTCAAAATAAGTAATAGAATTTGTATGTAAGTACGCAAGTAGTTGTTCTTTTGGAATATGTAAAAGAGGACGAAGAAGGGTATAGTTGTCTTCTTTTTGTATCTCTTGCATTCCTGCTAATTCAATAGCTCCAGCACCTTTACAAAACTGCATAAGCATCCATTCAAATCTATCGCCTAAATGGTGTGCAGTAAGAATATTCTCATACGAAAACTCTACAACGAGCGCATGAAAAAAGGTATAACGAATTTCTCTTGCTTGTGCTTCAAAATTTGTAGTTATTTTTGAGGCTTTAAAGTTGTGGCACGTGCAATTATATTTGCGTGCAAGTTCTTGTGCGTAGAGAAGTTCTTCTTTACTTTGTTCTCGAATACCATAGTCTACTATAGCTATGTCAAAGGGGATGTTGGCATGTGTAAGTAAGAAGAAAAGGGCAGTGGAATCACCACCAGCAGAGAAAGCTAAAAGATTCTTTTTTCCTCTAAGTTGTTGGAGCGCTGATTCTTTAAGCATTATCCACAGTTGCAGTTAAAACTTTACCGACCAATTCAGTTACTTTTGCCTTATATATTTTTCCGTATACTAAGTCTTCATCTTTAGTACGGTCATTTACATAAATTTCACCATCAATTTCAGGTGCCCAAATAGTACGTTTTGCACTGAGAAGATACGCATGTTCATCACTTTCACCATCAATGATAAGTTCTACCTCTTGACCTACTTCTTTTTGGAGTGATTCTTGTGTACATTCATCAATAATAGCACCTAAAATATCCGCACGCGCAGAGATTACTTCGGCTGTAATTTTGTCTTTCATATCAAAGGCAGAAGTTGTTTCTTCGTCTGAATATGCAAAAACATTGACTCTATCAAAACCAAAGTCTTTTACAAATGCACACATCTCTTCAAACATTGCGTCTGTTTCTTGTGGATGCCCTACAATGAAGCTTGTTCGTACAAACGAGTTAGGAAGTGAACGCATAAAGTTAAGAAGTTCAAGACTTTTAACTTTCCCAAATCCACGTTTCATCATACGAAGCATATCGTCATTGATGTGTTGCATCGGCATGTCAAAATAGTTGTGAAAAATATTACTTTTAGCAATGTTTTTAAGAAGAGCAATCGTAGTTGTACTAGGGTAAAGGTAAAGAATTCTAGCAGATTTCACACCATCAATAAGTTCGATTCTTTGAATAAGAAGGGATAAACCATCTTTAATATTTTGATCACGTAAGTATGAACTTGAGTCTTGAGATACAAAAGAAAAGTCATAATAACCTTTTGTAACAAGACCCTCAACTTCCTTTGCAATAGAATCAAGGTTACGAGAATTTAATTTCCCCTTAAAAGAAGGAATAGCACAAAAACTACATGTTTGGTTACAACCCTCTGAGAGTTTGATATAGGCATGATAGGTAGAACCTGTTACAACACGTTCTGCCCCATCTATTAAAAATACTTCATCTGAAAAACGACTTTTTTTCTCGATTAAAAGCTCATCAATACGGTCATAATCCCCAACACCTGTAAAAATATCAACTTCTGGAACTTGTTCCATTAAGTCATCTTTATAACGCTCACTTAAACACCCTGCCATTACAAGAAGAGAGTCTTCTTTACGTGCTTCATGGAGGGAAAGAACAGTGTTGAGAGATTCTTCTTTAGCTGCATCAATAAATCCACATGTATTCACGATGATTACATCAGCATTTTCTTTGTCGTCCGTTAACTCAAAGTTTTGAAGTTTACCCATCATTACTTCTGTGTCAACAAGATTTTTTGTACAGCCTAAAGATACTATGTGAAGTTTATTGCTCATATTTACTACTTTTACGTTAAATTATTTTCGTATTATATCGTATAATACGTCTATGAAAATATATGATGTTTTAATCCTCGGTGGTGGGGCAAGTGCGTTAATGTGTGCAGGTCATTTAAAAAAGAGTTTGCATGTGGGAATTGTTGAAAATAATGCTAAAGTAGCACAAAAGTTGAAAATTTCAGGTGGCGGTAAATGTAATATCACCAATGTGGAAGTTTCATCAAATAATTTTGATGGAGAAGAGTCGTTAGTAAACTATGCTCTTCAAACTTTCTCAAAAGATGATTTACTTACCTTTTTGGGTAGAAATGGAATTTCTCCTGAGATACGTAAAAACCGTTATTACTTTTGTCGTGATTCTTCAGATGAAATAATCAACGTCTTAAAGCATTTAGCACAGCATGTGGAAATACTTTTGAATACCACAGTGAGAGAAGTGTGTAAACACAATGATTTGTTTGAAGTAAAAACATCCAAAGGTACATTAAAAACAAAAAAACTTGTTGTGGCTACAGGTGGAAAAAGTTTTAAAACTTTAGGTGCAACAGATGTCGGTTTACGCATAGCTAATGACTTTGGTTTATCTGTAAAAGAGTTTACTCCTGCTCTTGTTGGTATGACAGTACAACCTTCTCAGTTTTGGATGAAAGAATTGAGTGGACTAAGTTGCTACGTACATATCAAAGTAGAGGGTAAACTTCTCAAAGAAGAAATGCTTTTTGCACATAAAGGTATGAGTGGACCGTGTATTCTTTCTGCTTCTCTTTACTGGAAAAAGGGAAACATGGCTATAGACTTTTTACCAAACGATACTATTTTTAAACTAATAAATGGAAGTAAAAAAGTACTGAGTTCTGTTATACCCCTTCCTAAAAGACTTGCCAAAGCTCTTCTTGATGCTATTGATGTTAAAGATACTCAATGCAAAAAGCTGACAAAAGAGCAAAAAGAAAAACTCCAAGCCATTCATAATTATGCGTTTGCCCCGGCTGGTAATTTTGGATTTACAAAGGCAGAAGTTTCTCGTGGTGGTGTCTTAAGTGAAAACTTGAATCCTGAATCGTTAGAAGCTTTACATGTGGAAAATTTGTACTTTATAGGTGAGGTAGTTGATGTGACGGGTGAACTTGGTGGGTATAACTTTCAGTGGGCTTTTTCAAGTGCTGTGGTATGTGCGAAAGATTTAAATAAAGAAAAATAGTGAAAAATATTAATTACTAGTAGATTATAGAATATTCTTCTTATTTAAAGATTATTCATAGTAAATTAAAGATATACTTTTATAAAGTAAATAAAATTATTGAAGGATAGTGTGCCTTTTTATGTTGCATAATGAAATTACAAAAAAAAATTTAAAGAGTTTAGTTCTAAAATTTTACGCCAAAGTTATTAAAGATGATTTAATCGGACCAATTTTTACAGATATACTAGGAAAAGAGTTGACAAACGATACGTGGAAGGCACATATACAATTATTAACAGATTTTTGGGCTTCTATAGCATTAGGTGACTTTGCATATACCGGTAGTCCTTTTGCTCCACATGTTGCATTTAGAGAGCGACTGAGTGCACAAGCATTTGATCGATGGCTAGAACTTTTTTCTAAGACATTACATACAATTTTTGAACCAGCTATTGCAGAACTTTTTCATGTGAGAGGTAGAAATATCGCTGGAAATTTTATGCGAAATTTAAATATTCATTAAAATAAAATCACTTTAAGGGAGTCAAATGATAGTAGCATTTGGTGATAGCTTAACAAAAGGTTTAGGAGCACGTGAAGACTTTTCCTATCCTAAGCAAATAGAAAAAAAGACAGGTATAAAAGTTATAAATGCAGGCATAAATGAGGAGTATTCTGCAGGCGGACTCCTTCGATTACCTTCACTTTTGGAAAAAAAACCGGCACTAGTTATTCTCTGTCATGGTGGGAATGATATCGTAAATCAAACTTCATTTAGTGTGCTCAAAAGTAATTTACTTGAGATGATAAAACTTATACAAGAGAGTAAAACAAAGATTTTATTCGTTGGGTTACCTGATTATTATCATTCTGGTTTTGGGATGTGTGATATTTATACAGAAGTTGCAGAAGAAACAGGCGTGTTATTTGAATGTGATGTGTTGAGACATGTGGATTTAGACCGTTCACTTAAAAGCGATCATGTACATCCTAATGAAAAAGGTTACGAAAAGATAGCAGATGCTTTTATTTCGATACTTGAAATTTAAATGGTGCTCGATACTGGATTTGAACCAGTGACCACTTCCATGTCATGGTAGTAAATATTCTATTCTTAAACCCCTTAAACCACGAGATAAACCCCACTATAACCCCTATTTTAGCTGTTTTTAATTTTTATTTTGAGATAATACAAAGTAATAAAAATGACTTGAAGCTACATAACTTCATACATAACTTTTAACCTTAAAGAGAAAAATAATGTCAAGAATACATAAATTAGAAAAAACTTCAAAACCAAATATATATAAAATTGAAAAATCCAAGACTGATATAGAGTATTTAGCCACTTTCACAATTAAAGGAAGAAGATTTATAGAAAAAAATCTAACTTCACTATATGGAGTTACAACAATTAAATCTGCTGTATCTAAATTAGAGAAATTAAAAACTATGATTAGAGAGGGAGAAGACCCATTTTTTGAATTAGAAAAATCAGATATATCTTTTAGGGATATGGTTATAGAAGAGTTAGAAAATAGAGATATAGCCGAAACCACAAGAAGAAGTCAATTAACAAGTTTTAAAAAAAATGGATATCCATTGTTTAAAAACTTACATATTGAAGAAATTGATATAAGTAGTCTTGAAAAAATATTAAAAAAATTAAGTGAAACAGTTAATCACGATGTCTTAATAATTATAAAAAAAGCTATTAGTCCAACCTTGAATTCATCCTTTGAAAAAGGGATAATTCCAATTAACCCACTTAACACAAAAACAATTAAAGATATAAAGGGAACAATTACAAGTAAAGACCCATTATCTCATAGATTAAACGCTCCTTTAAATAAAAATATATATAAAGATACTATTAGGTTAATGTATAAATCAATCAATGATTTTACAAATATAGGAACTATCCCAACTAATGAAATAAAATTATCTTTATTATGGGCTTTAATGACAGCAAGAAGAAGGTCTGAAATATTAAAAGTAGAATATAAAGATATTATTGGAAATGTTGTAAAAACAAGGTCAGAAACTACTAAAACAAAAGTTAATGAATTTTATCCTTTACCAATAGAAATTATAGAATTATTAGATAAAAATGGTAAGGGAAAAGTTTTTAAAAATGTAAGTTCAAATGTATATAGTAAATATATGAAGAAATGTATAAAAGATGCTGGAATTGATACTAATTCTATAAGTGGTCATGATACAAGAAATTTATTTTTAACAATTATGTCTAAAAAGACTAAAAACCCATTCCTTTGTGATATGTGCTTATCTCATAATAAGAAAGATTATAAAATGTTAATAAAATATTATACTCCTGATTTAGAAGATTTTAGAAAAGTATTTAATAGTTATTGGAAGATAATGAGAAAATAGTCATAATTCAATCATTTTATCAAAATTTTTGTTATTTTAATGAATTATATCAATAAAGAATAATTAAATGAATTTGATACTTTAAAATGCCTTATATGGACTTTTTATTGTTTAGGTAAGGAATTATTATTCATTAAATCCTTTATAAGTCATTAACAATATAGAATATAAGAATAATAAACAATAA